>JBEKFK010000247.1:0-2948 GCA_050013375.1 Nitrososphaerales archaeon | reverse complement strand
CTGACGGCCCAGCCGACCCCGGGGGTCGCCGTTATCGCCGGTGATGCCCTTTTCGACCTGCGCTCCGCCCTCGATCACATTGCCGTCGCCCTCGTACCCTCGCGGCGGCGCTCCAAGGCGAGTTTCCCTATCGAATCCGAGCCCATTTGGAAGCGGGAACACCGCCGGTACGTGGTGCGTGATTCCGATCGCCGTCGCCGTTTCCGAGAGGCCGTCAACGGAATGCCGGATAGCGCGATCGCAATCATTGAGCGACTGCAGCCGTACCACGGCGTGGGACAAGGGGTCGAGCAAGAGGCTCTCTACCAACTCAGCAGGCTCAACAACGCTGACAAGCACCGCCAGCTCGTCGTCTTCAGCGCTGGGCTCCTCAACACGATTACCGATATTCATGTTGCTGGCACTTTCAAACGTGTCGTCACTCGTGACCGTGAGGGCGGAATAGGATTCGCTCCAGACGGCGCAAATATCCACCATCTCTCGGCTGGTCCCGGACGACTTGCAAAGTCGGATGTGAAGGTGCAGGTCAGCGGGACCCCGATAGTGGCTATCGACTTGATCGGATCAAGGGGGAATCCGCCGTCGAGGGGGGTGATGGACGTCGAGGCCCTATTTACCCTGCTCCTTGACCACATTCCACGGGTGCTGACGGCGCTGGAACCGTACGTGCGTCCCAGGTCCCGCGCGACCCTGGTGTAGGGCGGGCGCATGACGACCATGCTTGACCAGGGCGACAACCCGATCCCCATGCTTGCCTGCCCGCCACGGGCTCAGAACCTCTACCCGACCCTCGTTCTCGCAATGCGGGACATGCGCAAGGCTAACGGCCGCGACCCGACCACCGGTGACGGCTCACCCAACCCTTCCTGGACGGCGTTTACCCTGAGCATGGTTGTCCTCGACAGCCTGTCTGGCCCTCGGGATCAGCCGGTACGCCAGCGATGGATCCGACTTCTGACAGGCCACCGCATTTTGGAGACAGACGCAGCCATTGTCTATGAGGTTCGTTGCGCCTTGCTGCACGGTTACGGGCTCCCCACGAGCGACCGCCTTCACGATCGGCGAATCATCCTCACCAACGATCGCCGCAACTTCGCTCTGCAGACGGACGACCCGGACAGCGTCGTTCTGAGCGTGCCCGTGTTCTGTGGCAAGCTCGTTGAGCGTATCGTCTTTGAAGCTCCAGGCGATTGGGATGTCAGCGAGATCGACACGGATTACCCCTATCCTGGAACCAGCATTCGTCTGCTCGGCATCACGGCGACCAGTCAGTCATTGTCGCTAGGACCCGACTAAGCTTAGGAAGCCAGCCGCGCCATGCGAGGTCACGATCAGGGCGCCACTACTGCACCCGCAGCCTCCGATATCAAACGCGGCACGTCGTTCGGGTTGTAGGCGATCGCGTAACCCCACACACCGAAAGACCCCTCTGCATTGACGGCATCCACCCAACGGCGCGCCGCTGCCACCTTCACCTCGGCGAGGTCGTCGTGACCCTTGGTCTCGAGGATCAGCGTCATTCCAGTTACCAGTTTGACAAGGAAGTCAGGTACATAGTCGTGCCCCTGACCGTTGTGAAGGTACGGTATCGCGAATCCTAGGCCCTGATTCTTTGCAAACGCAGTCACCTTCGGATGGGTATCAATGTAGTAGCTGGTGGACTGTTCCCAGCGCGTCGTGTCCATCACGACATAGTTGAGATGTGAGCGGGTGGCCTCTCGCACGCTCTTCGAGGTCCAGAAGTCGACTTCCGCAGTCGAGCCCCGAGGCCGCCCCTCCTCATATAGCGCGATCTCGGGAACCTCGCCCCCGGTTGCGGCCGGACGGATGGCCTCGACGAGCTCCTCGACCGCCCATCCGTAGTAGGGGGACAAGAACACATCCATCCTTGCTTCATCTCGGTAGACCTTCACCTTCTCAGATACGAAGCGTTGAACTGCGGCGAGAAGCTGTGGGAACAACACGTGTGCTGGGGCTTCGCAGGTAGGCCGCTTCACGTACTCGCGCGTCAACGCTGAAGCCAGATCGAACTCTCGCTCCTGCAACCGCTGTTCCGAGCGCCAGCGGTCAAGGTCTAGTCCTGAGAGGGTGCCAGGGCCGAGTAGAGAAGGCCGCCCGCTGTTGGCGGGAATGCCAGCCTTCAGCTTGACCTCGTCCGGGATCTTCATGGGGTCGACTGGGATCGTTGGTACGCGGGCCCAGTCGATGTGGACGCGGTTTCTGATCTTCTGGTCGTAGCGCACGACCCGCGGGAAAGTGATTTCGAACGCAGCCCGCTCCGCGGCCGCCACAACATGGTACCGCTTCGGTTTGACCGTGCGCCCCGTGCCCACCTTCTTGAAGGGAGTCATCTCGAAGGGAACCCCGAGAATCTTCGCCACCTCCTCGGTGAGCCGCCCGTCTTCCCCCACCTCATAGTCGCGTCGCCTCAGGCCGCGTCCAACTACTTGCTCGCAGAGCAGCTGGGACATGAAGGGGCGGAGACCCACGATGTGCGTGACGGTGTTGCAGTCCCAGCCCTCGGTGAGCATGCCCACGGACACAATGCACCGGATATCGCGCCCAGGCGGGTGGAGCGGTCGTCCCAACTTCGAGGCGAGCCCGTCGAAGCCTTCGGGATATACGGGCCTAGCCTGATCGTCGCGCGGCCAGTCTCGCTTGCCGACCGTAGCGAGCGTAGCCCTCATCCAGGCGACTTCATCAGACTTTGCGCCTTCGGTGTCGGTGTCGGCCACGACCTTGGAATCAACGCGGATCGTCCGCACTACGCCCTTCTCATTCCGTAGCTCGCGGAGAGGCGATGGGGGGACGTGAATTGAGGACCAGCCCTCGCCGAGCCACTCATAGATCACCTTCGCCAGCTTGGTGTTCTTGCAGACCAGAATGAAGACCGGTGGTCGCGGCTCGTTACCGCCAGTGGACCATGCCTCGAGTGTGGTCCGCAAGTC
>JBEKFK010000246.1:0-2950 GCA_050013375.1 Nitrososphaerales archaeon | reverse complement strand
TTCTGTTCCGATGGTTCGCAGATGCTGAAGAAACGGGGCCGAAACAGAGCGTTCGCCCTCCTCGGGAGGCAGGATGGCGTCTACATGAGGATTCCGGACGATTCCGGACACCCATTCCGGACGATTCCGGACACCTGTTCCGGACGATTCCGGACACCTGTTTGGAGGCTGCGTAGCGCTGGCGTGAGGTGAGGAGAGCACGGCACTCTCCCCGGACACCTGATCCGTCCGAGGGAGCCCGCAGCCGATGCCCAGACCCCGTCTCGCCATGCGCAATGTCCGTGAAGTCCTCCGATTGGCCCTGGGCCAGGGTCTGAGCGTCCGCGATGTGGCGGCGTCCGTCGGCATCGCACGCTCGACTGTCTCAGACCACCTCCGGCGTGCCGAAGAGGCCGGCCTTCGCTGGCCGTTGCCCGACGAGCTCAGCGACTCCGCTTTGGAGCAGCTGCTCTTCCCGAAGCCCCTGCCGGCGCCGGTCAGTCGTCCGATGCCGGACTGGAAGGCGGTCCACAAAGAGCTGAGGCGCAAGGGCATGACGCTCGCGCTTTTGTGGCTCGAGTACAGACAGTCCCACCCAGAGGGTTATGGCTACAGCCAGTTCTGTTACCACTACCAGCAGTTCTGCTCCACGGTCGACGTGGTCATGCGCCAAGAGCACAGGGCGGGAGACAAGTGCTTCGTTGACTTCCCCGGCCAGACGCTTTCGATCTATGACCGCAGAACCGGCGCTGTCCTATTAGAAGCCGAGCTGTTCGTGGCAGTGCTCGGGGCGTCTAACTACCTCTATGCAGAAGCGGTGCGCTCCCAGGACCTCCCGAGCTGGATCGGCGCGCATGTCCATGCGTTCAGCTTCTTCGGAGCAGTTCCGCGGATCGTGGTCTGCGACAACCTGCGCTCTGGGGTCACGAAGTCGCACCGCTACGAGCCCGACATAAACGCCACCTATCAAGAGATGGCGGATCACTACGCGATGGCCGTCATGCCCGCTCGGGCCTACAAGCCCAAGGACAAGGCAAAAGCAGAAGCAGGCGTCTTGCTCGCAGAGCGATGGATACTCGCCCGGTTGCGCAATCGTCGCTTCTACTCGCTTCATGAAGCCAACCAGGCCATCAGAAAGCTCGTGACCGAGATCAACGACCGGCCCTTCAAGAAGCTGTCCGGGACGCGCCGCAGCCTCTATGAAGAGCTGGAGCGCCCGGCGATGAAGCCGTTACCCGATCGGCCCTATGAGTTCGCGGCATGGAAGCTCGGCCTCAAGGTCCCACCCAACTATCACGTCTGTTACGAAGGGCACTTCTACTCGGTGCCCTATCAATTGCTCGGACGGCGAGTTGACGTGAGGGCGACGGCTCAGGTGGTCGAGGTCTTCTGCGCCCATGAACGGGTCTGCTCGCACATGCGCAGCTACAAATCGGGGGAATACACCACACTTCCGGCCCATATGCCCGAGAAGCACCGTCGCCTGGCCGAGTGGACGCCCGAACGCCTTGTGGCCTGGGCGAAGAACACCGGCCCTTCAACCGCCGAGCTCATAGAAGCGATCATGGCGTCTCGCTCTCACCCCGAGCAGGGATTCCGCAGCTGCTTCGGCATCATGCGCTTAGCCGCCAAGCACGGGCAAGCGCGCATGGAGGCAGCCGCCACTCGTGCATTGTCTGCCCGGGCCTACTCCTACAAGAGCGTCGAGTCCATCCTCCGCCACAACCTCGACTCTCAGCCCCTGCCTGCTCCCCGCACCACGAGGCCCCATCGGACCCACGACAACCTGCGCGGTCCGTCCTATTACAAATGAGAGGAGAACCATGCTCGACAACCGAACCATCGACGGGCTCCATGCCTTGCGCCTGCCCGCCATGGCAAGAGGCCTTACTGAGCAACGCGAACGACCCGACTACGAGGCACTGAGCTTCGAAGAGCGCCTGGGGCTCTTGGTCGACCGGGAGCTCACCGAGCGTCAGGGACGTCGCCTCGAGCGCTCATTGAAGACCGCGAAGCTGCGTGAGACAGCTGTGATCGAAGACGTCGACTTCCGTCGCCCGAGGGGACTTGACCGTTCCCAGATCCTCGGCCTCGCCGAGTCGCACTGGGTGAAATGCCACCACTGCGTCGTGATCGTGGGACCGACCGGGGTCGGAAAGACCTTCTTGGCCTGCGCACTGGCGCATGCCGCGATCCGCCAGGGTTACTCGGCGCTCTACCTGCGCGCCCCACGCCTCATGGACGACATTGCCATCGCGAGAGCAGACGGTCGACTGTCGCGTCTTCTCACCACCTGGGCAAGGGCAGACGTCATGGTGATCGACGATTTCGTGCTCCGTTCGGTCGGCCCTGATCAGGCTGCAGACGTCCTAGAAGTCATAGAGGACCGAGCCCAGCTTCGCTCCACGATCGTGACCAGCCAGTTGCCCGTTCAGATGTGGCATGAGGCTCTCGGGGAGCCGACCATCGCGGACGGCATCTTGGACCGCCTGCTCCAAACCGTGCACCGCATCGAACTGCGCGGTGAATCGATGCGTCGCTCACAGGGTGAAGACGACCCCCCGACCGGGACGGCAACGCCTACTCGTCCGCGTTCACGTCCGGGACAAAAGAAATGATGACAGCGGGTCAAGGGCGAAGAAACCATCCGCTGTATGGCCCTGTGCGCCCCGCAATCAGATGCGCTGGACCAGACCACCGGGCGAATTGCCCGCAGAACCCGTTCCGATCACCGAAACGAGCCGATTCCTCATGACAAACTTCTACACCAGCGACGTGAAGGAGGTGACCTTCAGGGGCAAGAGCTGAACCCAGCGTCGGCCGCTATGCGGCCTCCGACTTTGGGTGTCCGAAAACCCCGGACTGGGTGTCCGGAATCACCGGAATATGCACTCTACTGGTGATTAGTTCAAAAGTTCCCGCGGGAAAGGACCATTGCATGTCTAAATCGGTGCTCTACATGTCGATGTCG
>JBEKFK010000245.1:0-2954 GCA_050013375.1 Nitrososphaerales archaeon | reverse complement strand
GTCTTCGCCGGTAGGCTCAGAGGACCATTGATCAGTACCGCCGAGAGTGCGATGGGGATCACTATGGCGATCACGAGCACGAACACCAGGACCATCTTCGTCGAACCGCTCATCTTGTTGCTCATTTTTCTCACTGAATTATCGGGAACGCCAGAAGCAGAGTGACGATCAGGACCCCCACGAGGAGGACCGGGATCAGGAAGAGGTACTTGACCGCCGTCGACTCCTCCCTTATGTTCATCGAGAAGAGGGCGGTCACGACCGCGCTGACAGAGGCGATGACCCCGATGACGATGTCGATGTTCAGGCCGCCGGGGTTCACCCTGTAGGAGACTACCTCGACGACGGTCGCCACGACCAGGTATAACCAGACACCAACGGCTAGACTCGTTTTCATCATATCACCTACAATAGGTAGAATAGCGGGAAGACGAAGACCCAGATCAGGTCCACGAAGGCCCAGTAGAGCGCAAAGTTCTCGACCCCTGTGAAGTTGCTTGTGCTGAACCCGTTCTTCCTCGCCTTGTTGATGAGGTAGGCCATCACCACAATCCCCGCGGTGACGTGGGCTCCGTGGAGGCCCACCGTGAAGAAGTAGGTGCTCTCAGGCAGGGTGCCGCCCCACGGCGTGAAGGACGGGTTCCTTATCACGATGTACCCGTACCATTCGTAGGCCTTGATCACCATGAAGCTGGACGCGAGGACGAGGGTCGCGGAAAGGTAGCGGATGAGGTTCTTGTTCTTGCCCGCCTTTGCGGCCTCCAGCGCGAGGACCGCCGTCAGCCCGCTCGTGAGCAGGATGATGGTGAGAATTAGGCCGAGGGTGATGTCGTGTATGCTGCCCGGAAGCGGCCAGGCCGCCGGGTCGTTTATCCTCAGGTAGAGGTCGCTCGCGATTATGGCGCCGAAGACGATGATGTCCGAGGAGAGGAAGATCCACATGGCGAGGCGGAGCTTCGGGATTCCGGTGAAGGGCCACCTCTCGGAGGGCGTGTCGGGGAACTTGAACCTGTTCTTGGTGTCGTCCCCCGCCCAGCCGATCAAGGTGTACCCCAGCACCACAAACCCTGCGAGCATCATCAGGACGCTGGAGGTCTGGTAGTAGGTGAAGAGGCAGAGGCCAAAGAAGGTCACAGCCATGCCCGCAGCGAGCTGGATGGGCCGCTGGCTGTAGTGCTCCTCGTGGCCGCCCTCGTGATAGCCCTCGGCGTGCGCCTCAGACGACCCTGAGGTGTCGTGGGCTCCGGACGCGCCCATGATGGTCGGCGTCCACTCCAGCCCGGTCGCGCCCCACGGGTTGACCGGCGCCACGGCGCCGCTTCGCAGCGTGTAGACGAGGTTCAGTATGAGGAGCACCTGGGCGCCCGCGAAGATGAACGCCCCTATGGTCGAGATCATGTTGAGCGTGTTCCAGGACGGAATGGACTGGTAGGTGTAGATCCTCCTCGGCATGTCGTAGAGGAAGAACATCGGGAAGTAGAGGATGTTGAAACCCACGAACGAGATGATGAAGTGGGCCTTCGCCATCGTGTCGTGATACATCCTGCCCGTCATCTTGGGGAGGTAGAAGTATATCCCGCCGAACAGGGCGAAGATCGCGGCACCGACCATGACGTAATGGAAGTGCGCTACGACGAAGTACGTCCCCCTGAAGACGACGTCTAGCACGAAGGACGAGAGGAAGACCCCCGTGATTCCGCCGATGATGAAGAGGATGATCGAGCCGATCGCGAAGAGCATCGGCACCGACAGGCGAATCGATGACTTTGCGAGCGATTTTACGAACGCGAGGATGATCACGTCGAACGGGAGCGAGATCAAGAGGGTCGCGACGCTGAACGCCTCGTCCTCGGTCAGGCTGACTCCCGTGATGAACATGTGGTGCTCCCAGACCAGGTAGCTCAGCGGGACGATGACGGCCCCGGTGACCGCGAGGATGATGTTCCTCTCTGCAATCGGACGGCCAGAGAAGACCGGGAGTATCTCCGAGATCATGCCGAAGCCCGGCAGGAGGACGACGTAGACTTCTGGGTGCCCGAAGAACCAGAAGACGTCATCCCAGAGGACGGAGCCTCCGGCCGCGACCCCCTGGGACACTGGGAGCGAGAAGATAACGGTGCCCAGAACCCTGTCCGATACAAGCATGAGCAGTCCCGCCAGGAGCGAGGGGAACGAGAATAGCATCTGGAGGATCGTGAAGAGGACGAACCACGTGAACATGGGTATCTTCCGCCAGGTCATCCCTGGGGCGCGCATGTACACGATGGTGAGCAGGATGTTGACGCTGCCTATTGTGATGGAGACGACGAGCATTATCAGCCCGAGGAAGGCCAGGGTCGGACCGGGGCCCGGCGTGTAGGAGGTCGAGAGCGGGACGTAGGTGGTCCAGCCGCCGCTCGCGTTGCCGCCGGGGAGGAAGAACCCGAGCGTCGCGAGTATCCCTCCGAAGACGAAGAGCCAGTAGCCGAGCGCGTTCAGCCTCGGCATCGCCATGTCCTTCGCGCCGATCTGGAGCGGCATCATGTAGTTCATGAAGGCGATCGCGAGCGGCGAGAGGAACCAGAGAATCATTATCAGCCCATGAAGGGTCACGGCCTGGTCGTAGGCAGCAGCCCCGAGGAAGTTGTTGAGCGGGACGGAGAGCTGGACCCGCATGAAGATGGCGAGCAGAGCGCCGATGAATCCGAAGTAGAGCGCACTGATGAAGTAGAGGATGCCTATGTCTTTGTGGTTCGTCGTGTAGAGCCAGCGTTTAAGCCAGGGGTCCATCCATTATCACCCGGTCACCGTTATGGTGGCCTTCATCCAGGAGTGGTAGTCACAGATGTAGGTGTAGGTGCCTGGGGTCGTGAGCGTAACGCTGTAGGACTGGCCCTGCTTGAGGTTCGACGACGGGGTGCCCCCGGGTATCGTGGCCCCTGGCGGGATCGAGACGAAGTCGATGTTGTGGACCG
>JBEKFK010000244.1:0-2967 GCA_050013375.1 Nitrososphaerales archaeon | reverse complement strand
TTCCATACTCCGGTGCTCGGTGCCGCCGCTGCCATCATTCGACGACCGTTCAAACTTCACGGCTACAACGCCCGCAATCCTCTCCTGAGAGGAGGTGGACAAGCTCTCCACCGCGATATCGACACCGGTCCCCAACTCGAAGGACGGACAACAAATGGATCCAGCGACCTAATCAATGCTCTGTGGATGCTCGATGACTTCACCGAGTCCAACGGCCCGACCCGGGTGGTCCCCGGAAGCCACCTTCATTCGCGGGATATCCACCAAGAAATGGTGGACCCCATGCTGAGGCATCCTGAAGAGGAACTTCTCATTGCCCCCGCCGGCACGATCGTCATCATCAACGGGGCACTTTGGCACAGCGGAACCGTAAATATCTCTGGTGAACCACGGCGGGCACTTCATATCTCGTTTGTGGAACGTCATTTTCCTCAGCAGGTCGAGCAGCGAACGCATATCGAGAAAGGAACGCCCCAGGCGTTAGCCTCGGTGGAGCGATTTCTCCTAGATGTCGAGAAGTGTGAGTGGGCAGGCCATCAATGATCTGAGGCTTAGGGCGGTCAAGGGATCGCATGCTGTCCGAAATACCCGGCCGCGCTTCTCGACGGCGATCAAGCGGTGCCCTTTCGATACTGAAACAGTCTCAGGCAAACTCAATCTGGGACGAACGTTCCTCAAGGCGCGGAGTGCACTCGGTTCCGATTCACTGGCCGCCGAGATCGACGAGATAGTGGCCGAAGCGGAGTTCGAAGTCAGGTCCAACCTCAGCTGCTCGTCGCCGCAACTTGGCTCCGCGCTCTCGAAGAGTCGGCCAGGTGAAGGCAGCGAGAAAGCGATCTTGCGTCTCTACGAGGTCTTCGGCCGGCGGGAGAGTCCGGCGATTGACGAGGCGCTTTGCTTCGGCAAGGGCCGGTTTGTCGAACGAGGAAATTCGGCGGGCCAAGGTATCGACGAAGTCATCCAATTTGTCATCCGGAAGAGCGCGGTTGATCCAGCCGTACTGTGCCGCCGTGTCAGCATCGAAGTCGTCGCTTGCGAGAATGATTTCCAATGCCCTGGCTCGCCCCACGAGTAAGGGGAGTCGTTCCAGCGCACCGCCTCCAGGAAACATGCCGGCGCCGACCTCCGGTTGCCCGAACACTGCCTTCTCGCGGCTCGCGAATCTGAGGTCGCAGGCGAGGGCAGCCTCGCTTCCGCCACCTCTATTGCGACCGCGGATCTTCGCAATGGTCACGACGGGTGTCGTCGCTAAGCGCACCGTTGTGTCGATGAAGGTCGGCAGGCCGGTCGGCCCTGGCTCGACCGGTGTTTCGGCAGCCCGCGAGACGTCGTAGTGATTGATAAAGAAGTCTGGATCAGCGCTCTCGAGCACCACGACGCGCAAGTCATCGTCAGTCTCGAACAGGCGGACCAACTCTTGCAGTTCGAGGATAGTGTCTGGGTCTTGGAGGTTGATGGGAGGATTGCTGAAGCTGACTCGCCAGTACGCCGGCATCACTTCACTGATGGTGAACTGCGTTAGTTGTCTTGTCATTATTCTCTTTCCCTCCTGGGTTCGTCGAACGCCCCGGACTCAGCCTTCGCTTGATTTGTTGGCTGAAAGTTCGGCGATCTGCGCCCTGGCCGCCGCTACCAGCTCCTCATTGGTGTTGGCGTGGCCCTCAAGGCCCCAGCCGCCTTCGATGGCCTCGGTCAAAAGGACCCAGGTCCTCTTCGACAGGGAGGGGTCTCCTGCCGCCGCGGCCACCAGGTCAGTGAAATGGCTGACCACGGCCAGCTGCTTGTCCCTGTCGAGGGCACCGGCGTTCGTCAGCACCTGGACCCGCACGTACCCACTGTCACCATCCACGTTGGAAATGGCCGGTCCCGCCATCTCGTGAACGAAGCCGGCCGTGTTCTGTCGGAACATGGGGATGTCGGGGACACCCTCGATGGTCATCAGGGTCCGGGCCAGGTCGGAGGCGAGCTGGTGGGGATCCCGAAACGTTCCGGCGGCGGCGTAGACGTCGATCATGGGCATGGCGACTCCTTAGCTATGTATGTGACCTTACATAGTTTCTACCACGAGTATGATCTCCTGCATAATTCGGGATCGAGGACGGTCGTATGGATGAGCCCGGAAACGGGTCCAGCGGGAAGAGCAGATCTCCCAGGGGTGCTGTCCGGGCCCGGATGGTGGAGGGTGCACTGCGTCTCCTCGCCACCAGGGGGGTCGAAGGCACGTCCTTCGCCGAGGTGCTCGAGGCCACCGGCTCGCCGCGAGGATCCGTCTATCACCATTTCCCGGGGGGGAAACCTGAGCTGTTACATGCGGCGCTGGATCTGGCCAGCGAACGAGGACTGGCGGCGATGGAAACCACTCGTGGAAAGCCGCCTGAGGTGGTGGTCGAGCGCTTTCTCACCCTATGGCGAGGCCTATTGGACTGGTCCCATCTCACCGCCGGATGCGCCGTCGTAGCCGTCACGGTCGCCACAACCGACGATGATCTTCTGGATCACGCCGGCACCATCTTTCGAACGTGGACGGAACTACTTACCGAGCTCTGCGCGGCCGGCGGAACGGACACGGACTCAGCGCGACAGCTTGCCGTGACCGTCATCGCGGCAACAGAAGGTGCGGTTGCGATGTGCCGGGCCGAGCGAAGCAGGAAACCATTCGAAGACGTCGAGACCGCACTTCTTTCTCTCGTGAAGAGCCTTGGCGTTCACACCGGTACCGAACCCAGTAGGTCATAATCGGGGAAGAAGTGGAAGTTGGAACAGTTGCCGAGCTGCAACCCCGGGGTCGTCCGCGCGCCGGGCATTACGTTACAGAATGCGATTTGTCGACTGGTCGTATGACCCTCGGCCCCAGGGGGTCTTCGCCAAAGGTCCCCGGTTTCGACGTCGGGCTCCGCCTATTGAACAAGGTCATATCACTATGGAGCGGTCGCTTGACCCAACGAGACGGGACAGTTTCTCCTTTGT
>JBEKFK010000243.1:0-2969 GCA_050013375.1 Nitrososphaerales archaeon | reverse complement strand
GAAGTCGCTGGTGCCGCCGGCGCAGTTGCAGCAGACGCTGCTGCTGCATTTGCTGCACCTACTGCCCCTGCTGCTCGTCGGCGTCTCCGCCGATCAAGTCTCGCAGCGAAATTGGCTGCCAACAAGGCGATACGTTACGACGCCGACTCCGAAGGGAGTGATGCAGCCAGGGGAAGCAAACCTTCTCCTGGTCGGGGAAAAGTTGCCAAAGTACAACTTAACGATGATGTCACCCGATTAGACCCTAACAAGACGGTCGCCGATGGGACTAGGAAGGCAGCTGAAGCAGTTGCAGTACCAAGTCGCAACCAAGAAACCACTTCAATGGAAGCAACCAGTGGTACTGAGACGGAGGGTATGCAGCAGCAACCATCCACCTCTTCTCGAAAAAGAAGGACTGCTAATGTCACCTTGTCCAGTCCCGTGCGGAAGAGCACGAGGGTGAGGAAGAAGAAGGTCCCCTGGTCTCCTACCGTCGGGAAGCAGCCCAGGACGACGCCGCCTTCGTCGGCGGCAAAAGCACTGCCTGATCTCGACAAGAGTATGCGATCTCCAGGGCAGGAACGCATTGACTCTTCGGACAGTAACTAGAGCACACCTCTTCCTCCTCCTTCCTTGACGTCGACATGGATTCACCTCAAGGAAACCCGAACGTGACCGCCTCTAGGGTCACCACGGCCGCTGCCCCTCTGCAGCCGCCGCCGATGGTCTCCACGGCCAACATCTACGTGGGGGCACCAAGACAACGACTCCCTCACGAGTTCCCAAACGGGTATCCCGACTATGTGCTAATGCACCGGGGCGAGGACCCCGACGACATCTACCAGGTCGTCGTACGACCTGTGGGGCCTGCCGCCGTCGCTCCTCTTCCCTACGAGAGCCGCCCATTCGCTTACACGATCAAGCTGGGGCGGAACGTGACCATCCCGTCGAACTCCTACCAACGAATCAGGATGGACCTGTCGTTTGAGTTCGGCGAGTACGCGGTGGGGAGCATCCTGCAGCACCCCAGCCTCCGCCAAGCACTGCGTGTGGAGGCTCAACAGCTGTACGGCAGCACCGGCCCCGGCGGGTTGCACATCCGGGTGTACAACCGGAACATGGCCGAGGGAGAGGAGATCCACGCAGGGGAGCCCATCGCCCTGCTGACCATGTCCCCGGTCCTCAAGACCAGGGTGGTCTGCGCCTACCCGGAGGGGATCGAGCCAGTCGCCGAGAATCGACGCTGGCCGGGCTACATCAAGCTCATTCCCCTCCCCCGGGCCAACTCCTCCTCCCAGGAAGGTCCTCCTCCATTGCCGCCGCGCACTGTTAGGAGGACTACGACCAACGTGTTGCCTCCACCGCCGCCGCTGCTCCCCACGCTCACCGAGGTGGGACCGCCTTTGCATTGTGTGCAAGACACAGTGCGAACGACGACGACGACGCAGCCGGGGTACTTCCAGCAGCCCTTCGTCAACTACGCGGAGCTGCAGCCGTTCCCCTTCTTCCCTCCGCCGCCAGTGGTCGACTACAGGACGCACTTGCCGCCGCCGCCGCCGTTGATCGGGTTCCCACCCTTCAACCCTCAGGCGCGGCCGCTACCCATGACTCCTCCGGAGGCTATGGTTGCAAGGCAGCAGGAGCAGTTGGGCAGGACCCTGTCCGACTTCCGCTTCCTGCCCCCGATGGCATCGCACCCGACGGGTCCTTGCCATCCTCTGCTACAGCTGAACCAGAACTTCTCAGCTCTGGGACCTGTGCGATCTGGGTCACTCCTGGAGAGGCTGCTCGTGACGTCCGAGAACGAGCGTTATCGGCCTCAAGAGGCCATGGACTTGACCTCGTCCAGCGGAAGGAGTTCTCCCATGACGTCCTCCACCAGAACCACGGGGTCGTCAAGATTGCCTAGAAGAACTCCCGTGCGTCGCAACGGACGTTCGCAAGAAACTCCTCCGCCGCCATATTCCTCTGTGAATAACGACGAAGGTCGTCCAATGCCCCCTCCGGACAACACGGCGTTGGAGCTAGAGAGGGTACGCAGGCTTGCGTACTTCGCGCGCCTGCGAGAAGCAAGGGAACAGCACGAACGGGCCCAAGAAGAAGCTGATCGCGCCGTCGCCGCCGCCGCCGCGACGATCACTCCAAGCGTGAGCGTCATCAGCGGGCCCGAGGGAATTAGGTCAGCCGACGAGCACTCGTCGCTGCCTAACTCCGAGTGAGTCGCCACCTGCGCCGCCCCCAGCAGCAAGAAAGCCTGTGAACCAGAGCGCTGGGACGCGCGCGCAGGACTTGTATATATGTCTAGCAGTCACGATACTGCGTCATTTCACCGTTGATCTCTTTAGTGAAGTGACCGCAGTTCATCGTTCATCATGGAGAGAACAGACTTTCTCCTACTCCGGCTGCTGACAAGTGTTCTCTTCGCCAAGACTGAGAACACCTCGACGGAATCGCCGCGTAAGGAGATCAAGCACCCGTTCGCCTTCAAGGCCTACGACTGCAGCCAGCCCACCGACGTGAAGGACTGGGGGTTCAAGAACATGAACCTCTGCGAGGCAAAGGAGAGCAACGTCGTGCAGAACAAGGAGAAGACCTACCAAATTCTGCAGAGTGTCAAGCATCACCGCACCGAGGGATATAACTGCGCCTTGAGCAGGACGCAGATCGCCCGGTACTGCGGCAACGCCGACCACCAGACGGCCCTCCCTCACCTGAGCAGCTACGACATCCCGGTCCTCGTCTCCCGAGCTGACTGCAAGCGTTGGCACGACACCCTGAAGTTCACCGACACCAAGGGGAATTCGCATGATCTTCAGATGAACGCACTCACGTTCGTCAAATATGAAGAGCTGGGCTCGACTTCAGTAGGAGGTGGCCAAGTGTCCTGTAATGGACAAGATCTCAACTACAACAATGAGATTATTCATCAGATGATGATGGAAGTCCAATACAGAATCACCATCAGGAACGACACTTACCTCACCAAC
>JBEKFK010000242.1:0-2976 GCA_050013375.1 Nitrososphaerales archaeon | reverse complement strand
CTGGCGAAGGTCACCGGCACGAAGAAGTTCACCAGCGACATCCAGCCAACTGACGTCGGAGTCGCAGCGGCAACCGGCTTCGTCTACATGGGCTATGTCACTTGTCCCTACCCCAACGCGCTGATCAAGAGCATCGACGTGAGCGCGGCCGAGGCCGCCGGCGCCGTAACCCTGACAGGCTTGGACACCGACTTCCTCCCAGCCTATACCTACTACTCGACCTCTGGGAACAGGCTCCGTGGTCCGCTCCCGACCACACAGGTGAGATACGCTGGCTGCCCGGTCGTCGCCGTAGGCGCGGCCACTCCCAAGCTCTGCAACGACGCAATCAACCTCGTCAAGGTGGAGTACGAGCCGCTTCCCTACGTCTTCGACGTTGAAGGCGCGCTAGCTGCCAACGCTCCAGCGATCTGGCCCGGAGGCAATTCACCAGGAGGGTCGATCACTGAAGGTGTGGCACAGCCATCCTCGGCGCAGGTTCAGTTTGGCAACGCGGACGCAGCCATTGCGGAAGCCGACGCTGTCGTCACCATAAGGCTGGACACTCAGTTCATCCAGCATATGGACATCGAGCCACGCGGTCTGGTCGCACAGTGGGCCTCGGCATCGGAAGGTAATATCAACGTCTGGGGCAACACCCAGTACGCAGCGTCCCTGAAGACGACTCTCGCAAACTACTTCGGAGTGCCCCTGGCAAGTGTGACTGTCAGGACCTCGCTCGGAGGCTTCGAGAACGCGTCGATCGGCACGGGTCTCGGAAACAAGTCCTCAGGCGAGGAGTATGTCATAGCAACCGCCCTTTCGAAGAAGGCCGGAGGCGTAGTGAAGTTCCTCCACACCAGGTACACTAACACCCTTGCCACGACCAACCGCTATCCGGAGCGCGGCTACATCACCGCAGCGGCCAAGAACGGAGTCCTAAGCGCGTTCAAGGTCGTCATCTATGCGAACGTTGGCGCGAACGGGGGAGCCAACTCCGACCTCGGCGAGTTCTACGCCATATACACCGTCCAGAACGCCAACCTCGTCAGCTACTCCGCGAACAGCAACGCATACGGACTTGCCGGCCCAATGAGAGATGTCGGCGAGAGCCAGAACAGCTACTACGTCGAGACCGCGGTGGACATGCTCGCAGAGAAGCTCAACATCGACCCGTCCGTCTTCAGACTCGCAAGCATGAGGACAGTGGCGTACACCGACCCCGCAACCGGAACTGTCTATCCCAACACTGCATTCGACCAGACCACAGCCTACCCGTTCAGCGGATACTCACAACCGCTGACCCACCTCCAGACGACAAAGGCGTTCAACTGGTCCGGCAGATGGAAGGGTTGGGGTGTGCCCAGCAACGTGGTCATCAACTCCGGACAGACTGTAGGGACCGGGAAGAAGCTCAGGGGAGTCGGAATGGCTCTCACGTCGGGTTCCAAGGGCTCGCTCTCGGCACCAGACACGGGCCAGATTAACGTCGTACCCAACGGTACAATCACCATGTACTCTGGAGGAATGGACCACGGAGGGGGAGGTGTAACAGCCCTGCCGATCATCGCGGCTGAGGCTCTAGGCCAACCCGACCTTACAAACATGAAGGTCGTCATGTCAGACACAGCGCTCACCACCGACACGGGTGTCACGGCAGGCAGCAGGATGACTCGCAACGGAGGCATCGGGCTGGTCGCGGCAGCTGCGAACCTGGGAACCCAATGGTTCCCGCTCATCGCAGCCAAGCTCGCGGCAGGCACGAAGGCGACCAACCTCGCCTTTGGTGGGGGTCTCTCCGGGCAGCCGTCGGGAATCATCTTCGACGTCACCAATCCCAAGAACCAGATGACCTTCAAGGCGGCATGCGCCCTCCTACCGGCGGCTGGCCTCACAGGCGTCGGGTCGTACACCCCGCCAGCCAAGACGGCCTACCGTGTCCCCGGAACCAAGATCTGCGAAGTCGAAGTCGACACCGAGACGGCAGATGTGCGTGTCATAGACTACGTGGGCGGGCTTGGCATCGGCCGAGTCATCTTCGCAGCGGGCGCGGACGGCCAGAACCAAGGCGGAATGATCGGACTGGGAATCGGCGAGACGTTCTTCGAACAGAACATCAACGACTCTTCGACCGGTCTGAAGTACTCTGGCGGCGCCGTTAACCCCAACTACCTCGACAACAAGATCCCCTCGATCTACCAGGCGCCTAACCGTGCTCAGTCCCTCTGGACAGAATACAACGACCCATACGGACCCTTCGGGGCAGTAGGAATCGGCGAGAACACTCTCATGAGCGTCATCCCGATGATCCTGAACGCCCTTAGCAACGCTATGGGTGGCTACAGGTTCATCCACACTCCCGTCAGAAAGGAGGACATCGTCCTGGGTCTGCAATGGATGAAGCAGAACGGGAAGCTATAGGTGGATGGTGAATAGAAATGAGAACTGAAATAAACAAGTTCGGATACCTGCAGCCAACCTCAGTCAGCGACGCAGTCTCGCTTCTGACCCAGTACGGAGGAAGCGCCAGAGCAATCTCGGGAGGAACCGACCTGCTCTACCAGATGAAGAACAACCTGACCCTCCTAACCCCGTCGACGGTCATCGACATCTCGCAGCTCGGCATGGACGGCATCGCCTACAGCTCTGGCAATGGGCTCACCATCGGGGCAACAACGAACATCACTACCGTCAAGAACGATCCCAACGTCAACCAGTACTACGGAGCTCTGGCCTCCGCTGCCACCGGACACACCGTCCAGATAGCGAACCAGGCAACCATCGGGGGTAACATCAACCAGGAGGTCTGGTGCTGGTATCTGCGGAACAACTACGATTGTTGGAGGAACGGCGGCAACGTCTGCTACGCGATAGTAGGCGACAACCGCTACTACCACAGCCTCTTCGGAGGCAACCTGTGCTACGCTGTCCACGCGTCCGACCTGTCCCCTGCACTCACCGCTCTAGGCGCCACCCTGACGGTTCAGGGCCCCGGCG
>JBEKFK010000241.1:0-2977 GCA_050013375.1 Nitrososphaerales archaeon | reverse complement strand
CGATCACCCCCTTCAGCTGGATGACCTTCTATTCGGCCGTGGGCTACTTCGTCACGAGGGTCACGATAAACCCCGGCAACTACCAGTACGTCTCGCTGGGGTACTGGGGCGTCTCCAACTTCTTCGAGGTCTGGTTGACCTGGGCCTGGGCGCCTCTCGTCGCGTTCCTCTCCTACAAGCTCTGGACGAGCCGGGCCGCGGTCGTAGCGGACGTCACGACGGCCGTCAAGATCGATACCCCGTCCTTCAGGATCGCACAGTTCGCCCTGCTCTGGTTCGTCATCACCTACTTCGCCTACGTGGCGCTCTACTTCTACGGGCGGGTCACCTACCCGTACTACATGCTCCCCGCGATGCCCGCGCTCTCCATAGGCTGCGCGTTCCTTCTCACCAGGAAGTGGTTCCCGCGGGAGGTCGCCTACGTCCTGCTCGGCGGGGTCTTCCTCTGGTTCTTCCTGTACTACCCTGACAAGGCCTTCCTCCCCTCGTGGCTCCGGATGTTCCTGGGCCACTGAGCATAAGCACGGAAGGCTCAAAGACCATGCGGCATGGTAACGCTTTTCTACACCCTTCTGTGAATTGCGGCGCGATAGGCTTTGAGTCGAGTGGCCGACGTGAAATCCCGCATCTCCTCGGTGGAGCTGCTCTCCACCCTGAAGAAGAACTACAGCTACAAGGAGCTCTCTGCGATCCTGGGGCTCTCGGCGCCCATCCTCAGCAGGTACGTCAGGGGGCACGTGCTCCCGAGCGCCGCGAGGTCCGAGAAGTTCGTCGCCGTCTTCCGGGAGAAGCTGCTCAGGAAGATCGTCGCAGACCAGATCAAGGTCACACCGGACGGCTCCTACGACCTCTCCCGCGCCGTGATCGACGTCGGGCTCCTCAGGCAGATAGCCAAGGTCGTCTACAGCGAGTTCGGCCCGTCGCAGGTCCACAGGATCCTGACAATGGAGGTCGACGGGATCCCCCTCGCGGTCGAGGTGGCCGACGAGTTCAACGTCAACGTCGCGATCGCAAAGTCGGAGAGGGAGCAGGGCATCGAGGACTTCTACGAGCAGCGGGTCGTCTACTCCCCGGACTCGGTCAAGTACCTCTACCTCTCAAAGAGCGCCATCAAGAAGGGCGAGCACATCCTCATCGTCGACGACTTCATCCACTCCGGCATCACCATAGACGCCCTCGTCAAGCTGGCCGAGAAGGCGAAGGCGAGGATAGTGGGGATCTTCACGATAGCTTCGATGGACCAGTCGCTCCCGAAGCTCAAGGAGCGGCTGAACCTCAACTGCCCGGTGGAGTCGCTGGTCAGCCTGCCCCAGACCCAGAGGCACTACAACTTCTGAGGGGAAGGGGCCGTGGACATCCTCGAGATCGACAGGGCCTACGTGGCATCCAAGATTCCGCCCCGGAAGGCTGAGTCGCACAAGGGGATGAACGGGAAGGCCGCGATCGTTGGAGGGAGCAGGATCTACCATGGCGCACCGTTCAACGCGGGGATGGCCGCCCTGCGGACCGGCCTCGACCTCGTATATCTCGCCGTCCCGGCCGTCATCGCAACCCCCGTGCGCTCCATGTCCCCGGACCTCATCGTGATACCGCTCCCTGACAGCAAGCTCACGAGAGGGAACGCCAACAAGCTCACGGGCTGGCTCCCAGAACTCGACTGCATTGGGGTGGGGCCCGGTCTCGGTCCTCAGAACCCCGAGGAGCTGGTCCATGCCCTGCTTCGGTTCTCGACCAAGTGCAAGACGCTCGTCGCGGACGCCGACGCGCTCAGGCCCCAGGTGCTCGAGGCGGCGAAGAAGCTCCCGATGGTCGCGACCCCCCACTACGGCGAGTTCGAGAGGCTCTTCTCGGCGAAGGTCGAGGGAGACCTGCAGGCGAGGGTGAACCTGGTCACGGACAAGGCCAAGGAGTCCGGGATCACCGTGCTTCTCAAGGGCCCCGTCGACATAATATCCGGCGGAGGGGCCGTCGCGCTCAACCGAACCCACACTCCGGCGATGACGACCGGTGGGACCGGGGACGTCCTGACTGGCCTGGTCACCGGCCTGTGCGCGAAGGGCATCCCGCCGTTCGAGGCCGCGTGCTGCGCGGCCTACATCAACGGAGCCGCGGGGGTAGAAGCGGCGCGGAGGGTGGGGTTCCACATGGTGGCCTCCGACCTCGTAGCGCAGATACCCTCGGTGATGCGCGAGTTCGACCAGACCGCCTAGGACTGGGGCCCGGTCTACGGGTATACGCCGGCGGAGATTCCGCCGTCGACGGTGATTATCTGCCCCGTGACGTACTGCGACTCGTCCGAGGCGAGCCAGAGAGCGGCGTAGGCCACGTCACTCGGCGCGCCGAACCTCCCCAGGGGGATCCTCCTCAGCACCGACGCCTTGACCTCCTCGGCGTTCGGGAGGCTGTTGTAGCTGTTCTCCCAGAGGGGCGTCAGTATCTCCCCGGGCGCTACCCCGTTGACCCGGATCCTGTTCTTGGCGTAGTCCAGCGACATCGCCTTGGTGAGGGTGTACGCCCCGGCCTTGGCGGCACTGTAGCCCGCGGTCCCGGGCTGGGTGAGGAACGCGTTTATTGTGATCGTGTTGATGATCGAGCCTCCCCCCTGAATGACCATCTGGGGGATGACCTGCTTCGAGACGATGAAGATGCTCTTCAGGTTGAGGTCGACCAGCTTGTCCCACTCGGCCTCGGTGTTCTCGAGCACCGTGTCGTGCTGCTCGAGCTGCCACCCGCCCGCGTTGTTGTGGAGGACGTCTATCCTGCCGTAGGCCCTGACGACCTCTTCGACCATCCTCTTGATCTCTTCGGTGCTCAGGACGCTCGCCCGCACGAACATCCCCTCCCCTCCGTCGTCCCTGATGAGCCGGAGCGTCTCCTCCCCGCCCTCCTGCCTGATGTCGACGACTACCACCCTCGCGCCCTCCTTGGCGAACAACCTCGCGATTCCCCTTCCGATCCCAGACCCGGACCCGGTGAC
>JBEKFK010000240.1:0-2981 GCA_050013375.1 Nitrososphaerales archaeon | reverse complement strand
TGGTCTGGTCCAAAATGTGGGACTTCGTCTCGTCATAAAGCGTCACGGCCATGGCGGTGGAAACCGGCAGGTTGGCCGTGGCCAGCCCCAGGTCGGTGCCGCGGATCGTCACGGAGAAACTGCCCGCCCCGGTGAGGGTGAAGGGCCCTTCGGTGAGGGCGGCATGGCCATTGCTGAGGTCGTAAACATTCGCGTAAACGGTCCGGGTCGCCCCCGTGGGGCCCTGAAGGTTCAGGTTAAGGGCCACGCTCCGGCAGGCCCCCGTAGCCGGGTCGGTGACCAGGCACGAAAGGCTGGTTCCGTTCAGGTAGGGCGAGGGGTTTTCCAGGTTCAGGGTGCCCAGGTTGTAGCTATCCAACAGCGTGACGCCTCCGGCGTCGGCATACAACAATTCCTCAAACACCTGGCTGACCGCGATCTGGCCCGGAGTGGACAGGCCGAACTGGGTGGGCATGACCGTGTAGGACCCGGATTGGGCCCCGCCGTTGTTATCGGTCACGGGCCCGTAATTGACGGTGATGGGTCCCCCGGCCGCCGTCAGGTCGATCAGTTTCAGGTAGGTAATGGCGGTGAGGCCGCTGGGCGAGTCCAGGTAGTAGTTGAAGCTGAAGGAATTACAGTTCCCGTCCGCCGCCGTGGTCTGGCATTCCACCTCGTTATTGGAGTTGTGGATGAGGTACTGGATGGGCGCTTCGATGGTCAGAGGCGACCCGGATGGGATGGAGGTATTCAGGACGGTCGAGTTATTTTCCGCCAAGAGGGTCACGGCGAAGGACGTGTTCGTGACGGCTTCCGCCGTGGTGAGGCCGAACTGACTTCCGTTGAGGGTCACGGAATAACTGCCCGCCCCGGTGAAGGAGAAGGGACCCACGTTGGTGTGGGTATTGTTGTTTAGATCGGCCACATTGGCGTAGCAGGTCTTGGAGACCCCGCCGGGTCCCACGGGGTTCAGGGTGAGCAGGAACTGCTGGCAGGCGCCGTTGTTGGGGTCCGATTGCACGCAGGAGATGGAGCTGGAAGCCAGGTAGGGCGAGGGCGTTTCCAGGTTCAGGGTACCCAGCGGGTAGCTATCCAGCAAGGTCACCCCGCCCGCGTCGGCATAGAGATATTCCTCGAACACCTGGCCGACGGCGGTTTGGCCCGCCGAGGTCAACCCGAACTGCTGGGCTAAGAGGGTGAAGGAACCCGAATCCGCCCCGCCGCTACTGTCGGTCACCGGCCCGTAACTGACCGTGAGGGGACCGCCGGGGGCGGTCTGATCCACCAGTTTCAGGTAGGTCGTCACGGTGGGGCCGCTGGGCGAGGTCACGTAGAAATTAAAGTTGAAGGATTCGCAATTCCCATCCTCGGTGGTCGTCAGGCAAGACACGTTGTTGTTTCCGGTGTGCAGGAGCGTCTGCAAGGGCGCCTCGAAGGAAACGGGCGAACCGGCGGGGATGGAGGAATTGAGGACCGTGCTGTCGTTTTCCGCCAGCAATGTCACAGCGAAGGAAGTGTTGGTGACCGCAGCCGCGGTGTTCAAACCGAACAGGTTGCCATTGAGGGTGACCGAGTAGCTGTACCCGGTGCCGCTGAAGGAGAAGGGCCCGACGGTGGTGTGGGTGTTGTTGGTCAGGTCGGCCACGCTGGCATAGCAGGTCTTGGGCACTCCCACAGGTCCCACCGGGAATAAAGTGAGAAGGATCTGCTGGCAGGCGCCGTTACCCAGATCCGATTGGAAGCAGGAGAGGGTACTGGAAGCCAGGAAGGGCGAGGGTGTTTCCAGGTTCAGGGTATTCAGGTTATAGGTATCCAAAAGCGTGACACCGCTGGTGTCGTAGAGCAGTTCCTCGAACTGCTGGTTGAGGGCGGTTTGACCCGCCGTGGTGACCCCGAATTGCTGGGCCAACATGCCGAAGGTGCCCGAGGTGGACCCGCCTCCGCTGTCGGTCACCGACCCGGCGTTGACCGTAACCGGTCCCCCGGAAGAAGAAAGGTCGACCAGTTTCAGTTTGGTCGTCACCGAGGCGCCGCTGGGCGAGGTGACGTAATAGTTGAAATTGAAAGCCTCGCAGTTCCCGTCCTCCGCCACCGACTGGCAGCTCAGGTCGTTGTAGCCGCTGTTGCGGTAGAGGTATTGGAGGGGGGCCACCAGGGAGAGGGGCGAGCCCGAGGGGACCAGGGACCCCAGGACCGTCGTGGCCGAGTCATTGACCAGCGTCACGCCGAAGGCCGCCGAGACGGGCGAGGTGGAGGTGATATTGAACTGCGAAGCGAGCAGGGTGATGGGGAAACTTCCCGTTCCCGAGTAGGTCAGGGGGCCCACCACCTGGGTCACGCCATTGGCGAGGTCCGCGACCTCCACGAGGTCGGTGGAAGTCACTGCGGCGCTTCCGCTGGTGCCCAGGCTCAAGAGGAATTGCTGGCAAGCCCCGCCGGTCCCCGTTAAGAGGCAGGAGAGACTGGCGCTGGTCAGGCTGTCGGTCGTAGTGGTGCCGTTATTCTCCAGGCTCAAGGTGCCCATGGGAGAGACGCCCAGGATCGTCACTCCGGTCCCATCGTAAAGCTGTTCCTCGAATTGCTGGTTGAGGGCCGCTTGGCCCGCCGCCAGGCCGAATTGCGACCCGTTCAGGGTCACGGCGTAGGCGTGGTTCCCTTGGGCATTGTCCACGGGGCCGAAGAAGAGGGTGGCGGGGATGGACTGATCGACCAGGGCATATTCGAAACTGACGGCGCTGGCGCTCGGGGTGTCGAGCGTGGTGTTGAAAGCGAAGGTAACGGCGTTGCCGTCCTCCGCCAGGACGAGCCCGCTGAAGCTATTGCCGTAAATGTACCCTAAGGGCGCTTCCAGCGTCACCGGCGATCCCACCGGTGTGGAGGTATCCAGCCAATGGGTCTGGGTTTCGTCGTAAAGCCTGACCACGAAGTTGGAGGAGACCGGGCCGGAGGAAGTGGTAAAGCCGAAGTCATTCGTGGAGAGGGTGACCCCGTAGCTATCCCCG
>JBEKFK010000239.1:0-2987 GCA_050013375.1 Nitrososphaerales archaeon | reverse complement strand
TGACTGTAACCACATTGGAAGGGATGTCTTTGTTCAGGGTCGTAATCTGCTCCTGCTCATAGACCGCCACTGAACCTAGCACAATCAGGACCGCGAGTAGCCCCGCCAGGATGGCCTTTTGTTGCGGTAGGTGGATGATGGAAGTCCGACCCCTATGACCTTCAGGTTGCTTCCTGCTAGCTTCGACTATCCTGAGCGCCTCCCTCCCTTCGTCTGTAAGCGCGTACGCGCCCTCAGGATTCGGCTTCGCGAGGCCTGTGAGCTTCCCCAGGTGGAAGGCGAGGAGGCCGCTGCTGCCTATCCCTGCCTCCCTCTTCAGCTCAGAGAATCCCAGTGGTCCTTCGTTCAGCGCCTGCAGAATCCTTATCCTAGTGGGATGGCCGAGAGCCTCGAAGACCTCAGCCCGGGTGGCATTGAACGAATCGTCCTGATCCTCGGCCATTGTACCACATACGCCCGTAGTGATAATCGAGTGGTTGTGATATAATACCTCGGTCGTTGACCTATCGCCCGACGCGATTCTCAATCAGTTAATGATTGTTGACTGGGAGTGCGTATGACACGCGCCACATGAGCCGTCAGGAATCGGCACTTAGAATGGGTGAAGCAGGATTACAAGCACGAAGTGTCACATTGGCGGAGGAGCTTGTTCGCCCATTATGAATGAAGTTGAGGTGAGCGAGATGCAGTGGGCGTAACCCTGTAGCGGGACGTCTCCTTGCACGGACCACAAGCAGTTGACCAGTGAAGGCACTATCTGGTTGATTTCCTGTGTGGTCTGGTTGGAGAACGGATAACGGATATTGATGGTGTAGACCGCAGCTGGTATCAGCGTGCTGATTACCTGCTGAGCGCACCCTTGCGGGGTCGCGGCGGCGCTTCCGCAGTTGAAGACGTAGGCCGAAACGTTGTAGCCGCTGTCCCAGCACGGCTCATATCCTCCGGGCCCGAAGCAACTGCCCGAGGCGCTCAGGTACTCCAACGTCATGTTGGCTGGCAGAAATTCTGTACCACTGATGGTCATTGTCGTGGTAATCGTTGAGGTGGAGGTCATCGTTCTCACCTCTCCATCCAGGGCGACGAACAGACTCGCTGAGATCAGGACACCTGCAATGACTATCGCTGAGGCGATGCTCCGGTAGCTCTTGGAGGACTGTTCGCTCAATCCGAGGATGTCGTGTGAATGCGGCCAAGACTCTTGATTAATAGTTATGTCCGAACTCGCTCTCAGTAGTCACCTGAGGTTGACCGTGAAGTTGAGCGTGACTGGCTGGCTCCTCGCGTCATGGGCGAGCATGGTGTACTCGCCAAGGCTGAGCTGGCTGTAAGCCGCGTTCTCTCAGGGAGTCGGCCGTCTTGATTTTCGCGAAGTTTTGCGCAGCGGGACGAGCTAAAGCGTTGAGGTCGCTTCGATGGGCGCCGCCTTCCCATCGCATTCGGATTCTCTGAGCAGCCGCAGGAGGGCCTCTCCCGATGTTGTGAGCCCGTAGAGCTTGACGTTCCCGAACGCGCGGTCCTCCTGAACCAAGCCGCACTTGCTCAGCCGGTAGATGTGGTAGTCTATCGCCCTCCAGTCCACCCCCAGCTCCCGGGCCAGCCGCATCCTGTCCTTCGGGACTGACAGCGCGTCCAGAAGGCTCAGCCTCGTCTTGGCTCCCTTCATCCTTATGAAGAGCTCGAAGATCCCCGAATCGAAGCCGAGGCTCTCCCACCGTGACCTGACCTTGCCCCGCCAGACCCGCGAGTCCTCCTCGTCGTATGGAGACCAGCTCGGAGTCGCCACCATCTGGGAGCTGCCGGCAACCTGCAAGACGGTCGGCTGGGACGAGACGAGCGACTCGGCCGGCTGGATGACCTGAAGGTCGGAGCAGTTGTAGCATAGCACCCCGCTCGAAGCCGAAAGGACGCCACCCATTCCGCTCTGCTGCGCCATGCCGCTGGACGAATAGGGCTGCCAAGCGAGCCCGGGAGACGCGCCAGCAATTGCGAGCATCACAGCAACTCCCAGGAGAACCGAGACTCGCGGCATTCTGCCGAACGGCGGCGTCTGTCGATAAATACTTTGTTCAGACGGCTCTGAACAAACCTCAACCATTCACCCCGTTTGCAAGGCAGATGATGAGGATCTCCCCGGCCAAGTTCGTGGTCTTGATAGTCATGTCCCTCGTGGGCATGGCGGCGTCCTCGTACGTCTTCTACATCTTCGAACTGCTCCACAAGCAGCCCCTCTGGTGTACATCCTCCGAGAAGATCCTGGGCGCCACTGTGAACTGCGCCACGGTCCTCTCGAGCTCCTACAACAATGTCTACGGCATCAACCTGGACCTGCTGGCCATCCTCTACTTCTTCGTCAACCTGGCGCTCGTCTTCGCCGTCGCGTTCGGGAGCGAGCCTCTCTTCAGGAAGGCGTTCAGGATCCTCTTCGTCTGGCGATTCTTGGGCATCATAATCGTCCCCTACCTGGTCACGGTAGAGTTCGTAGTCCTCAAGGCGATTTGCGTCTACTGCACCATCATGCACTTCGCCATTCTCATCGACTTCGCCATCGTGACCTACTTCCTGTTCTGGAAGGACATAACGCATACCAGAGAGGTGAAGGAGGGACCCGAAGCACCTTCTCCATCCCTCCCCTCGGCGGATAAATCGCCTCAAGGAGGTCCGGCCTGAGATGGGGAGGCGCTCGGCAATTCGGGCAAAACAGAGGAACCGCCGCGTCCTCACCGTCGCCGTTGTGGTCGGGATCGTGGCGATGGTCGTCGCCGTGACCCTCATAGCCGAGGAAGGTTCGAAGGTTCGAGGAGACCAGTACTCCTCCTCCAACGGCCAGCCGATTTCGCCCTCCATTCTCCAGGAGCTCTACGGCGTCAGCGACTCGACCCTCTCGGCGATAGGCATTCCTTCATCTGTAACACCACCAACGCCCGCCACGAGCGCCTCGCCGCTCCTGACCTTGGACGGAAAGCCGGAGGTGCTCTACATAGGCGGCG
>JBEKFK010000238.1:1325-4313 GCA_050013375.1 Nitrososphaerales archaeon | reverse complement strand
CTCCGAGCCGTACCTCTGGTAGACCCCTTCCTTGCCGGAGACGTCATACTGCTTTCGCTTGTCGTCGTCCGAGAGGATGGCGTAGGCCTCGGAGATCTGCTTGAACCGGTCCTCGGCACCGGGATCCTTGTTCCGGTCAGGATGGAACTGCAGGGCGAGCTTGCGGTAGGCCGTCTTGATGTCCTCCTTCGAAGCACTCCTCTGGACTCCTAGGATTTCGTAGAAGTCCTGCGAAGGAGTGCCGCTCATATGGTCCGGCGCCTATTTCTTCTCGTCTTCGACTACTTTGTAATCGGCGTCCGTGACCTTGCCATCGCTTTGAGGGCCCTGGGACCCCTCGGAGGGAGCGCCCCCGGCTCCCGGTTGCTGGGGCGCCTGGCCCTGGTCTGCGGACTGCTGGTACACCGAGGACCCGATATCCTGCAGGATCTTCCGCAGGGCGTCGGCCTTTGACTTGACCGCGCCAAAGTCCTTGCTCTCGATCGCCTTCCTAAGGTCCCTGGAAGCGGTGTCGATCTTGCCTACGTCCGCCTCGCTGATCTTCCCGGTGAGGTCGGTCTTGGTCTTCTCGGCGGTGTAGAGCATCGTGTCGGCGTCGTTGAGCTGCTGCGCCTCCTCCATCTTCTTCTTGTCCTGGTCCGCGTACTGCTCTGCGTCTCTCACCATCTTCTCCTTCTCTTCCTTCGAGAGCTTGGTCGAGGCGCTGATGGTTATCTTCGCCTCCTTTCCGGTCCCGAGGTCCTTCGCCGCAACGTTGAGGATGCCGCTCGCGTCGATCTCGAATCCCACCTCTACCTGGGGCACGCCTCTGGGCGATGGCGGGATTCCAGCGAGGTTGAACATCCCCAGCGAGATGTTGTCTGACGCCATGGCGCGTTCGCCCTGCAGGACGTGGATGGTGACGGTGGTCTGGAAGTCGGCGGCGGTGGAGAAGACCTGGGTCCTCTTGGTTGGGATCGTCGTGTTCTTCTCTACGACCTTCGTCATTATGCCGCCGAGGGTCTCGACACCGAGGGAGAGAGGAGTCACGTCGAGGAGGAGTATGTCCTTCACCTCGCCCGCGAGGACCCCTCCCTGGATGGCAGCGCCGATCGCGACCGCCTCCATCGGGTCGACGCCCCTCTCGGCCGACTTGCCCATCACATCCTCGACGGTCTTCCTGACCAGTGGCATGCGAGTCATGCCGCCGATGAGGATGACCTTCTGGATGTCCTTGATCTCGAGCTTCGCATCCTGGATGACCTTCTTGATCGGGGACTGGATCTTCTCCACGATGGGTCTGGCGAGCTCCTCGAGCTTCGCTCTGGTCAGGGTGTAGTGGAGGTTCTTCGCGCCCGTCGAGTCGCTCGCGATGAACGGGAGGTCGATGTCCGTGGTAATCACATTGGAGAGTTCGATCTTCGCCCTCTCGGCGGCCTCCTTTAGGCGCGCCATTGCCGTCCGGTCGTTCTTCAGTTCGATCCCCATCTTCGCCTTGAAGTCGTCTAGCAGGAGGTTGACGATCACGTAGTCGATGTCAGCACCGCCCGTCTGCGTGTCTCCGCTGGTCGCGAGGACCTGGAAGACCCCTCCGCCGAACTCCATTACCGTGACGTCGTGGGTGCCCCCACCGAAGCTGAAGACGAGCACCTTCATCTCCTTCTCAGTCTTGTCCAGGCCGAACGCAAGGCATGCGGCCGTCGGCTCGTTTATGATGCGGACAACTTCCAGGCCCGCGATCTCGCCTGCGTCCTTCGTCGCCTGCCTCTGGTTGTCGTTGAAGTGGGCTGGGACTGTGATTACGGCTTTCTTGACGGGGTAACCGAGGAACGTCTCGGCGTCCTTCTTGATCTTCTGGAGTATGAACGAGCTGATCTGCTGCGGGTTGAAGACCTTGCCCTGGAGGCGGATTGTATAGTCGGTCCCCATCTTCCTCTTTATCTCGAAGACGGTCCCCTCAGGGTTCGCAACTACCTGTCTCTTCGCGGGCTCGCCCACGAGCAGGGTGCCGTCAGCCGTGAAGGCGACCACTGAAGGGAACATCTTCCCGGCAGCTGTCGGGCCCTCGGCGCTCGGTATCACTACCGGGCGTCCGGCTTCCAGGACCGCGGCGGCCGAGTTGGTCGTGCCGAGGTCGATTCCGATTATCTTTTCTCTTGGTGTGCTCATTCTATTTCACTATCACTCTTCACGGCCGACTCCACCTTCACCATGCTGGGACGGAGGACCCTGTCTTTGAAGACGTAGCCTTTCCTGGTCTCGGCTACCACCATATCTACCTTGTTCTCCTTGCCGTCGACCCTCTCGACCGCCTCGTGGAGTTCCGCGTTGAACGGCTGCCCCACGGCCTCGATGACGCCCAGCCCTTCGCCCTCCAATACGTAGCCCAGGTTCTTGCGGATCATCGCCACGCCCTCGAGCAGGCCCTTCGCCTCGGGTGTTGACTCCACTGTCGCGACCGCAAGGTCGAGGTCGTCAAGTACAGGAAGCAGCTTCTTCATCAGATCACTGGTGGAGTAGTCCTCCATTTCGCGCAGCTCACGGTCCACCCGCTTGCTGTAGTTCTCAAAGTCCGCCTGCAGGTACTTCAGGCGGGCTAGGTAATCCTCGCTCCTGCGTTTCTCCTCGTCCATCAGCTTCCGCGCCTTGTCGAGGTCTGCCTCTAGGTCAAATCCCTTCAGGGAGTCTAGTTTGCCCTTCAGCTCCTCGACCTCCTCCTCCCTCTCCTTGAGCTCCTGCTTCAGCTTACCCACCTCGTCCCCTCCTCCCGCGGGGCCGCTCTCATCTGGCATTCAGCCCACCCAGCCTAACGCTAACGCATTCAACGTCGTGATGCATGGTAATCGGACAGTATACAACAAAACGTTGTATACTAATAAATTTTCTGTTTTTGCCACGGGTGAGGCCGATGCACAAGCCTTAACCGGCGCTCCCCTTTCAAAAGGACCAGCTTGAAAGAGGAACAGCTCAGGGAGAGGCTCCTTAGGTTCGAGCGTGAGAGCCGGCAAC
>JBEKFK010000238.1:0-1319 GCA_050013375.1 Nitrososphaerales archaeon | reverse complement strand
GGTGTTCGACCGGGCGACCCTCTGGGCGATCAACCGCCTCCTTAGCAACGGACAGCTGGAGTACCTCAACGGCGTAGTCAACACGGGCAAGGAGGCTCGGGTGTACTGGGGCGTCGCGGCCGACGGGACGCCGCGGGCGGTGAAGATCTACCTGACCGCTTCGGCCGAGTTCAAGAAGAGGCTGAGGTACATCGCCGGCGACAGGAGGTTCGCGAGGATCCCGAGTTCGACGCGGGACATCGTCAACCTCTGGGTCCAGAAGGAGTTCAAGAACCTCCAGCTAGCCGAGGCGGCGGGGATACGCGTCCCAAAGCCCTTCGCCTTCAACGAGAACGTTCTGATCACAGAGTACATCGGGGTCCCTCCGGGACACGCGCCGATCTACGCCGAGGTTCAGGTCGACGAGGCAGACTACAGGTGGACGATGAAGATGGTGAAGACGCTCTACCGGAAGGCAGGCCTCGTGCACGCGGACCTGTCCGAGTACAACATCTTCAAGCTCGAGGGCTACCGCGTCCTCTTCGACATGGGCTCGGCGGTCCTGACTACGCACCCGGAGTCTAGAGAGCTTCTCTTGAGGGACGTGACCAACCTCGTGAGGTTCTTCAAGAGGCGGGGAATTTATGAGAAGGCTCCCGAGGACTTGGTGGAGTCGATAATACTATGAGTTTCGAACAAGCCGTCAGAGTGCCCCTTGACAGGGTCGCCGCCGTCATAGGCAAGAAGGGCGAGACCAAGAAGCACCTCGAAGAGGCGTGTCATGTCTCGCTGGAGATCGACAGCCAGAGCGGGGAGATAACGGTGAGGAGCACCTCGGTAGAGGAAGGCGACCCCTTCAGGGCGATGAACGTGGTCGAGGCCGTGGGGCGGGGGTTCTCGCCGCAGAGGGCGCTCAAGCTGCTCGATCCGGAGACGACGCTCGAGGTCATGGACCTCAGGGACTTCGCCGGCAAGAGCGACAACAGCCTCGAGAGGATCAGGGGGAGGATCATCGGGCTGAACGGCAAGTCGAGGAGGGTGATCGAGGAGCTGACCAAGTGCTACGTCTCAGTCTACGGCCGAACGGTCTCGATAATCGGGGAGATCACGGAGGCGAAGCTTGCCAAGGAGGCCATCACGATGCTCGCGTCCGGGAGCCGCCACCGCTCGGTCTACAACATGCTCCAGCGGGCTAGGACCAAGAGGAAGATGGACCGCGTCCTCCTGTGGGAGGACCAGTCCCCCGAGGTCGAGCCTCAGTAGCTCTTGAGCAGCTGAAGCTTGTCGGGGAGATACGTGTCGACGATATAGCTCAGGCCGTAGCGGGAGAACGCCTCCTG
>JBEKFK010000237.1:0-3006 GCA_050013375.1 Nitrososphaerales archaeon | reverse complement strand
CTCAGCGCCAGCGCCAGCCTCAGAACCAGCCTCAGCGCCAGCGCCAGCCTCAGAACCAGCCTCAGCGCCAGCGCCAGCCTCAGAATCAGTCTCAGCGCCAGCGCCAGCCTCAGAACCAGTCTCAGCGCCGGCGACGGCCTCGGAACCAGTCTCAGCGCCAGCGACCACCTCAGAACCAGTCTCCACGCCTGCCCCCTTCATCGGGAGCGCAGGATGACGTTGTCATGGCTCCGTCAGCGGCACCACCTCCTCCCCTCTCGGTGCCCATTCCAATCGTACGTCCAGCATCAGTGCTTGCGTCTCTTCCACCCCCTCACCCAACTGCCACGCCATCTCTTCCACCTGTCGGGAACCTGCCTCCTCTGCCTCCCCTGTTCACCGGCAGAGTGTTCCGCCCTGTTTCCACCACTTCCGCCCAGTCCCCTCTGATGCACTTTAGCTCCACACCTACTCCTCCTAGTGTTTCTCCTTCACGCTCAATGACTCCCCTCACCCTTCTCCTCCAACGTCCTATGTCCCCCACGACTACACTGGTCCCATCCAGTAAAGCGCGGCGCAGTGATGGTACCGCGTGTGTGCCTGACGTAACTGCAAGGGCGGAAGTCCTGACAGCTACACCTCCTCCGGACCTGGCCTACTTTTTCGCTGGAACCCCTTCCAGCTCTACAGTCTCGTCCACAATCCTACGTACTGCATCCAGTCGTAGACCCTTCTCTCGCTGGACATTACAGAACTACAAAGACGCCGCTGAGTCTCAGCGGTGCTTTTTCTGGCAGCGAGCTAGCGAGGAGCTGAAGGCGAAAGTCTCCCTGGACCTCTCTCAGGACCCCTCCGCCACCGCACTGTGGGAGAAAGCCGTGAAAGAATACTTCGCGCCTCAGCCAGTGCCAACCTCTGCTCCTCCTTCCACCACGACTCCTAGTGTTCACTCTCCTGTGGGCACCACTGTGACTACTACTACTACTTCTACAGTGTTTGGCAAGGTTTCGTCCGGGGCTCCTTCCGTTGGAGCCCGACCCTCTCTTTAACCCTCTTGTACCACCACGACTGATGGGATGCGGGACCGTGGCCTGCGCTGATTTTATGCAGGCTCTCTGTCATGTCCTGCAAGTGGCTGCGCCAGAACTACGATCTACGCTCTTCACAGATCCCCTTGTGCTCTGGGACACTCCTACGCGTCTAAGCGATGAGCTCCTTCTGGGGGAGCTTATCACGCCAGCTGCTACACAACTCCAGCTATTTCGACTTCTGCAGAAGTCCACTGTGACAGCACGCCTGGCTCACCGCTTAGCAGCCTTCTACGCCTGTCAAGTGGAAGTTAATTCCTCGCAGTGGTTCCCTAACACCGATCTCGCCTCCCGCATCCTTTGCTGCTGTGCAGCCTTTGATGCATGTGCTACCTCATGCCCCCATCAGTCGTGTACTCTTCTTGCAGTGCCTATTGAGGTTCTCTCCTCTGTCTGTCAGCACTGCAACGTCTCCCTAGCTGCCAAGCTGTGCGTTTCCACAGTCCTCTCCCTTGGCTGCTCCTTTCCTCGTCTAGCTATGCCACCCTCCTCTCTCTCCGGCATTCTCACGGACTTCTCCCTTCTTCCTGTGGACTACGAACAAGGCGATGAACGAGTCGTCCTTGTAAGTCCAGTCTTACCCACCACCTCTACCACCCCCACCAACTGGCACGCGCTGTTCTCACTGGCCCCCGCTGCCAATGGACCTCGTTACTACCTCTCCTACTATGACACCTCCGCCGCCTGCCGCCGTCAGCCCATTGCGTTTAATGCCCTGCACGCTCTGTTACTCACCAAACGGCACCGCCATCTTCACTTCCACTGGCACTCTCCCTACTCTACGGCTCTCGTGTCAGTCCCGAGGGCTATGCCTTCTCTACAACGACCACGTGCTTCCCTCGCGCAGGCAGTATTCTCGGACCCAGTGATTGCAACCACCTGGGACGCCACTGCACGTCACCTACAAGGTCATTACGACCTTTTGTCGAGAAGCCGCAGCAGTGCCCAAGACGTCTGCGCCATTCTCGAGCAGATGTCCTCCATGCTTCCCTACGCCCGTTCGGCTGCAGTGCAACGAGTATGGCAGCAGTGCGCCCTTCTTCATGGTGTCCTCACTACCCCTGGTTTCTACGTTTACTGCCTCCTCTCTCCTCTTATGCGCAAGGTGTACGTCGGTGGTACTGGGTTTGCCACCGCTCGAGCACCTTTTGACCGCTTTCGAGAACACCTCCGCGCTGCGCGGCTCTGGTCCTCCAACACCTCTCGGGCACGCTACCACTACCGTATCCCCGAGCTTTATCGGGTTATGGCAAGTGTTGGAGTACACCACGTGGTCATGGTCGTCTTAGCGTCGGTGACACAGGAGGCTCTGGCACGAACGGAGCGTTACTTTATTCAGCTCCTCGCGCCCGTATTTAATGTCCTCCACAACCCTCATGCTGGAATGTGTTCCCACGAGACATTACCAGTCGGTGTTGTTCGCTGGCTCAAGTCCTCCTTTACCGAGGACGTCTGTCTTATGGCCTCCACCATTCTCCGTCACAACCGACCTCCTCTTTCGCAGCACACGTGGACTCGCCTCCTACGGGCAGTATTGCGCACAGGTCATCACACGTTAGCCTGCCAGCTTGCTCGGCAAGCACGTCACATCTACCCCGACCTCAAGCTAGCGGCCATGCCTACCCTGGTCTTCCCTGCTCCTATCCCACAGCCCCTCCTCCTCTACGCTCGCACCTGCCTAAGGCATTGCCTCCAATGCATTCCAGTGGTGTGTCGAACCCTGCAATACGAGCTCTGCATGGACCAGAGCCTACTGTGTTGGTCCAAGTCCGTCTTTGCGGATGCTATCCTGGCTCCTACGGACTTTTCCTTCGACGACCTCGGTCCATGCCTGTGCTCACGATTGGACGCTTCCCTTCCACGTCTTCAAGGCCACGTCGTCGTCCGGGAGTGGGCACAACTGCCATGCTGTCAGCGGCTGTTCTCTATAGCTGGGTCA
>JBEKFK010000236.1:0-3018 GCA_050013375.1 Nitrososphaerales archaeon | reverse complement strand
GACGAGGTCCAGCTTGCTCGCGAAGTCCTGAGCGCGTGAACGAAGTACTGCTCAGAGGTCCCGTTCAGTGTCCCGAGGAGCCCTTTCCCAAGGCGTCCTCTCCAGCCTGCGGGAGTGCTTCAGGGTTCTCTCCAGGAAGTTCATGGTGCTGTTCCTCCGGCCGAACTTGAAGTATCGGTGCACATCTCCGGCGTGGTCGATGTCGAAGGCCACGTTCTCGGAGTAGTAGACCGCGGCGCGGGCGCCGGTTGCAGTCGCGTCCCGGACGTGCTTGTTGAAGCTGTCGTCGTCGTAGTGAAGCTCTATCCTCCTCCTCTTGGTCATCAGGAGGAGGTTCGTCCCGCTGTAGTCCTCGGAGGGGGAGACGATGATGGAGGAGCCCATCCTGTGAAGGGTGAAGACAGTCTTGATGTCGTTCGGCGAGATCAGAGGTAGGTCCGCCGGCATAACGAGCCATCCGTCGTAGCCGTCGAGCCGGGCGATCGCGCCCTCGACGGCCTCGTTGACCCCGCTGTCCTGCTCCTCTTCGAGCGAGCCCACGCCGTAGCGGCCCGCGAACTGGAGGATCTCGTGGTCGGACGAGACCACGTAGGTGTGGAGGTTCTTCTTCGCCTTGGCGACGGCGTAGAGCGTGTCCTCGAGCATCGCGACCTGGAGCTGCTTCCTCTCCCTCGGACCGAACAGCGAAGAGAGCCTGGCCTTCGGGTTCGACCCCTTGACCGGGATCACGAGAGCTATCTTGTTCATGCTCAGCGCGACCTCTTTATCGGCTCGAACCTGCCGTTCTTGTTGTAGTTCAGGAGCCCTGCGTAGATCGCCCAGTGTATCAGGATGGTCGTGAGTAGCGACTGGTTCAGCTCGTGTTCGTGGTGCCAGGTGATCCCCCTCTCGGCGAGGGCCTCCCCGACCTCCTCCGCGGAGACCGACCCCTGCTTGTTGGCGAGCTCGACGGCGGTCTTGAAGGGCTCTATCTTGGCTATCAGGTCGGTCAGGAGCCTGACCTTGTTCTTCGACGTCTTCTGGAACTTGTGCCCGAACTCTGTGAGCGAGATGTCGCCCTTCTCGCTCTTCACCAGCCCGAGCAGCTCGGCGGTGTCGAGAATCGGAAGGAGGACGGCGATGTCGGCTCCGAGCTCGTCGCCAAGCCGTGCGGCGTCGATGGCCGAGCCCAACCCTCCGGTCACCTCGACGAGGCTGATGACCTGTCCAGCCCTCACGTTGCCAGGCATCATCGGGACCTTCTTGACTTCGGTCTGGGATCGTCTATCTGCCATCGGGATGCACCATCTCTAAGCTAGGTATGAATAAAGCTTGTCAACCCAGAGCATGAACTCGTCGGACTTCTTGTTCCGTGGCCTCGGCAGGTCAATCTTGAGGTCGACGACGACGTGTCCTGGCCTGGGTGAGAGCACGACGACCCTGTCGGCGAGCTCGACTATCTCTTCGACGTTGTGGCTGACCATTATCACCGTCTGGATCGAGCTCGTGGGGTTCATCAGCAGAGAGTAGATCTCTCGCCGCAGGCGGTCGGCCGTGAGGTTGTCGAGGGCGCTGAAGGGTTCGTCCATTAGGAGGACCTGGGGCTGGAGCGCGAGGGCTCTGGCGATCCCGACCCTCTGCTTCATCCCTCCGGACAGCTCGCCCGGATACACGTTCTCGAACCCCCCGAGACCCGCGTCTTCGAGCGCCTCGGTGGCCAGCTTCTTCTTCTCCTCGTCGGGAAGGTCGTTCCTCGACGAAAGACCGAATACGACGTTGTCGAGCGAGGTCTTCCAGGGGAGGAGGACAAAGTTCTGGAATATCATCGCGAGCTCGGCGCGGGGCTCGTGGATCTCCTGCCCGCGGAACTTCACGGTCCCCGTGCTCGCCTTGGTCAGGCCCGCGATTATGCGGAGCATAGTGGATTTGCCGCATCCCGAGGGGCCGGTCAACGCCACGTACTCGTCCTTGTAGGCTGACAGCGATACGTCGACGAGGACCTGCATCTCGCCCTTCTCCCGCTTGAAGCTCAGGTTGACGTGCTCGACCTCGATTATGGGGCCGCCGCTCTGTGGGGGTTCCTGAGCCGGGACCGATCCGGACTCGACCTGGCCGTGCACAGGCTGCGTGGCTTGGGCAGGAAGGGAGGGACCGCCGGGTGTGAAAGGAGGCCTGGCTGTCAAACCAACCGCCCCAGCAGGATTGTTCGTGGGGATATCCTTTCTGGTCGCTTCCTCTCACCTGTTGTATGCGTACCGTTTCGTCACGAAGTGATAGACCCTCCTCCAGACGGTAAGATTGAACGCGACGACGAGGGCGGTCATGGAGAGGACGGCCAGGCCGAGAGTCAGGAGGTCGTTCTGTCCCGTCGCGACGACGATCACCTTCCCGATCCCCTGCCCGACCTGCGTTATCGGGGTCGTGCCGTTGCCCTCGAAGAACTCTGCCACGATGAGCGTGTTCCAGGCGGCCCCGATCGCAGTGATTGAGCCTGTCACGAACGCCGTGGCGATCGCAGGAAGGTAGATGTTCCGCCACGCCTGAATTGTGGATACGCGCAGGCTCTTTCTGAGCTCGAAGAGTTCAGCAGGGAGCGTCCTGATCCCGGCCATCACGTTGAACAGGACGTACCAGATCATCCCCGTGAAGATCACTATCGCTGCGGTGAGCTCGCCGGCGTATGAGCCGACGACCATGGTGGCCGGCACGAGCGCCGGGAGCAGCACGGGGGCAGGAACGGAGGCGACCACCTCTATAACAGGGACCATCGAGTTGTAGAGCCTCTCGTGGAGGGCTATCACTATCCCGAGGGGCACTGCGACGACGACGACGATGAAGTAGACGTACCAGATGCGGGCGAAGGAGTACGCAAGTGCCGAGATCACCGTCGATTCGTCCGCCGGGAGAGCGGAGAAGTTGAACCCGGTGAGCCCCGACTTTGCCGAGTTCACCGCCGCGGCGAGCTCGAATATCAGGAAGACCGCGAGCAGAATCAGGACGGCGTACTTCAGCCCCCTTCTGTATCGGGCGACCGAAGCG
>JBEKFK010000235.1:0-3023 GCA_050013375.1 Nitrososphaerales archaeon | reverse complement strand
ACGAGGTCCGTGGCCTCCTCGGCGCCCCCATATCTCTCCTCCATCTCGTTCTTCATGTACGCTATGACGCTCTTCATGTCGTGGAGGGGCTCCCTTACCTTCGGGAACGGGTCGAAGATCAGGGGCTTGGATGCGACGTCGTCCCCGTGGAGCCTCTTCCTGACGACGCAAGCGTAGTCGGGGAGCTTGATCAGTGACTTCCTGACCTCCTCACTCGAGCGGGGAGAGATCAGATTCGCCATCCTGAGGGCGTCCTCCGGACCGACCCTGAAGCAGAATATCGGCCCCACGTTCCCGCAAATCGCGCTGTACAGCTCCTGCCTGATCTGTTGGATGTTCTGGTTGACGATCCAGAGGTAGAGTCCGTACTTCCTCGACTCCGAGAGGATCGTGTCGAGGAGCTTCAGGTCGCTGATGTTCTGGAACTCGTCTATGGCCAGTATGATCGGAGTCCTCCCCGACGGCGGCTCACCGGCCCTTTCGAGCCTCGTGGCCCTCTTCTCCACCTCGAAGTAGAACCGCATCACGATCGAGGCGGAGATGAGCCTTCGGAAGTCGTAGGGGAGCGACTTTGTTATCCTGAATATCGTGAGCCTTCCCGGAGTCGTCATCTCGCTGAAGTCCAGCTTGGACGTCCGGGCGCAGAAAGTCCTCGAGGTTATCGACTGCGGAGGGAGGACGAAGTTGGCTATCCTGTTGATGACCGGGGCGAAGGCGTCCTTCTGCAGCTTGGAGATGGCGTCTATGGTGCTGCGGATTATCTCGTCGTGGATGGCCCTGAACCTGAGCATCCTCTCGATCATCTCCTTCGGCAGCGAGATGAAGTCGACCAGGACCCTGTAGAGGTCATTGAAGGTCGGCCTGTCCGAGATGGTGTAGAGGTAGTAGAGGGCGCCCTTGAAGATCCACATCAGCCTCGGAGCGGTCGATGCGTCCGTGTTGAGCACGTCCGACAGGAGCGCGGAGAGCTCCTCTACCTGCGTCTGGAGAACCTGGACCCGGTTCGGGATCTCAGTACCCTCCGGAAGCGAGAGGGGGTTGAGCCCGAAGGTGACGTACTCGGGGTCGATGATGGCGACCCTCCCTCTTTCAGACTCCGGAATCCGGCGGACGAGGTCAAACGCGGCATCCCCGTGGGGGTCGATGAAGACGAGGGCGACGTCCTTGCGGGCGAAGAGCCTGAGCAGCCAATAGAGGAGCGCGTTGGTCTTTCCGGCCCCGGTCGAGCCGACGTAGAGGGCATGGAAGAGCATGTCCTCCGCACTGATGGTATCGCTTGCCATGGAAGCATAGGTATCGGCGCCTTATAATGGCTGGAATCGGCAGAGCTGTCAAGCGGTAACGCCGACCAGAGCGGGCAACTCTCGCAAGAAGCTTGGGTAAGGCTCGACAGCCTGGAATGTCATGGCTCCGTAAACCAAGTCAAGTGATCCGGCGAAATTCTTCATGTCCTCCACCGTCTCCGCTGAGAGAAGCACCTCAGTCTTCCCGCCCGAGTAGACCAACTCGAACGTCCTCACCGTAGGCGCCGCTAGGTGTGTAAGAGGTTGGACTGCAGTGTCTTCCAAGGCCTCCTCATATCTCGGGACCTTCACGAGCCTCACGAGCCTCACGAGCTTTGAGGAGATTTCATTGATACGAGTCGGACTCGTCTCCTCTCCCTCGACTTTTCCCTGAGAATACTCGCGTTTCGAGGCTTCCCCTTGCAGCGACCGAAGAGACTCGGCAACGTCGCCCGCAGGCAGATGGATGTACGACTGTAACTCCTCTGGCGTCACGAGGAACGAGGGCGGCTCCAGCCTTGACTTGGTATAGCGGTCGAAGTATTCGGAGATATCGACGACCATCCTCCTATTGACGAGTTCGATGAGCATCCTGGGATCTTTGTACCTGAATAGCGCAAGGCTGTCGTGCTCATCGGAGCAGTGGTCGAATGGGAGCGCCTTGATCGAGTCCGGTTCGGTGCTCACCCACAAGCCCTGGATGGCCATCGTGATCGTAGGTTTCGTGACGACGTCGTCCACCTTCTTCATCCGGCTGTCGGTTTTCCTGTAGAAGTCCCGGTGGAGCTGCTTCCTGTCCTGCTCCTGCCCGCTGATGAGGTCAAGGGAGGGCTGCTCGATCGCCGTCTTGGCCCTGTGCATAGAGTTCTTCAGCTTGACCAGCTCGGTGCCGTAGTCCGACCTCACGAAGAGGAACTGGACCCAGGCGAAGTCGGGGTTGGATGTCTCGAGCGCGCGGATTAGGTGAGCGACGAAGCTCTGCTTCTCCGGATACGAGGGGGTTGACATGACAATCCCGTTCCTCAGGGAGAAGTTGAAGAAGCGAACCCGCTTCTTGGCGCTCTTCTCCTTCGGGGCCTGATTTGAGGTCATTTCGCACCCTCCTGAGGTTCCTTGGCCGGCTCACTTTCTCGGGTTTCCTCAGGAATCTTGCCGAGATGCCTTGTCCTCGACCCGAGCCTTGGGTATCTGAGAACGTCGACGTAGGGCCTCCTCGGAGGCGGGCCGAGGTACTGCAAGGTCGCCGCGGTCAGGACGATGGCGGAGACGCCCTGGACGATGATCAGGTAGTACCAGATAGGAGGGAACAGCCTGAGGACCCAGCTCAGGCTTACGGCCACTGAGACGATGAGATACACGAGGTAGGGAAGGTAGTCCCTCCTCCCGGGCTTGCGCGTAGCCTTCTCCGGGTCGAGTAGACCGAGATGGTTCGAGACATACCACCAGTTCCTCATGCCTCCGTCCTCCCTGAAGGGATGAGACAGCCTCGACAGGTCGTGCCTGTAAAGCAGTAATAGAAACACACCCCAATAAGGAAGCGGAAGATACAGGAGGATTGCCTCTGCGGGGTTCATCTCCTTATTCGTGCTCAAGGATTCTTAACGGAAGAGATGTTGCCAACCATGTTGCCACCGATGTTGCCAAAACACCCTCCGATGTTGCCAAATCGACCATCCTAGGTTGGCAACATCATCTGCAGATGGCAACATCCCCGGCCTGCGTTAAATACTGAACGAGCCT
>JBEKFK010000234.1:0-3031 GCA_050013375.1 Nitrososphaerales archaeon | reverse complement strand
GCCTGGCAATAGGCCTGTACCTGAGCCTCCCCAGGGATATCTGGATCATGATCACGGTGATAATCTCGACAAGGCCGGGCCTCGGGCCTACGGTCAACTCCACGGTCTCTATCGTGCTCGGTACGGTCTTCGGAGCCGCGATCGCGGCGGGTGTTACTCTGGCGGTCAGCGGCGTCGACGTCCTCATCGTGCTGCTCTTCCTGTTCGCCTTCGCGATGAACGCCACCAGGTTCGTGAACCAGGTACTCTTCCAGGCGCTCGTCACCCCGTTCTTGATCATACTTCTGGACATCATCTATCCCGGGGACTGGCGGATCGCGCTGGTACGGATTGTCGACGTCGCCATCGGCGGATGCTTGTCTGTCATCGCGGTCTACCTGCTCTGCCTGGAGCTCAGCGGGACTGGTCCAGGGAGACGGCCGCGGGCGCAGTCTTGACTAGCCCGCAGTTTCATCGTCCTGGTTATATCTTGGTCCCCCCTCGCTCGCGAGGGTTGGCCACCGCCCCAGACGGAGAGGAACTAAAGCCTCGGCGACCTCCGAGATCCGACGCCAACCTCTACCTCACGGTCGCCGCCCCGATCTTCTTCGCCCTCTTCTTCGTAGAGTACCTTCCGCTCTTTGCGGTCGGATACTGGTCGTGGAGCGGGTTGGTCCACAAGATCCTCTCGGGTGCCTTCCTGCTCCTGAACCTGGGCATCGCAGAGTACTCCGTCAGGCGTTCGCGCTCCCGCTCGCGGGCCGCTGCCGCGGCGAGGATATCCGCTCCCTGAACATCGGCCTGACGTCGGACTCCATGGAGGGGCAATCCCCGCCTTGGCGGAGGGACCGTCTTCCCTCGATGGAGCAACTGGAGGGAATCCGACAGGTCCTCTACGAGAAGTCGGCGCACAGTAGATGCTGCCATCCGGTCGTCGGAGGCCTCGCAGCTGCCGGACCCATCCGCTCCGTCGTGATCCCCGCTGTGATGGTGACCACGGCAGCACAGCCGCAGTGCATCCTCAGGGGTCAAGCGGTAGGCGAGGCGCCCAAGGTGCAGGTCCCCCTGCGCTGGTCAGTTCGATCAAGGAGCTCCTCGGGAAGCGGTTGCGGGAGACTCCCCTGAATCCGAAGGACGTTCGGGCAGAGCTCTGAGCGACGCCGCTGACGCACGTGAGAGGAGACCCGTGCGCAATGCCATCTATTAATAGAACAGAGGCCCGCTCAGGGGCTATGGTCACGGGAGGAAGGAAGTTTGGACTCTCTGCTCGAGTCAGCAGCGACAACCCGACTGCGGTCGGGCAGGTCCTCGAGAGGGTGGTGGGTGGGAGCTGCACGATAACTGCGGTCGAGGGGGGGTTTGAGGTGGAGGGAGAGCTCAAGGGAGAGAGCGCCCGGGACCTGAACCGGAACCTGCTCTCGGAGATGCGTCGGGTCGAGAAGCGAACCAGGATCAGGTCCGAGTGGACGTCCGGGAAGACCGTCGAGAAGTTCTTCGACTACGTCCCGAAGGGGACCAAGACGACACAGTCCTAGGCGCCGAGGGCCTGCTCCGGACGTTCTCGAACATCGGGATGGTCAGCAGCTTCGCGATGGCGCTCCTGATCGCCTCCCTCTCCATCTCGCGCCAGATGGCATTCTCGATCTTCCTGGGTGTGGGCAGTATCTCAGGGGCCCTCTCGGTAGCGTTCATCCAGGGGATGCACTCGGCGCTCACGGCATCCGTAGTGCTCCTCGTGGTGGCGCTGGTGCTATCCGTATTCCGCGGAAGGGAGGCGCGGACGCGCACTGAAGGGCCAAAGCCGCAGACGGGTCCGCGCGGCTGAGAACCTTCTCGCCTCGGCCAAAGGGCTTTATCCCGAACCGCCGGGACGTGAAGACCATGCCCCGAAGGGACACGCCGAAAGCAAGGAGGCTGGATTTCTCGAAGACGCTCAAGAAGACGGGGGTGGACCTGGCGCTGGTCTCGAACCCTCGGCACATCCTCTACCTGACCGGTCTCCCATCCAACATGGACATGTTCACGACGCTTAACAAGGGTCAGCGTTCCACCTCGTTCCTGGCCGTCTCTTCCGAGGGCGAAGGCTCCCTCTACCTCGGAGTGTCCGAGACGGGAAATCCGTTCACCGGCGAGAAGTTCCCGCTTGTCGGCGGGTTCGATGGGAAGGTCTCCACCTATCCGGACTACGACCTGGATGTGCGCATGGTCGCATATGCCCCGGACCTGTGGAAGGAGATTGGTCAGTGGCTCAAATCCGGCAGCGCGGGGACACCCAAGAGCGTAGGCATCGAGGACTGGAACCTGGCAGCGGGTTACCAGAGCGCAGTGGAGAGGGCATTTCCAAGATCAGCCTTGGTCGGGATCTCGGAGACACTCATGGAGATGCGGCGGAGCAAGGGCAGCGACGAGGTCTCACTCCTCAGGGAAGCGACGCGCATGATAGACTTCGCATTCGGGATCGCAAAGGAGAACGTCCGGCCGGGGAAGTCCGAGCTCGACCTTTACCGAGAGATGAACTACGCAGCCTTCGAGAGGTTCGGACCCTACGGATGGATTACGGGGGATGTGGTCTCCGGGGAGAGATCGCTGGAGGTCGGGGGCCCGGCGACCGCACGGAAGCTGACCGAAGGGGACACCGTCGTGCTGGACCTCCAGGCGGCGTCCGGAGGCTACTGGTCCGACCTGGCGAGGACCTTCGTTGTGGGGAGGCCGAGTCCTAAGCAGGCGCGGGCGCACGGGACGGTGATCAGGGCAAAGGAGAAGGCCGCGCGAATGCTCATCCCGGGGTCGCGCGCAGAGGGGATACACGGGGCCGTCGACAGCGTCCTCACCGAAGAGGGCTATGACAGGATGATCCACCACTCAGGCCACGGGATCGGCCTCGACGCCCAGGAGAGGCCGTGGATATTTCGCGCATCGGGAGACACAATCGGCGAGGGTGATGTGTGCGTGATAGAGCCGGGGACATACAGGAAGGGCATCGGCGGCGTTCGGGTGGAGGACTGCTACCTCGTAACCAAGAACGGCCCGGAGAAGATCTCACACTTCCCGG
>JBEKFK010000233.1:0-3038 GCA_050013375.1 Nitrososphaerales archaeon | reverse complement strand
TACTCGGAGGACGTGATGCTGACAGAGAATGCCGCGGGCGACCAGTACCTCGAACGGACCTTCGTGGCGGCCCAGACCAGCGCGGCGGTGAATCCGACCGTTCCTGCCGAGAAGACAAGGACCCGGAGAGGTTCGCCGTTCACGATCCCTTCTATCGCCAGCGCTCCCCAGAATAGGGGGATGAAGACGAAGACCGAGAGCGAACCTGAGAGGGTGTTGACCACGCTGATAAGGATCGTCGGGTTAAAGACCGTCTCGAAGATCAGGATTATCACCACCATCAGCGCGAGCCGGAAGAACAGGGCGCCCCTCCGGGCGCGCTTCATGACGACCGAGCTGACCCTGTTGGTCGCGGCCCTGAGTATCTCCACGAGGGCGCCGCCCGTGAAGAGGGTCAGGATGCTCACGAGGGCGACTCCGGCCCACGCCCAGCCGTACCCGAAGTACACCGACGGCGCGAGCGTTATGCCGAGGGCTATGGCGACGGAGATCGAGTAGTTGTAGGCGACCGATAGGGCGGACGCGATCACGTACTCGGCCTGTGTGATGGGGAGCCAGTTCACAGTGTCGCTGGCCGAGAACTTCGAGGAGACGTTGAGCTCGAAGAGGAGCCCTGCGATCAGTACCATCCCCGGGACGAAGACCGGGATGAAGATCAGGGCCTCCCTGACCCCCTTCTCGACCTCGGAGTAGGCCTGCAGGCTCCCCGCCGACGCCCCCGGCCCTGCGAACTCCCTCAGGAGCGTTACCCCGGCGTACCCGAGGATCGCGCAGATCGCGAAGGCGGCGATGTCCAGGATCAGCAGGATGGAGGGCTTCCTCAGGAAGCTGAGCGAAGTCCTGCCGCCGCGGCTGGCGCGCAGCTGCGACTTTGAGAGGGCTATCGTGATCGCGAATATCTTCCTGGGGTTCAACGACTGAGCTCCTTCACCACGTCGCCGAGGTCGCCCGTCCCCGTTATCTTGAGGAAGACCTCCTCCAGAGTGGAACCAGGGAGGCCCGCCTTCTGCCTGAGGTCGGAGATCGTGCCGTTCGCGAGTATCGAACCCTGGTACATTATGGCGACGTCGTCGCAGAGTGCCTCTGCGATCTCGAGCACGTGCGTGCTGAAGAGGACTGAGACGCCCTCGTCGGCGAGGCTCCTCAGGAGGTCCTTCACGAGCTTCGCAGATCGGGGGTCGAGCCCGTTGAGAGCCTCGTCGAGGACGAGCACCTTCGGCCGGTGAATCAGCGCGGAGATGATCGCAACCTTCTGCTTCATCCCCTGCGAATACCCGCTGATCAGCTCGTTCTCGTGGCCCCTGAGCTGCAGCCCGTCCAGGAACTGCCCTATCCTGCTCGCACGCTCGCCGGTGGGGATGCTGTACATGTCCGAGATGAAGTCGAGGTACTCGATCCCAGTAAGGAAGTCGTAGATCTGGGGCGTCTCTGGGACGTACCCGACTATCCGCTTCACTCCTATCGGGTCCCGCGCCACATCTATCCCCTCGACGACTATGGTCCCGGCGTCCGGTTTGAGGATGCCGAGGATCATCTTCATGGTGGTCGACTTGCCCGAACCGTTTGGTCCTAGGAGCCCGAGTATCTCCCCCCTCCTGATAGTGAAGTCTATGCCGTTCACCGCCTTCAGCGCTCCGAACGACTTGGAGAGCGAGCTGGCCTGGAGCGCGAGTTCCTCCATCGCTTGTCGTGCCGCCTCACCCGGGCGGTGATTTAATGCTACACCTCGGGTCTCCTTGCCTGCACTGCGACCGACAAAGGCTAAGTAATCACCCGTTTGTGACGCCCGAGGGACGATTGTGAACCCTGAGATCCTAGGCGAGTCGCTCCCGCTCGACGAGTTCGTCGAGGTCCCCGATTGGCGGGGCCCCCGGAGCGACATCGAATCGTACAAGGCCCACCATGCGAAGAGCCTGCTGGACTCTGGGGACCAGTGGGAGAGGCTGGCGAAGGAGCTCGAGTGGTCGAAGGGATGGGACTCGGTCGTCTCGCCGACCGAAAACCCACACGTCTACGAGTGGTTCCGCGGAGGGTCGCTGAACCTCTCGAACCTCGCGCTGGACCGGCACGCGAAGACCTGGAGGAAGAACAAGGTCGCGCTCATCTGGGAGGGGGAGCCCACCGACGAGAGCGGGGCCCCGAGGGAGGTAAGGAAGCTGACTTATGGCGAGCTGTTGAGGGAGGTCAACAGGTTCGCCTTCCTCCTCAGGACGAAGTTCGGTCTGAAGAAGGGAGACAAGGTGGCTGTCTATCTCCCGCTGATACCAGAGGCGATCGTGACCCTCCTGGCGGCCGCGCGGCTCGGACTTACGTTCACCGTCGTGTTCAGCGGCTACAGCGCCGACTCGCTCTCGTCGAGGATAAACGACATGGGCGCCAAGGCGCTCATCACCGCCGACGGGTTCTACCGCAGGGGGCGTCAGGTCCGGCTCAAGGAGATCGTCGACGCCGCCCTCGAGCAGACCCCGTCGATAGTGAATGTCGTGGTCGTGAAGAGGCTCGGGATCCCCTGTCCGATGCGCGAGGGGAGGGACTTCGAGCTCAAGGCGCTCCTGTCGGAGTGCCCCGTCGGCGCGGCGGTCGAGCCTGAGCCGGTCGAGAGCGGTCACCCCCTCTACGTCCTCTACACATCAGGGACGACCGGGAGGCCGAAGGGCCTCATCCGCGACACCGGTGGATACGCGGTCCTCCTCCACACGACGATGAAGTGGGTCTTCGACGTCAGGGACCGTGACGTCTATTGGTGTCCTGCCGACATCGGCTGGGTGACGGGCCACAGCTACGTGGCATTCGGCCCTCTGCTGGAGGGCGCCACGGTGGTGCTCTACGAGGGCGCCATAGACACGCCACAGTACGACCGGTGGTGGTCGATAATCGAGCGGTACGGCGTATCAATCTTCTACACGACGCCGACGGCGACCCGCTCCCAGATGAAGTTCGGCGATGAGAACGTCGCGAAGCACGACCTCTCGTCACTCCGTCTCATCCAGAGCGTCGGTGAGGCAATAAACCCGTCCGCATGGATGTGGCTCTTCAAG
>JBEKFK010000232.1:0-3038 GCA_050013375.1 Nitrososphaerales archaeon | reverse complement strand
CAGGCGCTGCATCTCGTTACCTTTGATCTGATTCGGCGCGCCTCTTGTTCACGTCGACTCTTGTCGACCTATGTTCGTTCTGCTCGTCCGAAGTAATCCGTCGCGGTCATATGAACACCGCGTGAATCAGAATTTCTTCATACCAATGCCGGCGCGGCCTTGTTACGCTGCATGCGACAAGCTTGCGGGAACTGAAGGTTGGGCCAGTAACTGAGATGGTGGGTGCCCCGGCAAGGGGCGAGCGGAAACCTTCCATCAGTAGCGGGTTCAGTTCCCCGAGTCCATAGATGTTGACGGGATCCGGTGAACATGGGCGGAATGTTAAGTGGTAACTGACGTAGTACGGGCCTACGACCCTCTCTGCATCGACGAGGTCGGTGTCGAGCAGGGTGGGGGTCCGGTCGGCGGCGACCAACGGCCCATCGGGGTCGTGCTCGCCGCCGACCGGGTGGCCGCGGCCATAGCCCTTCCCCTTGCGCTGCTCCTGCTCTCCGTGGGCTCTCCGACGGCGAGCAACTCGCTCAGTCACTTCTGGAGAAATGTCGGGGCCGACGCCTCGTTCCCGGTGGCCATCGTGTTGGCCCTGGCCCTGGCCGGCTTCTACCGGTCGAACCGCCGGGCACCCTATGAGAGCAGCTTCTCCGAGCTAAAGGAACTGGCCGTCGCCCTGTGCGCCGGGTGCGTCCTGGCCATCGCCTTCAGTTTGTTCGTGCACCTCGGCTTCGGGGTGGCCGAGAGCGATTCCACCCAGCTGCTCTTGGCGGCCATCGTCGCCATCGCCCTCATCACGGCGGACCGGGCCATCATCGGGGCCTTCCGCCGGGGTGTCTACTCAAAGGTGCTCATCGTCGGGTCCGACTCCATCGTGGAACGTATCTCGACCTATCTGGGCCTCATCAAAGGCGTCGAGGTGGTCGGGCGCGTGGTCGACGCCCTCAGCGCGGACGACGGCTCGCTGGGCACGGTGGGCGACCTGCCCCAACTCTGCGACAAATTCGGGGCCAACCGGATCATCGTGGCCTATCCGACGTCGATGTCGCACGAATCGGTCGCCATCTTGCGCTCCTTGCCCACCTCGGTCGACATCAGCATCGTCCCCCGCTACTTCGAGCTGATCTCGTGGCGGTCCCGCATCTCTGACCTCTACGGTCTCCCTCTCATCGAGGTGGCGCCGGCGCACCTGAGCCGCTGGGACCGCTTCTTCAAGCGCAGCTTCGACATCGTCGCCAGCTCCCTGCTCTTGGTGGTCCTCTCCCCCGTCATCGCCATCCTCTCGGTCGTGGTCAAGCTCAGCTCACCGGGGCGGGTGCTCTTCCGACAAGAGCGGGTGGGCCAGGGGCGCCGTCCCTTCACCATCTACAAGTTCCGGACCATGCGCGACGGGGCCGAGGAGCCGAGCGACGACTACGAGGACGGGCCCAGCGATCCATCGGCTCCCCTCCACCAACTGCGGAACAAGGCGGTCGAAGCTTGTCGCATCACCCCCATTGGTCGCTTCATGCGCAAGACCGGCCTCGACGAGATTCCCCAGTTCCTCAACGTGCTCAAGGGTGACATGTCCCTGGTCGGGCCCCGGCCCTTCACGGCGTCCGAGACCGAGACCATCACGGGCTGGCAGGCCCGACGCTTCGAGCTGCGCCCGGGCATCACCGGACTGTGGCAGGTCTCGGGACGCAACGACCTCGGCCTCGACGACCTGCGCCGGCTCGACTACCTCTACGTGGCCAGCTGGTCTTTGTGGTGGGACCTCAAGATCGTCTGGGACACACCCAGGGCCATGGTGCGGGGGGTTGGTGCCTACTGAGCGGTCGGCCAAACCTGGACTCCGATCGGAGTCCAGGCGGCGTCGCGGTATCGATCCGACTCGCTGTCACCCTTGCGGTAATGAAACTCGGATGGTACGGATTTAGAGTCTGAACGGGTCGGCCCGGATGGCAATTGTTCATCGAGTAGACGGAGCCGATGTTCGCCTTGCCTGCGCCGCGGTCCGCGGACGAACGGCTTTTCAACCGACTTGTGGACTCTCGCCCGCGTGGCCGACGTAATCGAGGCGACCACCGATGTCAGGTACTCACAGACCCAGACCCTGGACTATCTTGAATGAGCGCCTGGGCTGATCCCGCCAGCGTCCGGCCCGCCAGGCCATAAGCGCAACGAGGAGGCCATCGCCAACTGGGTGGCCAAAGACTGGCCGCCCGCAAAAAGCCAGCGCCGGGGCGCCTAGTTTTTCAGGACAAGGCCGGGTTTTCTCTACTTCCCAGCGCGATTGAGGTCGAAACAGTGCTTACGGGATCTAGCCGTTCGGCGTGGACGAGGCTATCATCCTCAGATGGGTCCCGTAGCTGAACTCACAGACGGCGTGACTGTTGTTTCTCGCAAGGCAACACTGCAGTTGGCGGTCCAACTTTCTATGCAGGTCGCTGGCAATATCATCGAGTTCGGGGTCGCAGACGGCACCTCGACTCGGATAATTCGAAACGAACTCCTCAGGCATCAGGTCGGCAAACTCTCCGGACAAACCAAAAGGATCTATGCCTGTGATTCCTTCGAGGGCCTACCGCAAAAATTCGAGAATGCGGAAGTCGGTGCGTTCGCTGGGCCAATCCCAAGGATTCCGGGAGTCCAAATCGTAAAGGGGTATTTTGACGATTCTTTGACCCCTGAGCTCGCCGAAACCGTCGGTCCAGTTGCTCTCGCATCGCTCGATGCCGACCTCTATTCTTCAACCACGACGGCATTACGTTGGCTGACGCCACTGCTGAAAACCGGAAGTTTACTTCTCTTTGACGAATACCTGGGAGAAAATGAGTCGGAGAAGAGAGCTCATGATGAATGGTCCCATGACTCAGGAATAGAGACGGTGATGGTGGCAACGTTCCGTCGCGAGCCGAGCGGTTGGGGCGAGTACCCCGATCAACGAGTGCTTCGTCAGGTGGTTGGAGTCGGCGAACCGTCGGTTTCAAAGATACTGACTCTGCAGAGTGCCGTCCGCCAAGGTATTGACGTCGGGCGCAAAGTAAAGAGAAGTATGGAAAGAA
>JBEKFK010000231.1:0-3045 GCA_050013375.1 Nitrososphaerales archaeon | reverse complement strand
GGAGGTCCCTGCACCTCTGGTGACAACGCCTGATCGCCTTCTCGTCCCTTGTCTTCTTGGGGAGGACCCTGATCGCAGTGTCGAGCCTCCTGACCGACGCGCGCAGGCCCTGGGTCTCGCTGGTCCCGGGGTTCCCCAGGTACTCCCTGAGCGACTTGTTGACCCGGTCCCGGATCTTCTCGTACTCGGCCAGGAACTGGACGACGATCGCGCTAGACTCCGTCATGGAGGTATCTGTCTATCCTGCTCTGGAGGTCGGCGTTCACCTCGGCGATGGGGCGGTTCGCGTCTATCGGGACCAGTCCGTACTTCTTCTCCATCGCCTTGAACTCTTTCGCCATCATCCTCTGGTAGATGACGAACGAGTCGTAGAGGTCGTCGGCGAGGCCGAGGTCTGCCCCGGACTCATAGTAGTCCAGCCCGGCGTACTTTTGGAAGACGCGGTGGAAGAGCTCGCCAGGCTCGACGTCGAGGTAGAAGACGAGGTCCGGCTTCATCGTGAAGCCGAAGAGGTCGTTCGACCACTTCCTGCTCGTCCCCCTCACCGTGGACCGGGCTATCAGCGTGTAGATGTATCGGTCGGCGAGGACGATGTAGCCCGCCTCGAGCGCCGGGATGATCTTGTGCTCGAGCTGGTCGGCGAAGTCGGCGGCATAGAAGAGCGTGAGGGTCTTCTTGCCGAGGGGCAGCTTCTGCTTTGCGGCGAGTATCCCCTTCCCGATCAGTTCCGACCTCTTCAGCCCGGTCGTGGCGACCGCGTGGCCCTCGGACTCGAGCTTGGCGGTGATGAGGTCGACCTGCGTGCTCCGCCCCGAGCCGTCGGGGCCCTCTACCACGATCAGCCGTCCCTTGACCTCGCGCCCCTTCAGCGAAGGGATCCCGTCTCCATAGAAGGTCAGCACCCTCGGCCCCATCGACCTCCCAGATCGGATCATGCCGGAGCCAGCTCCTTGGCGGCGACGGCGGCCGCGGCGGGTGGGAGCAGCTCCATGACCTGGCGCCTCATCTGAGCCTGCTGGAGCTCGATGTCGAGGGACCCGTCCATCACGCGGAACCCCTCGGTCGCGGCCATGCTCTTGTACTCCTCGATGATGCGGGACTGGAAGATGCGGTAGCTCTCGTACTCGTCGTTCGAGAGGTTGAGGTCCATCCCTGCCTCGTAGTACTTCAGTTTGGGCCTCCCGGTCAGGATCCGCTTGACGGCCACCTCGACAGGGACGTGGTAGTAGAAGGCGGCGTCCGGCCTGACAGCGAAGCTGTACATCCTGCGCACCCACCTGGGGTTGCACCCCCTCACGGTGTCCCTCGCGTAGGCCGTGTAGACGTATCGGTCGGCGAGGACGAAGTAGCCTGCCCGCAGGAGTGGAACTACGTTCCGCTCATACCTGTCCGCGAAGTCCGTGGCGTGGAGCAGGCTGAAGGTGGTGGGAGTCAGGAGGCCCTTCTTCTTCCCCTTCGAAGTGATCTCCTTCACGACCTCCGAGGAGTTCCACTCGGTGTTGAAGACCAGGACCCCGAGGTGCCGCAGCCACTGGTCGAGGAGGTGAAGCTGCGTCGACTTGCCCGAGCCGTCTATCCCCTCGACCACGATGAGCCTCCCGTGCGGCTGCTCCCTGGCCGGTTTCTTGATGGCGCTCATCCGGCATCTATCCCCTGACTATCGGGACCGCCTGCTCCCGTTCCTCGTTTAGGTGGATCATCGTCTTGACTATCCTCCCTGTGGTGTCCTCGATCTCGCGCACCGCCTGCTCGAGGAGGAGGGTCGGAAACTCTCTCTGCGAAGTGGCAATGTCGAGCCTGAGCGCACCGTCCCTCAGCCCGATGTGGACGGTGGACCTCGTCAGCTCGAGGACCTCGGCGAACTGGATGAACGCCGCCAGCTTGTAGACGGAGTCCTTGTTCTTGTCCTTGACGACGGTCTTGTAGCGGGCGTAGAAGAGGTTCGCCGTCTTAGGAGCCTTGGCCCTGACGAAGGCGAGTGCCAGGGCGACCTGGTCCCTGTGGTCGAGGTAGCTGTCCTCGCTGATGATCGCGAAGAAGAGGTCTTCCGCCCTCGTCGTGAGGTATAGGCGGAGGAAGGATCCGGTCGCCTCGTCGAGCATCGCCTTCTCGCGCTGCGTGATCACGCCCCTGGAAGCGAGCGCCCCGCCGAGAGTCTCCTTCCAGGGCCCGCTCCGATGCCAGGCGGCGAGGGAGCCGTTCGCCTTGGCCTCGCTGAACTCCGTCCGCGAGTAACCGGTCGGGTCCCGCAGGTACTCGGAGAGGACCCCGTCTCGAAGGCCGTGTGTGCTCACCACGACCTCGTCGAAGTTCAGCCTGTTCATCATCGTGAATATCACCTGAGACCCGGCTGTGATGCTCTCCGCCCGGTCCTTCCCGAGGGCGTCGATTCCTCCGATCTTCCTCGGGTCCATCTTTCGGAGCCGCTTGTTCATCAGGGCTATGGACTTGCGCCGTATGCGGTAGTTGTGGATCTTGTTGAGAGGGTACTCCTTCATCCACTGGTCGTACTTCGCGAGCGCCCTTATGGTCCCGCCGACTCCCATCAGGACGGTATCCGCGGTCAGCCCGAGCTCCCCGCGTGTGGGAAGAAGCTCCGAGATCCTGCGCCTCATGGCGTCGTAGTCCTTCTTCGAGTACCTCTGACCGTCGCGCCCGTAGAGCTCGCTCAGGCGGAGAGACCCGATGGGGAGCGAGAGAATCTTCCTCACCCGGAAACCCCTCGCGTAGGTGAGCTCGAGCGATCCGCCGCCGAGATCGAAGAAGAGGACGTCCGGCAGCATGGTCGCCCGGGCGGCACCGACATAGGAGAAGAGGGCCTCCTCCTTCCCGGAGAGTATCTGAAACCTCAGCCCGAGCAGGGACTCGGCCTCGCGTTGGAACGAGTCGCCGTTCGCTGCGTCCCTCACCGGAGAGGTCGCGATCGCCAGAACCCGCCCGACACCGGCGAGGGCGTTCACCTCCTTGAGGAGCGCGAGTTCCCGCAGCGTCCGGCCGATCGCCTCCTGGCTCAGGAATCCGGTCTGGTTCAGGCCCTCTCCGAGC
>JBEKFK010000230.1:0-3048 GCA_050013375.1 Nitrososphaerales archaeon | reverse complement strand
GAGCATATAGGCGTTAGGTAGCTCTTTCAGGAATCTTGTACAGGTAGATTCTGTTCTTCGCGTCCTCTTTCTCGGGGGCCCAGGCGAGTATCCTGTGATAGTACGACACTATCATGCTCCCCGGTTTCATCTCCTGCAGCGCCTTCTCCCCGAGCTTCTGCATTATGCCCTCCCAAAGGAAGACGAAGACGAAGTCGGCCTGCGAGATGTCGGCGTCGAGTAGGTTCGACTTCACCACGTCCACCTGCGACCCCAGCCCCTTGGACCGGATCGCCCTCCTGGTCCACCAGACCTTCAGCGGGTCGATCTCCACGCCCGTGCACGTCGCGCCCGTCTCCATGGCTACCCTGATTATGATGCGGCCGAACCCGGACCCAAGGTCGTATACCCTCTGACCCTTCTGGGGCTGCGAGAGCTCGATCATCCTCCTGAGTATCCTGTCGGGGACCGGCTCGTACCCTGCTCCGGTCAGGAACGACCAGAGGAAGTAGCCGACGACGACGGCGCCGACGAGGAGGATGACTGTGGCTCCCTCGAGCGCGAGGCGCAACTTTGCAGAGACCACCAGCTCGATGAACACGGACTGTCTCGCCCATGAGCTGGCAAGGTCTTCCTAAATGAACTGGATGGCTCGGTCCGTCGCGATCAGGCGTTCGCCGGAGGCTCGATCTTGTTCTTCTTGTCCGCCATCACGACGATGTGGCTGAAGATGAGCGGGGCGCTGGATCCGAAGAGCTCGTCGGCCCTCACAGCGAAGCTCCTGATGTCGCCGTCCTCCGCGTCGCCGACGTATGCGAGCGAGGCCGTGGCGGATATCTCTCCTAACAGATCGTTAAGTGCCGTCCTGATAAGCAGGGACAGCCCTGGCCCGCGGATGCCCTTCGACTCGATCGAGTCGACGAACTCGCCTGTGGACATGCCCATCACCATCGAGCCCCCGAGCGCCATCTATCCGTGCCAAGCTCCTTTGAAAGCAACCCTGCGGAACGGGAGGTTTTCGAGGCATACGGGCGCGACATCGTCCGTCACGTCCATGCAGCTCCAATCTTCATGTCGAGCACGCCCGAATACCTCGCTCAAGTCCTCACATTTATAGGTTTGGACTACACATGGTCGCGCTGAGCCGCCTACCGTGTAATCTCTTACTGGCAACCTGGGATACCGGCTACCCGACTCTCGCCGTTGTCTCGATCGCCAGCCCGTTGTCCTGGACAGCGTGGCGGATTGTCTTGACCTTCGGAATCACCCTGCGGAGCTTCTCGATGTCTATCTCGCCCTCAGCCTGCTCGAACCCCTGGGCGAACTTGAACGAGAGGACCCCGTCGACGAGGCTCTTGATGTAGTTGATCCGGGACTCCTCGTGTATCCCCTTGGGGAGCAGTATGAAGTGCACCCCCCCGATGTTGTGAGCGGCGCTGACCCAGTACATGATGAGGTCGGTCACCTCGTCCTCCGGGTAGGTCTTCATGATGTACGAGAGAGATAGGGCGCTCCACCTCCCCTCGTTGAGCATCTCGATGAAGTCGTCCCTGAGAGCGGAGAGCGAGTGCGGGGGCAGGTCGATTCGGTGCTCCCTCGGGTCCTCGGGTGTGTTGCTGGCCACCGTCTTGAGCTGCGGCGGGAGCACCCTTGTGAAGACCCAGGACCCGTCGTCCATAGCGTCCCCAATGTCCCACTTGAAGGTGTGCATGTCCTGTATGATCTCCTCGCTCGAGGCTTCCGTAGTGTAATAGACCACCTTGATCTTCTGTTTGCACGCGTTGTAGAGGGCTTGCTGTGCGAAGGTGGCGTAGAACGTGCCGGGGTCGCCCGTGACAAGGTAGACGCTGTTCGTCGGGAACCCTGAACCCAGTACGTAGGTAATCCCCTGTAGCCCGAAATCGGACAACCCTGGCTCTTGAGGGACGCGGTTGATGATCGTCGACTGTGTTTTTCCTGTCAACGGACGCCTGGTGCCCTCAAAATGTGTATGACCCGGGTTTTGCTTAAAAGCCTTTCGCGAAGCATAGTCATCCGGGGGGCGGCCTGCCATTCTCTCGTTCCTCGGAGCGCCAAAAAACTCAGAATATACATAAAGATTGTTCCAATTTGCTATGCAGTGGTTCGCTCATGGTTAAATACGGTTTTCGCGCGTACCTCCTTGATTACCTATGTCATACAGGCGCCCTAGGACAGTGATCAACCTGATCGTGGCCTCACTTGTACTGGTCCTGATGGCGTTCACTGTCGCCTTCGGATACCTCATCGTGACGGCATTTCCGCTGGTCGGCACCTCCATCGGTCTCAACATGTCGTTCACGGGCTACGAGTACATCTCAATCCTCGCCACCTTCTTCTTCCTGATGCTCTACGGAGGGTACTACGTCGTAAACGGAGCCGCGAGACGCCCGACTATCGAAGTGGACGTCCTGGAGTAAGCAGAACGGCTTACTATCAGAGTCCGCATCACCGCCCATCTCATAATTCATGTAATTTCCAAAAGTATATCTACCCCCGAACTGTTGCTAGGTACTATGTTCCGACTAAGGGCAACAGACATGACGAGGATCATCTCCGGCACACTTGTCACCGTGGTCGTGGGATTCAGCGTCGCCTTTGCGTACCTGCTCTACCAGCTGGTCGGGGAGCTGGACACAGCGACGAACCTCTTCGGAAGCGCCGGCACGTTCATGTATTTCAGCGTCGAAGTGGTCTTCCTCGCTCTGGTACTCTTCGGGGCGTTCGCCGTCGTCCGAAAGAAGAACTGAAGATCATCTGCCAAGGTTCGGCTCCTGACCCCGTTTAGGGGAGGGGTTTGCCACCCGTCTAGCTAGTTCGCCGCGCTTTCCCGAGGTCCACTGATTGGTGAGTTCCTAATCAAAATGTGGTTCGGATTGTCCTAGATTCCAAAGGTTAATTTCGCAGAATCTCCATTTCCCCGGACCGTGAGAATTGATTTCAGCTCAATTTCCATTCGTGTTATTTCCGAAAATAATTCCCGTGAGGAGCTGATAAAACGCCAGAAACGAGATTTAATATAGCGGTGTGATGGCCGCCATGATAATCTGG
>JBEKFK010000229.1:0-3057 GCA_050013375.1 Nitrososphaerales archaeon | reverse complement strand
GGGTGTATGGTACAGGAGGCGCAAGCGGTGTGGCTTACGACTCCGGTAGGGGTGAGCTGTTCGTGAGCGATGGCTCGAGCAAAGTCTTTGTGGTCTCCGGTTCGGCGGCTTCGACAACCACTAACGTTACCACCACGCCGTCTCCGTCTACAACAGCAAGCACGGCTGCTAGCACGTCACTGCCCGTCACCTACGTATTGCTAGTGCTCATCCAAGTCGGGGTGATTCTCGGGGTGATGGGCTCATCTCTGGGAAGAAAGAGGGGGAGCAAACCCCTGACCCGGTAGTCGTTATCGCCGAATATCTATCGTGTCTTTTGGATATGTCTTAGCACCGCTCGATCGAGCAAGTCTCGGGCTACGAGACCGATTTGGTGGTCCAGGGGGCGGTGGTCAACGTGGAGGCATTCAGAGTAGTGCAGAATTCGACCGCGGCCGGCACCATGGACATCGCCCCCTCAAGTTTCGCGAGCTGGCAAACTCGATGACTTCATTGCAGCTGAAGAGTGGCGGGCGTGAGGGAGGTCGGTGAGCGTAACCGACTCGACGATTAGTTCTTTCGCGCGATCCTACTTCCTGAAGTAGGGGAGCACCTTCGTCCGGAAGAGCTCGACCGCCTTGTCGTCGTCGAACGTGTTGAGCTGGACGTAGACGTGGTCGAACCCGCAGTCGAAGTACTGCTCTATCCTTCTGATGATCTCGTTCTCGTCGGTGGCGATCACGAAGACGTCCGAGAGCTGCTTGTCCGTCACCTTGCTCTCCCTGCTCTCTATCTCCCTGGGGTCGGAGATGTCCGTCATGAATATCTCGTCCAGGAGGGACGGGGCCCACTTCCGCACCGCCTTTATCGCCCGGCCGTAGTCCTCGTCGTAGCCAATGTCGACCTCGACCACCTTGGTAATGTCGTCGTATGGCCTGTTCGCCTCTTCGGCGCCGGCGCGGAGGTTCGGGAACAGGGTCCCCTTGGCGTAGTCCGCCGTCCTCGAGACGGTGATGATCCCGTCCCCGTAGATGCCCGCCAGCCTCGCCATCTTCGGTCCCATGGCGGACATGAAGACCGGCACGTCCGCCTTCGTGTAGAGGTTGGCGGCCTTCAGCCGGTAGTACTTCCCCTCGAAGTCGACGAACCCGCCCCTCCAGAGCTTCTTCATGACCTGGACCGCTTCGATGAGCCTGTCCCGCCTCTCAGAGTACTTCGGCCACTGGAACCCCAGAGGGACCTCGTTCATGGCCTCACCCGTCCCCACCCCGAGCATGACCCGGTGTCCGAAAAGCGTCTCCATCGTCGCGAAGGCCTGCGCGGCTATGGCTGGATGATAGCGGAGGATGGGCGCAGTCACGGAGGTGCCGAAGGGAATCTTGATCTCCTGCATCGCTGCGGCCATCCACACCCAGGTGCTGTACTCGGAGGCGTTGGTATGGAACCAGGGATGGAAGTGGTCGCTGACCCAGATCGCCTCGAAGCCGGCGTTCTCCACGGAGTGGGAGAGCTGAAGGAGTCTCCTGGCCCCGGTCATGTCCGGGCACGCGCCGTAGCCGATGGAGCCCTTCCTGAGAATCGGGGATGCCATTCTGGCCCATGCCGTCCGGCGACCGGGTATATGTGTCAGGAATCCAGACCGCTCGCTGAAGCCGACGAAGGCCCCGTGCGTCGGGCCTAGAAGTCATCGATGCCTTTTCTAGGTTTGGGTTCAGACCAGTTCGTCAGCGAGCGATCCACGCCTTTCCTGGGCATCCCGATGGGTGAAGGAATGTAGCGCCTCCCGGCGAGGAGATCACCCTTCCGGCAATCGGGCGACCCTAGGAGGTGATCATTCGGACTTGCTCTTGGCGTCGCGCGGGACCATCGGGTACCTGTGGGTCAGCCGCTTCCCAGCGTGGGCGCGGGCTGTCGCCTTGTTCGTGAAGACCCTCGGTCGGTCGTCGGGAGCGGTCAGCTCGATTCTAATCCTGGTGGGAGCTTCGAAGCTGAAGACCAGGCCCTGCATGGGCTGGACCTTGAGGCTGCCGGGCTGTATCCCGTCCTTGCCGCACTTCAGCTTGACCGGGTCGACGGGCTTGAGGACCCTGTCCGGGTAGGTCACCGTTAGATCGGCTCTGGTCTTGCTCGCCCCGTCCGTCGTGCACTCGATGGAGTACCCACCCGGCCTTACCATGACCACCGCGAGGGTGTCGTCGACGCTCGGCTCGCGGCTGTCGAAGACCTTGCGGCCCTCCCTGTTGCCAGTCGACCTGTGGATTTCGACCGCGTATCCGCCGACCGTTCCTGCCGGGACACGGAAGACGGCATAGCCGCCCGTCTCCAGCTGATAGCTGGGCTCCTCCGACCCGGTCCCCCTCGCGAGGTGGATCGCCCTGAGGTTCACCTCGACCTTTGTCGGCGTCGCGCCGCCCCCTGCCGCCGCGGACGCGAGGGAATCGGCAACGCCGATCGTGAACGCGCTCACCGCGCTCCCCCTGAAGTGGACCACGCCATGGTAGTCTCCGGGTTCCGGGAACCTGTGGACGATGGTCGTCATCGAGGTCAGGGAGGCGTTGTCGTGGTTGGTCTCCGTGATGAAGTTGCGGTTGACACCGCCGCCGGTCGTCTTCATGCCATCAATCTCCTATGTCCCCTTGAAGCACAAGCTCGCTTGCGTCGACGGTGATCCCTATGTACTGTATCGGTATCTGGACCGGGATCAGCGAGTTCTGCGCTGGGAGGATGGTGAGCGGGTCGTCCAGCTCGAAGATGGTGATCGAGATGTACTGCGCGAGGGCGTCGATGAGGTCCTGCCAGATCCCTATGTTGCTTATGATCTCGCCCAGCCAGTCCGTGATGTCGTCGGGGATTCCGAGGACGTCGCGGATTATGTCGTCCACCCCGCCGAGCACGGCGTTGATGAGGTCCTGAGCCCAGCCGGGGAGGCCCGAGATGAGCGAGTCGATGCTGTTGGTGATGAGCGTGTTGAAGAGGTCGCCTACCGTGTCGGCGATGTCGACGATGTCGAGGAGGATGGGCAGGTCGGGCTCGATGGCTATCTGCCACTGGTTGGGGACGCCGGACCCGACGCCGTAG
>JBEKFK010000228.1:0-3115 GCA_050013375.1 Nitrososphaerales archaeon | reverse complement strand
TCCCAGTTCGGGGAGCAGCTTGATGGCGTTCCTTTCAGAACCTTGCTTCACTGAGTTCTTGGTCTGGGGTGAGGCGTTGAACTGCTCCACGAGCGACTCGATCTCCTCTCTGAGGTGGGACATCCCCTCGGCCTGCTGCATGGATAGAGAGTAGGCGCCATGGGCCCTGTCCCCGACGCCCCTCCCGAGCACCTTGGCGAGCTCTGACCTGTCCAGAGGAGCCGTGCCCACGGGGCTGCGACCGCTCTGGAACCCTCCGCCGCCGCAGGACCAGCACAGCCCACTCTCGTCCAGAGGAGAGCCGCAGTGTTCACAGAGTTCAGATTCACGCTCGGGGTTAGCGTCGCTCATGAACCGAGACGTATGGCCGCCTTTTAAGACGGAGAACGGAAGAAGCACCGCTGCGCAGGAATCTACCTCCATAAGTGTTCATTAGCATGGAATAGCAGAAAACTTATTAAGGATTATGCTAATAGCTGCTTAGGAGAGTGGAGAGAGGACGCCGAAGAGAGACTCAGGCTACATGAATCTCAGCGTGGCAATCCCCGTCTACGAGCGCTACAAACAGGTCTACGAGAAGAAGAAGGAGCAGCTCGTCAGGAAGGGAGTAACGAGCTTCGCGGGTTATATCACCGGCACGCTAGAGGAGCTGATGGAGAAGGACGAGGTCTTCGGGAGGTACGCGCCGTTCATGCAGGAGTTCGGCTTCGACGAGGGCACAAACACGATCTACATCAAGGACAACAGGACGAACAGGATCGCTGGCGTATCGGTCGGGGAGAAAGGCCTAATGTGCGACGTGGACGAGAGAGACGACTGCGTCCACATCGGGTTCGCATACGCCCTCCCCCAGGTCTACAAGGTGATGGAGAAGCTGGGCGTACGGCCTCCCAAGATAAAGCAGTGAGACCGTTGCCCGAGAGAGGGTTCACCAGCATAACCGTCTCAAGGCAGCTCTACCACGAAATAGAACAGAGAGCGAGGAAGGAGGACAAGAAGGTCGCCAGCTTCGCAAGCGAGCTCATGGAGACGATGCTCTACGTCGAGGCTACCTTCTCGAACTCTACTCCCCTGTTCAAACTCGTCTCGATGAGCAACAGCGAGGTCATCGTGAGGGACAACAAGATTGACAGGATAGTGGGTGTGAAGGCCAAGACGGCGGACGGCGGAAAGATCAAGTTCTACTGCGAGTTGGACGACAACACGGACTACTGCCCGCACACGGCCTTCGCCGCGGCCCTGCCACAGGTCAGGAACGCAATCAGAAGGTGAAAACGGAGGTTCATTGTGCTTCCGCCGAGGATAATCGGCCACAACGGCCTGCAAAGGTTGAACGAAATATTGAGATGTGTATCTGCTGCGTCCTTTTGAGTAACAAGCATCCCCAGACGCAGGGCGTACGCCCCTTTTCAAGTGATGGGGAGTCGACAGTGCTGATAGAGGGAGCGTTTGATTGCGGTCTAACACTAAACAACTCACGGCGAAACATGCCATCAGATTAAGCGCGTCCGGCAGGAGACGTCAAGATTACTTCCGCGGATGGACTAGTTCTCTCTATCGTGCAAGAGATCTTACAGGCACTTCGGCATCCGTCGACCGACTCGCCTCCAACTCGGACCAACTAAGCCTCTTCTTTCGCGTTGTTCTTCCCAGCCGCACCTCGACTGTCTTCCGGAGGCGCTTGCTCTGCTTCCGGACAGTGGCCTCTCTCACGCCTGCTGCCTCCGCCGCAGCACTCTGAGTTAGCCAGTGGCCATTTAGCAATGAGGCCAGATAGAGCGCCGAAGCCGCGAGCCCGGTCGGACACAAGCTGGCCGTGATTCCCGCTTTCTCGGCTCGCGAGAGTATCTCTCGGGCGTCTGCCTCCACCTTTGGGCTCACTCTCGCCCTGGACGCTACCCTCGCTAGGCACTCTGCCGGGTCGGCGATTGGGATTTTCAGGTCTAGCTCTGTGACGAGCGACCTGTAGGATTTGGCGATTTGGCTTCTTTTGAGACCGCTGACCCTTGCTATGCCATCCAGGGTGGTTGAGAATTCTTTCTCTCTGCACGCCATGTAGATTGAGGCAATTGTTCGTGTGAGTGGTTTCCCTGTCTCCAGTCCTCGTGCAGCGCCCTGTGCGCAGATTAGCACAGCTTCAGCCGTAACGACATCGGGCAGTGAAAGGCGCTCTGATATTGTTCTCAGTTCGTCGAGCGTCCTTTCGAAGGTGCGCCTTCTCGGCCCAGGCGAGACGCCGTCCTTATTCGACGTAGTTCCGTCTCCCCTTTTCTATCTCAGGACGGAGTCGAGCGTGCGCATCCTAAATCGGAAGGGTGGGAAGCCCCTGAGGAAGGAGCCTCCCGAAGTTCTCCTTCGTGCTTGGTTTTCAGTGGACTCCTACGACCAGGACGTCTCTGCTGCCGCATTCTGACCCGATATCTGGCCGTAGCACAAGCACTCGGTGATGTTGCCGGCGCCGTGATACAACAGGCCCCAAACTGAGCCAAGTTCCCCGTTGCTGTAGAGTCTGGGAATCGCGTTGCCCTCCGAGGTACAGACCTGGCCCTTTGCGTTCCTTATCGGTCCTCCCTGTGTGTTTGGTCCTGCAGGCCACATTGCCACAGCGTAGAACGGCGCCTTCTGTATCGGAACCAAGTTGAGTGCGGGTCGTCCGAATTGTAGATCTTTGGGTGGCGAAGACGTGCAGTAGCCGTTGTAGGTGTTCACCGTCTCCGTCAGTACATTCGGGTCGATATCGATCGCTATCGAGTTCGCAGGGCCGGTATTGTTGCTAGAGTTGAGCGACGGATGGATGCCCGCGAAAGGACTGAGGCCGTTGATCGCGCTCGCCAGGTCCGCTATCGTGGCGCCTGTTTGAATCCATCCTTTCGCGAGTTCGGTGCTGTTGTCACTGCTCCAGGTCGGGTTCGATCCCAGCGCGGCGGGCAACTGGTGCACTCCCCAAGGCACCACCAGTGCTCCTGCCTGCATCACAGTGGAGTCGAAGATCATGAAGCTGGGGATGCGGGTGTACTCTGGAACGGAGGTGTCGAAGTCGGTTAAGTATGGGTAGAAGGTATCGATGGCCAGAGGCGGAGGATATTCGTTCGCGTACCGAACTCCGTGTTTGTTG
>JBEKFK010000227.1:0-3123 GCA_050013375.1 Nitrososphaerales archaeon | reverse complement strand
GAGGTCCAGATTTCCGAGAAGCCGGTCAGGATCATAAGCTTGAGCCCGGCTCTCACTGAGACGCTATTCATGCTCGGCCTGGGCGACAGGGTCATCGGCGTGAGCGCCTTCTGCGCCAGACCGGAGGAGGCGAGAGTGAAGAGGAAGGTTGGGAGTTACAGCACCACCAACAATGATCTGTTGCGGGAGATGAAGCCAGACCTAATCCTCGCCATCACCGGCTACCAGAGAGACCTCGCCCTCAAGCTGTCGGCCGAGTTCCCGGTCTATCCCCTTGCCCTTCCAGTCTCGGTCGCGGGCATAATCGACACGGTGGTCAAGCTTGGGCTGGTAGTGGGCGAAATTGAGAAGGCAAGGAAGCTGTCTTCAGGGCTAATCAGGGAGGTCTCAAACTCGAAACCCATCGGGACGAAGCTCAGGGCTTACGTTGAGATAGACCTGGGCGGGCCTGTTTCGTTCGGGGCCTACAGCTACATCACAGACTCTCTTCACCTTCTTGGCGGATTTACGCTCTTCGACGAGGTTCGTTCGGAGTGGCTTACCCCGGACCTGAGCAAGGTCGCAACCGATAATCCAGATGTGATCTTCTATGAGGCGAAGATGTACTCGAAATTTAGCCGGCAGGACCTGGAGAGAACCATAGACAAGAGGGGCTGGCGGCGCTTGGACGCAGTAAGTAAGGGGAACTGCTTCCTTGCTCCAGGACCGCTCGACTTTCTGGCCCATCACGGTCCTAGCTTCATAACCGATTCTCTGCCGTGGTTATCGGAGAGACTCGAGCTCGCGACGCGCAACAATGTGGGCTGACGGCTTACGGAGTGCATGTCGGCGCATACGTTGGCGTCTCCCCGCAGTAGGTCCAGGCAAACACTGACCCGTTGTAGACCGGAAGGTCGTCAGCGCCGACCTGGGCGACCTGCCACGAGGCCGTGCGATTGTACGTCCAGAGGAACCAGTACATGTTGTTCGAGTTAGCCACGCCATCTATTCCCGTTATGAAGTGCTCTTGATACTGGGGATACCACTGCGCCTGCATGTCTCCATGGCTGAGCACGACGGTCTCGGTGTACATGCTCCAACCCGGCTGGACCGCCGTGTTGTTGTACCAACGGTGGGTGCCGTTTCCGAAATCGACCAGTATGTCGGCCGCGTAGAGTGAGCTCGAGGCGGGCTTCAGGGTGAGGTACTGGCTCCAGAGTTGCGAGAGTTCGCCGCTCGCCTCCTGGTATATCGGTAGGGAAGTGTTCACCGCCGCGAGCGTACCCACCAGCAGCGAGAAAGTCTCGTTGTAGAGAGAAAGGGACGAGTTGTAGTCGGCGGCTAGCTTGTTGTACTGGATCGTGGCCGTCGTCAGCTCAGTCACGTACTGGTTCTTCGATTGCGTCGCCTGTCCATACTCGTAATAGTAGTAGACCCCGGCAGTGGTGCTTAGTATCAGAAGCCCGAGCAATGCAATGGATATGCTTACGATTGTTCTGGTGGCCAAGTGATTCCCAAGACATAGAGTAGATACTGCAGCCTTATAAGGTTGGCTGGATTAGCCAGCCGTGTCATTTGGAGCCCCTGCGCCTGCGACGAACTCAGAAAGTGGCGACAATCTCCCTGTTTACCGCCCTCGCCATCACGACTGATTATGCGATGTTCCCCCTGTCGAACGTCAAGCTGATGGACACGATTGTGTTCGTCTCTGCGCTGGCCTTCGGACTTGAGATTGGCGTCTCGGTCGGCGCGCTCACATGGCTGGTGTACGGCTCGGTAAACCCCCTAGGAGCCGCTGGCGGGGCGCTCCTGATCATCCTGATAGTGTCAGAGACCGTTTACGCCTTCCTGGGACACTTGGCTAGGAGGTTCTTCACCTTCGACAGGGGGGACGCCCCTGCCAGAAGCCTGTTCTGGGGCTTTCTAGGCTTGGTAGGCGCCCTCCTCTATGACCTGAACACGATTATCACCCCGACCGTGCTCGCCGGCGTGCCTCTTACGGTCGCGTTCGCGACCCTGATCCCAGCCATCCCATTCATGCTCGCGCACGAAATCAGTGATTTCGTCTTCTTTGCTTTGGTGGGACCGATCCTCGTGAGCGCCATCCTCAAGGTGGTCAAACCACGAATGCTCGAACGCCCAATGAAGGAGGTAACCTAACGCGTGATGGACGTTCTCCTGTCCTGGAGCGGCGGAAAGGACAGCTCCCTCGCACTCATAGACATGATCCTCGGGCGGAAGTACAGGGTGAACGCACTTGTGACCACCGTCACGGAGGAGTTCGATAGGATAAGCATGCACGGCGTTGGGCGTGCCCTCCTTCACGCCCAGGCCTCGTCCCTGGGGCTTCCGCTCGAGGAGGTCTGGATTCCAAGGATGGCTACGAACGAGATCTACGAGGACCGGATGCGCCGAGTGTTGTCGAGATACAAGGATCTCGGGGTACGAGAAGTAGTGTTCGGAGACCTCTTTCTTCGGGACATTCGTTCTTACAGGGAGGAGAAACTCGCCCAGATTGGGATGAAGGGTGTATTTCCGCTGTGGGGGAGAGACACCAGCGAGCTGGCGAGGGAGTTCATCGAGACCGGGTTTCGCGCAGTGGTCTGTTGCGTAGACCCCCGGAAGCTGGCCGGAGAATTTTGTGGATTAGATTACGACAGGGCATTCCTGGAATCCATTCCCAGCACTGTAGATCCGTGTGGTGAGAACGGAGAATTTCACACGTTCGTTTATGACGGGCCGATTTTCAGGAACGAGATACTGATAACGAAAGGACAGGTTGTTCTGAGGGACGGGTTCTACTTTGCAGATTTGGTTCCTCGAGGTTAGGAGTGCAGCCTATGAGGAAGTCGCTCGTGATAAGCGCCCTGGCCGGGCGCCTGCTGCTGACCCATGGCACCCTTCCTGAGGAGGGGCTTTCATAGCTTCCATCTACTGAGATTAGTCTAAAAGCTTCAATCTCTGACTTGGAACAACTTTCGAAGTATATGTAGCAGTTAACTTCTACCTCTCAAAGAGAAAGACAGTGCAGAACGTGCAGGAACCTCCTCGCCAGCAACGGCATGACGGTCGAGAACCTCCGATCAAGAGGAAACGTGAAGGTGAAGGAGGGAGGCACATACAGGGGCAAGTTCCTGAGCGCGA
>JBEKFK010000226.1:0-3133 GCA_050013375.1 Nitrososphaerales archaeon | reverse complement strand
TGCTGATCTCAATGATATCGTAGCCAAGCACCGACATTCCGAGCACCTTGGCGATCTCGCCGACTCTCCGTCCGATCCTTCCCATGCCGGCGATGCCAATTGTCCGTCCCCTCAGTTCCGCTCCGACGAACCTCTCTTTCTCCCATTTGCCAGACCGGGTTGACGCGTCGGCCGATGGGGTCCTCCTGGCGAGCGCGAGCATGAGCCCGACCACCTGCTCAGCCACCGCCTCGACGAGGGCCTCCGGGCTGTTGACGACCTCGATTCCCTTTGCGTTGGCCGCGCGGAGGTCGATGTTGTCCAGACCGGTCCCGGGCCGGGCGATCAGCTTCAGCCTAGCGGCCTTCTCGATCACGTTCGAGTCTATCTTGGTCCGGCTCCGGACCACCACCGCGTCGTAGTTCGCGACCCTCTCGAGGAGCTCCTCGGGAGTGATCTTCGGTAGGTAGTCGACATCAAAATCCTCCGAGAGCGCGAGCGATGCCACGTCGACAGTGTCGCAGATCAGTACCTTGCGGTTCGCCAACCAGCTATCCTCTTGCTCGGGCGAGCGCCCGGCCTGCTGTTAAGGATATTGGAGACCTGCCCCTGTTAAAACTGGGCAGGTACGGGGATTCCTGGTAGGCTAGGTCGCCGAGGCTGGCCCCCGACGCGACGACGAGGGAGACGTAGTCAGAGAGCGCCAGGGCGCCCCTGCCAGCAAGCTGGACCCCGTAGAGTCGTAGGGTAACCCTGTCATAGACGAGCGATGTGTCGGGTTCGCCATCCTCCCCCGAGGCGTCGAACTCGACCGCGTCAAGCCCCGCCCTCCGGGCCCCGTCCGCGTCGAGGCCCGCCACGCACACCTCGACCCCGAACAGCTCGAGGGCGAGGCACCGGGAGATCGAGACCCTCGCGGCTCCGCCGGCGGCGTTCACCCCAGCCACCTCGCCCATGGCGAGCGAGGAGGAGTGGAGCCGTGTGGGAAGCGAAGCTGAGCCGCACATGATCTCGGCGCAGTCACCCGCGGCGAAGACTCTTAGGTTCGTCGTCCTCATCGACTCGTCGACGACCGCTCCGCCGTGGTCGCCCTTCACGCAGTCCACCGGGGGGAGGAAGGGAAGGCTCCGAGGCAGGATCACGGCGCCGTCGCATGCGTGGACCTCTCCCGCCGACATCACCGCCTCGACGCGATCCACGCCGACAATCGCGTCCATGGGCTGGAACAGCACCGTCGCGCCCGCGGAAGAGGCGGACTCTGAGACCGCGCCGAGGAATCTCTGCGTGAACCTCTGGAGCGTCCCGCCTCCGACGAAGACCGAGACCCGTGCGGCCCGCGACAGGGTCTGGGCAAGGACCAAGGACTGGAGGAGCGGACCGGAGATTGCGATGCTCGAGACGGTTCCGAGCGCTGACCGGAGCGCGAGGTAGTCTTCGAGGGACCTCAGTGTGAACACCCCCCTCTTGGTGGCACCCCGGACGTCGTCCAGGACCGAGCGAGAGCCAGTGGCGATGATGGCCCTGTCGAACCCTATGCGGCCCAGCCGGGTGCGGGCGACTCCGGAGGATGTGTGAAATGAGCCGACCTGGTCGCCCAGCCTCACCTCGATTCCGAAGCGCGCCCTGAGGTCTTCTGGATCCGCCACGCGAACCTGGGCCGGTGTAACCTCGCCGGAGAGAAGTAGGGGGAGGAGGCTCTTGTTGGGGGCCAGACACGCGGACCCCTCCGCGAGGACGACATCCGCGCCCCCCTTGCTCGCCGAGACGGCCGCCGCAACGCCTGCGACTCCACCGCCTGCGACGAGTATCCTGGTCACGTCCGCGGAGGCCGACCTGCGGGGCTATAGGGTTGGTCCGCCTGCAGGTGAAGAGGAGGGCGGAGGGCTGGCTGAAACTGCGGCGGCGGGTCGTCCACGTTCGGCCGGTAGACCCTCCTTCCGAAGCCTTCATTATGGCGCGTTCGGCGGTCCGCGAGCGTATTGCTAGTGGGGATAGTCGGCAAGCCAAACGTGGGCAAGTCCACCTTCTTCTCAGCCGCGACGCTGAAGAACGTCCCGATCGCCGACTACCCGTTCACCACAATCAGCCCGAACCTCGGGATGGGCTACCTGAGGACGAAGTGCGTCTGCAAGGAGATGGGGGTCACGGATACCCCGAAGAACTCGGTCTGCACCGACGGTGTGAGGCTGATACCGGTGAAGCTGGTCGACGTCGCTGGGCTCGTCTCGGGCGCCTCGGCCGGCAGGGGTAGAGGCAACCAGTTCCTCGACGAGCTGAGGCAGGCGGACGCCCTCATCCACGTCGTGGACGCCTCGGGCGGGACCGACGAGGAAGGGAGGAAGGTGGAGGTCGGAACCAACGACCCCGTCCAGGACGTCCTGATGGTTGAGAACGAGCTCGACCTCTGGGTCCTCGGGATCATCGGCAAGGACTGGGAGAAGTCCGCCCGCCTGGCCGAGCAGACGGGCTCCAGCATCGTAGCGCACCTCGCCCAGAGGTTGTCCGGCCTGGGCATCGACGAAGAAGGCATCGAAGGGGCCGTACTCCACCTGAAGCTGAAGCCGGACAAACCCTCCGGATGGACCGAGCAGGACCTCATGAACCTCGTGAAGGCCTTCAGGGAGACAAACAAGCCGAGCCTCATCGCGGCGAACAAGGCGGACCTTCCAGGAGCTGCGGAGAGGATCGAGAAGCTCAGGAAGACCGGGAAGACGGTCGTCCCATGCGCGGCCGAGGCCGAGCTGCTCCTAAGGAGGGCATCCGAACACGCGCTGATCAGGTACACCCCCGGGGATGGCTCCTTCGAGGTCGCCAAGCCCGACCTTTCCCCGCAGCAGACCAGGGCCCTCCAGCTCGTGAAGGAGAAGGTGCTGGACCCCTACGGCGCGACGGGCGTGCAGCAGGCGATCGACCAGGCATACTTCGGGCTCCTCAAGGCAATTGTAGTCTTTCCCGTCGAGGACGAGACGAAGCTCTCCGACAAGAACGGCAACGTGCTCCCCGACGCGCACGTCATGAGAGGAGGGTCGACGGCCATCGACCTCGCGAGCAGGATTCACACAGACCTTGCCAAGGGATTCCTCTACGCCATCGATGCCCGGTCAGGCATGAGAGTCTCGGCGGAGCACGTCCTGAAGAACGGGGATATTCTGAA
>JBEKFK010000225.1:0-3162 GCA_050013375.1 Nitrososphaerales archaeon | reverse complement strand
TGCTTTGCCGGATGGATTGAGAAGAAACGACTCGCTGTCAGCGATATAGACGAGTCCCATCTCTCTTCATTTGTGAAGCGTTCACCCATGAAGAAAGCGAGGGCCGATTTCGAAACGGCCGTTCTTCGGCTCTTCCTCAGGTACCTTCGCGCTGAAGCCGTATGTTCATCTCCTCCTTCGGGTGAAGTCGACCCGGCGCAGCCCTACGTCGACTACCTGCGTAAAGAGCGGGGCCTGGCGAAGAACTCGATTCTTGTCTACGCACCTTTCGTTCGTGATTTCCTTACCTACGCCTCCCCGGAGACATTGGATGCGCAGGTCATCCAGGACTTCCTTCTCGACCGCATTCGCAACCGGTCGAGCGAGTATGCCCGGCTCCTCACCGTCGCCCTGAGATCGTTCCTTCGCTTTCTCCATCTCCGGGGAGAAGCTCCCACCGATTTTTCATCTGCAGTTCCCATGGTCCGCAAATGGAGCCAGGCTCGAATAACCCCTTTTCTCTCACCCGACGAGGTGGAGCATATCATTTCGGGGACGTCATGCGGGCGTGACCGCGCGATCCTCCTCCTTCTCGCACGGCTTGGTTTGCGGGCGGGAGAAGTCGTCGCCCTGGAGCTCGGCGACATCCTCTGGCGGAGTGGAGAGATCGTCATCCGGGGCAAGGGCAGGATGCAGGACCGCCTTCCCCTCCTCGAAGACGTGGGGGAGGCCCTGGCTCTCTATATACGCGACGACCGGAGCGCGAGCAGCTCGAGGCGGGTCTTTCTGCGCGTGTACGCTCCCCGCGTCGGCCTTGCCGGTCCGGCAGCCGTCGGCCACGTGGTGCGCCTCGCGCTCAGACGGGCCGGCCTTCACCCAGACCGCGGAGCGGCCCATCTCTTTCCGTCACAGCATCGCGACGAGGATGATCCGTCATGGCGCGTCGATCGCAGAGATATCGGAGGTCCTCCGGCATCGATCCATGGGCACCACCCAGATTTACACGAAGGTGGATTTCGAGTCACTGCGGACTGTTGCCCGACCCTGGCCGGGAGGCGCCGAATGACGATTCATGAGGCTCTCGCCCGATACATTGCAATCCGCCGTTCTTTGGGATCCAGACTCAGGGAACCGGCGATGACGCTCGGCCATTTCGTCGATCTTCTCGAGAGGGAAGGCATGGACTTTATCACCACCGATATCGCCGTCCGATGGGCTCAAGAGCCCCAAGGGGTGCAGCGGGCGACCTGGTCCCGGCGGCTCTCCATGGTGAGGCAGTTCGCCGCCTGGCTTCACCCCTTCGATCCGCGAACGGAAGTCCCCCCAAAGAGGCTTCTGTATGCCCGCCACCGTCGCAACAAACCTCATATCTATACCGACAGGGAGATCGAGCGTCTCATGGCCGAGGCCTCGCGACTCCCATCACCAAAGGGGTTGCGGGCGCCGACCTACGTGACGCTCATCGGCCTTCTCGTATCCTGCGGGCTGCGGCCGGGAGAGGCGCTTGCGCTCGATATCGGCGACGTGGACCTTGAGAATGGCATCCTCGCCGTCCGGTGCACGAAGTTCGGGAAGTCACGGTGTGTTCCTATCGGCGACACCACGCGGGCGGCTCTTGCCCGGTATGCAAAAATACGGGACGGGCGATGCCCTTCCACCACGGCGTTCCTTGTGTCCGAGAGGGGAGGCATGCGGCTTGACAAGTGTATCGCTCGCCGCACTTTCGCGAAGTTGTCCTGTATTGTAGGTCTCCGGGCGCCAACAGGAAGCCGGCGTATCGGGCGGGGACCGAGGCTCCAGGATATGAGGCACCCCTTCGCGACGCAGAAGCTCATCGAATGGTACAGGGAAGGACTGGACGTCGCCCGTGAGCTGCCGAAGCTCTCCACGTATCTCGGGCACGTCGACGTGAGCAATACCTACTGGTACATCGAGGCGGTCCCCGAACTTCTCAGCCTCGCGACGGAACGTGCAAGCGAAGGAGGCGCACGATGAGCTTTCCTTCCCTTCTCCAGCGTTTCTTCACCGACCGGCTGCTCGGACAGCTCGACGCGAGCCCTCACACGGTCGCCGCCTACCGGGATACGTTCCGTCTGCTCCTTTGCTTCTCGGAAGAACAGCTCGGCCGCGCACCATCCGGACTCCGCCTGGAAGATCTTGATGCACCCTTCCTAGGGAAGTTCCTTGACTATCTCGAGGGCAAAAGGGGCAACTCGCCAAGGAGCCGGAACAACCGCCTTTCTGCCCTGCATGCCTTCTTCCGCTACGCGGCCCTCAACGAACCGGCACTCGCACTCCACTGCCAACGGATCCTCGCGATCCCCGCCAAACGGTATGAGCGGGGTCCGGTTGAGTTTCTCACGAAGGAAGAGACCGACGCCCTCACCGCCGCTCCCGATCCGGGAACGTGGATCGGCAGGAGAGACAGAACGCTCCTTCTTCTCGCCGTTCAGACGGGCCTGCGCAACAGCGAAATCACCTCCCTCCGGTGGAGGGATGTGGAGTTCGGCGCCGGTGCCCACGTCCGATGCCTCGGCAAGGGCCGAAAGATGCGGTGCACGCCACTCCGGTCGGATGTTGTCATCGCCCTCAGGGAATGGTCGGAGGAACAGAGAGGTGGTAAGGAGGACTTCGTTTTTCCCAGTTCCTGCGGCACCCGCTTGAGTGCCGATGCCCTCCAGAGACTCGTCGCCCGGCACACTGAGGCCGCATGCCGGTCCTGCCCGTCTCTCAAGAGCAAGGCGGTGACACCTCATACCCTTCGGCACTCGGCGGCCATGGACCTGCTTCGACGAGGTGTGGACCTGACCGTGATCGCCCTTTGGCTCGGCCACGAGTCGACGGAAACGACGCAGATTTACCTGCACGCCGACATGCAGCTCAAGGAACGCGCCCTTGCTCACGCAACCGAAACAGGCCTCGTGCCCAGCCGCTATCGTCCCCCAGACCCTTTGCTCGCCTTCCTTGAGAGTCTGTGATTATGCCGACTAAAAGAAGAGTGAGAATCAGGGATCCTGCGCAATCCCGACATCGACGCGGCATAATCGGGCAGTCGGCATTCTCAGGCAGAGAGGGACTTGCGTCCCACAGTGATTGCGAGGAAGGTGAGTTTCGGCTCGAGTTCCGATGCGGGGGCTCAGACGCGCTCGGTGCTTATGTCAGTACTCCACACCCTCAACAAGC
>JBEKFK010000224.1:0-3173 GCA_050013375.1 Nitrososphaerales archaeon | reverse complement strand
ACGCCGGCCGGTGGAGGCGGAACGGCGTCCGACCGCCCGCGACCAGGGGCGACGGCCGAGGGAGGCAGAGCGTCGCCCAGGGCAGGACCGGCGGGCCCGAGACCAGGATCCCCGACCGCAGGTCCGTCGTCCACGGCAGGAACGACCGGCGCGCCCGCGCCACCTGCCAACCAACTGCCTTCCCAGGTGCTACGTCGACGAGGACAGGCGCATCAAGGTGGACGAGATGATCCGCTGGCTGGAGGACCAGTTGAAGAAGTTCGTGCCCATGCCGGCCGAGGCCCTGGATCTCAGCGACGAGAAGATGTCGAGGCAGGCCTACGCGAACGACCCCGAGCAGTGGGACCAGGTGCGAGACGCGTTCCGAGAGGGGCTGTCGTTGGGGCTGGGGGCCTGCGACGTGGAGGATGACCTGGACGACAAGAAGCCGCGCTGGCTTCTCCTGATGACGTTGCCAGGATTCGGTCTCCACATCGACCTCAAGGCCTGGCGAGATCGGCCGGGCAACGAGGGTAAGCCATTGGTTGAGTGTCTGCCCGCAGATCTGGTGGCCTTGTTCCGAGCGAGGGAGCCGGAGGACCCCACGCCCGAGGTGATCTGGTGCGGCAGCGGAGTCAAGAAGGATGTCTGGGACGTCTTCGGCATCGACCTGGTCGATCGGTACCTGGAGACCAGGCTCCTCTTCGACGAGTTGGTCGTACGGGGGGTGCTCTCGCACTGGAGGGACAGCGAGTTCAAGTCCGGGATGCTGGCGCAGCAGTTGAGCATGGGTGGCGTCCGTTTCGTCACCAAGGCCTTCATGCGTGGTAAGGGCCGTAAGACCTGGAGGAAAGAGGTGGGACCAGAGCCTCAGTTCTGGCCCGAGTGCTGGAGCCACCTGAAGGACGTCCCCAACCACCGCTTCCTGCTGAACATGCACCGCTACGGCGCCGACCCCACGGGGCCCCAGTGGTGTTACAACGTCGCCGACTTGGAGACCCCACTGCGTTTGGTCTTGCTGAAAGTCATCGCTACGTTGGAAGCCAACCGGGTCAACTACGCGGGAGGTCCAGTCAACCGCCGGTTGCTGATGCAGATCCTGGACGAGAACATCGGTAAGGACTTTGTCGAGTACGATAACTGTCTCGCCAGGAATGTCCACGCTGAGTCCTGGCCCAAGTTGGGCCCCCGTTGTGACCTGGGTCCAGTTACCTACCGAGGCGCGCCAAGGGAGAAGATGCCTGATCCAGACCGGGAGAAGTTTGGACCAAAGCAGTACAAGGAGTGCTGGCAGGCGTCGCTCCCTGCCCTGGTGCTTTCACCTCGGGGGGCGACTGCTACCTGGGGACGGAGGTCACCGTGGGAGAGGCTGGGGCCTTGCATCGACGACTCGGACTCGGACCCGGACGAGGAGGTCGCGCAGCGAAAAAGGGAGTCAAGACAGCGTTTCATCAAACTCGTCGAAGATGGACGTCCGCCAATCAAGGTGTTCCAATGGCCCAGAGATCCCTTTTTTGAGTTCGTTCTAGGACCCAACTGCAGTAACCTGTCCGAGTCGGAGAAGGCCGAGATCGTCAAGGGAGCTAGGCGAGAACACGTGGAGGTCGAGTGCGATCGTAGGAATTGGTGGCGGAAAAACGGGAGCACTGCCAAGAGGGCCATCTACTCCGGCTACTGCGAGCACTGTGGCGTCCGTTCTCATCTGGACATCTTGAAGCCTCAGTTCCGCTGCGAGCCCGGCACTCTTCGTTGCAAGAATCCCGTTTGCAGCAACCCGGAGGGCCACGTGGAGAAAGTCTGCAAGGACCTGTTTGTGCCCTGCGACCAGTGTGGTCTACGAGGCCATCATCCGGAGCCCTGCGTGAACACCGAGGAAGGACGAATGAACACCAGGTGGAACTTCGAGCGCTTCGCCGACGAGCACGTTCTTGCCCGCCAGAGGAAGAGGAACATCTACTTCGGCTGTGTGTTCTTCAAGCACTCGGCTTTCAAGACCCTCAAGGCCAAGGACCTCACCTGGAACTGGCGCGGGCAGGGCCAAGAGCTTCTGGACTACAACTTCGTCCAGTCTGAGCACGATCCAGGCAAGGTGCGGGACTACCTCGAGGCCTTCGTCAACCATCGCATCGAGGAGACCGCCAGGATGGAGAAGCAGCGCAAGAGGGAGGCTGCAGCTCAGCGACTGGCGAGGTACGGGCACGTTCAGAAGCGGCGCGCCAAGGTCTTGGCCTGGGTCAAGCGCGAGGAGGAGAAGGCCGAGCGAGAACGTCGGCGCCTGAAGGCCAGAGGACGAAGGATGTGAGCCTTCCGGCTCCCAGGGGGGAGTCTGTCAGCTCCCGGAGGGGCGAGGCGACCCTGGAAGGGCGACGGACGGCGGCGCCTGCAGGCGTCGGCAGCAGCAGCAGTATCTTGTCAGTTACATCCCAGATTCCGAGCAATAAAGACGTGTTAACACACTCTTGAGAGTTGAGTTTACTCCTCCGCCGGATCACCGTAGCTCATACCGACCTCAGGGTCAGTGCGATCCCGTGGGGAACGCACAAGTTGGCGCCCAGACGTTGGTGGATCCCCACCCACTTCGTCGTCGAGGACACCGACGACGACCCCAGCACCGCGCTCGCCGACGTGACGGCCGACCGCGTGAGTAAGGACTTCACTGTCCCCCTCGTCACCCCCGCTAGCCAGCGGCTGCTCGCCTGATCCAACGGCCAGGTGAGACCTCAGGGAGGGAATCCCCGAGGACAAGTAGGCCCCAGACGCCCCCGACGTGACCGCCGGCATCAGGGACAAGGACGGCGACTTCGTCAACGTCCCCCAAGTCACCCACGTGCGCACGCCCGCCCGCGAGCAGCACGACCGTCTTCCGCAAGGAGGAGGCCTCCAGGAGGGACATCCAGGAGGGCATCAGGGCCATCGACGACTACAAGGCGACCAGGGCCAAGTTCTGCAACGTGGTGGACGCAGCCATCACCGCGCGGTTCTGAATCTGGCCCGAGTTCGACTACATCATCGGATTCGGTAATAAAATCGAATTTCTAAACATCCATTTCTGCTGAGTCAGCTCGACGCGACGCCATCTTGCCCCGCGATCGCTGGCGGGGGGAGAAGGAGGAGGAGCAGAGGGGCAGAGCAGCCAGAGCCAGCCAGGTCAGCCCAGCCAAGCCAGGCCGATCCGCTGGCGCTTGCCTTGGCTT
>JBEKFK010000223.1:0-3175 GCA_050013375.1 Nitrososphaerales archaeon | reverse complement strand
CCCGCGACCACCTTGGTGAGCATGTCCTGGGTGAGGAGCGGCTTGCTGTTCTCGGCGACGATGAGCGGCCTCATGACCCTGCCCGCGGAGAGGCTCACGTAGAGCCTGGCGTAGCCCTTCTTGTTGAGCGGCGCGTAGAACAGGACGCTGGCGCTGGGGTTGATCTGGCCCTCCCTCCTGAGCTTGCGGAAGGCCTTGGCCAGCCTCTCGCCGTCGTCGACGTAGCCGATGAACCTCCCGTCCATGAATATCTTGCAGCCCTCGAGCGCCAGCTTCTCGGGTATATCGCGAATCGGCTTTGCGCCGAGTTCCCAGAGCCTCTCCTCGACCTCAGACGGCGGGACGCTGACCGAGATGGTCGCGGATAGGGCCAGGTTCTTGACAAGGCCGCAGTTCACTCCCTCAGGCGTCTCGGAAGGACAGATCCGGCCGAAGTGGGTCGCGTGAAGGTCTCTGGCCTCGAAGTTGGGCTGGGACCGGCTGAGCGGGGACTGGACACGCCTGAGGTGGCTCAGGGTGCTCAGATAGTTGGTCCGGTCCAGGAGCTGGGTAACTCCGACCTTGCCCCTGCCCCAGTTGCCCGTTGCGATCGCGTTGTTGAGCTTGTCAGTGATTATGCCGGTCCGGATGGCGGCCCCGACGACGTTGCCCCCTCTCTTCTGACCGGCCCTCTCGAGCTGGTATTTCATGTCCCTTACCAGGTTCCTGAAGGAAGTCCTGAAGAGGTCGGCGAGCATCTGACCTGCGAACTTGATCACCTTGTTGCCGTAGTGGTCTTTGTCGTCCTGCTCGATCCAGCCTAGCCTGAGCTCCATGAGCTTGCAGACTGCCTCGCCGAGGAACATCGCTTTGTCGTACCGCTTGTCGTCAGCCTTGCCGAGGTGCGGAAGGAAGCCCCAGTCGAGCATCGACTGGGCCCTCTTGATCCTGAACTCCTCGAGCATGCCGTGTGCGACCCTGTTGCCAATGTAGACGAGCGCGTCCTTGTCGGTAGGCGCCTCGTTGGCCTTGTCGAATGAGACCTCGAGTAGGTCCTGTATCTCCTGCTTTGGCGAGACAGCGTTGGCGATGTCCTTGTCGGACTTGATCCCCAGCGCCCTCATGATTATCACGAACGGGAGGTCGACCGGGCAGCTCGGAATCTTGACGTTGATCGCACCGTCCTGCTTCAGCGTTACCTCGAGCTTCGAGCGGTAGCCTACGACTGACGAATAGACCCGCGCCTTGTAGGTGATGACGCCGCCCGCCTTCTCGATGTCGACGAGGATCTTGTTCGGCGAGAGGTCTTCCAGACCGACGATGACCCTCTCCGAGCCGTTGATGATGAAGTAGCCTCCTGGGTCCTTCGGGTCCTCGCTGGCGTTGATCAGCTGCTCCTTCGTCATCTTGGAGAGCTGGCAGAGGTCGGACTTGACCATCACCGGCAGGTCGCCTATGTGCTGCCTCGTCGCTTCGCGGGACATCCCCTCCTCTTCGATCGTCATGTCGAGGTAGATCGGGGAGGCGTACGACAGGTTCCTCAGTCTGGCCTCCATCGGGAAGACGTTGCTGACGGAGCCATCGATCTCGATGACCCTCGGCCGGCCCAGTTCGACCTTGCCGAACTTCACCTTGTACGGGGTGCTGACGGTCTCTATCTCCACGTCCGCGATCTCGTCGATGATGGACTGTAGCCCTTTGAGGATGAACTCGTTGTAGCTGTTGAGGTGCTGCCTAGCTACTCCTTCCTTCTCGAGAAGGTCCTGCAGGACGATCCACGAATCGTACGGCCTACCCATCTGCTTGCTCATCGTCACGCCTCCACAACGTACCGGTAGTAGACGGTCTCTCCCGCCGTCTCACTCCGCCTTGTTATCTTGATGAAGTCCCCGGCCTTCGCCCCGATCGACTTTGCGGCGGGGTCGGTCGACGAGATGAACGGGAGCTGGTGCGGCATCGCGTTGTACTTGCTCAGCACCGCCCGTGCCTCCTCAGGCGTCAGGAGCTCGTGCTTCGGGACCAGGAAGTGGTCGGTTATCTTGAACGGCAGCTCTTCCTCTTCTTTCTTGGCCTTGGTCCGAGGCATTACGCGCTGACTCCCCCATCGACAGTAAGCCCTAGAAACAGTCTACAATGCACTCTAAGGAACGCCAGGAAAAAGGCCCCCGACGGGGACTATATAAACGCTTCACTTCGCTCCTTTTAAGCCTTTACTAACGTGTTTGTCAAGTTTTTGGCCGCGACCGCGGCCCCGAGCCGACGAGCCACTTGACCATGCCGGGGGCTGGCCCGCTGGCAGAGGAGGGGATTCGTCACGAACCTATCGTTACTTTGTCGTCTTGCCCTGGACTACCACGGAAGTGCGAGTCGTGATTATTCTGTCGACGTCTTTCTTGTCTATCCGGAGGCGAATCGAGGGGTACTCGCCGACGGACCTCCGGTCAAGGTCTTCTATCAGGATCCAGCGGTTGTTTAGCCTCTTTAGGAGCTTGTCGTTTGCGGTGTAGAACTCAAGGAAGCCCAGTGGTGGCTTGTTGCCCTTGGCCATCTCCTTGGAGCTGAGGTGGAAGGCGTAAAGTATGTAGGCATACTCCTCGGGGATCGAGACTTCGTCGTTCCGCTCCGGGTTCTCCCTGAAGACGACCGTCAGGACCTCGGCTCCGGCGTCAAGGGAAATGTTCTCTATCTCGTCCGCGAAGAATCGCTCCCGCACGTGCCAGAAGGCTCTACCCTGGCCGTCCTTCCATTCGTACTGGGCGGCGCGCCCGTGCTTGATGACGACTCGCCTACCCATGTGGGTCCCGACGTTCTGGTTCACATCGTTGTAGAGCTGTACGAACCAAAGCTTCTTCTCGGTATCGAACCCGATATCACCGAACTCCCATACAGCCGGAGTTACTGCGGCCTGTGCCGCGGAGGCAGGCTTGTTCCCGGAAGGCTGGCTCATGCGTGCCGCGACCGCGCGGAATTATAAAAGGGCGCGGTATCTCCCGGCGTCCACGGAGACAACGCCCCGCGACTCCCCCGGCTGCCAGGAACGGCTGGGGGCATCGGGCTACTTCCGGAGCCCGTTGAGCCAGTTTGTCAGCGAGAGAATCAGGACGCCGCAGATCACCGCGAGGAAGGCTGCGGTCAGGAGCAGGGACCCGACCGCGTACGACCCTCCAAGAGTGCCATTGAGGTATCTCAAGCCGAG
>JBEKFK010000222.1:0-3759 GCA_050013375.1 Nitrososphaerales archaeon | reverse complement strand
GACGTCGTATACAGCCAGACCCAGAACAGCAACGTGTCATTGGGCCTGTCCGCCCTCCACGAGGATCTTTTCTCCGTCACGATGGAGTCTTCGCAGGTCCGCGGCTCAGGAACCTCGAGCCTCCTCTGGCTAACCCTCCTCCCCGTGACCTTCGTGCCCCTCCAGGGGATGACGTCTCTGACGCTCGTCACGTTCCTCACGATGACGGGGATAACCTACCATGGATATTGAGACCGTAGGCGCGATCGCCTTCAACGTGGCGGCCTACGCCTCACTCGCAGGGGCGGTGGTGCAATGGCACAGGCAGAGGATACCCAACCCCCATGACGCCGCGGCCGCGTTCCATCTCCTGGAAGAGGCCCTGGGGAGGTCGTTCCCGGACCTGCCCCGCGGGTTCACGCTCAGGGAAGGACTCACGAGGGCCAGGCTTGCGGGCCTCGGCCTGGGGTGGGAGGAGATCGACCGCAAGGTCGCGGAGTACGAGACCTTCAGGTACGGCGGCGGACCCATCCCTTCCCTCCCTCAGCCCGAGGTGATGAGGCTCGTGAAGGTCCTCCGGAGGCGCCTCTGATGGGTCGTGAACAAGGAGAGGGAGACCGAACTCCTGCTGGCGGCTCTGCTCGCCAGAGGCCACGTCCTGCTCGAGGGGGTGCCCGGGGTCTCCAAGACGCTCCTGACAAAGTCGTTCTCCCGGTGTCTGGAGCTCGATTTCCGCCGTGTCCAGTTCACGCCCGACATGCTCCCGCTCGACATCGTGGGCGGCTTCATCTTCAACATGAAGGAGAGGGAGTTCGAGTTCAGGAAGGGCGCGGTCTTCACCAACATACTCCTCGCCGACGAGATCAACAGGGCTCCCCCGAAGGTCCAGAGCGCGCTGCTCGAGGCGATGCAGGAGCAGCAGGTCACGATAGAGGGGCACACGGAGGCCCTCCCCTCGCCCCACATGGTCATAGCTACCCAGAACCCCATAGAGTTCCAGGGCGTTTACCCGCTCCCGGAGGGGCAGCTCGACAGGTTCATGCTCAAGATAACCCTGGGATACCCCTCTCTCGAGACCGAGTCCGAGGTCATCAGGCGGAACATCTCCGAGTCGGAAGGGGCCGCGATCGGCGGAGTGGTCTCGAGGCTCGAGCTGGCCAGGTGCTTCGGGGAGGTCGGCCTGGTGAAGGTCTCGGACGAGATCATCGACTACGTCTCCCGGATTGCGATCGCGACGAGGTCCGACAGAAGGATAAAGCTGGGCGCGAGCCCGAGGGCGGTCGTCCAGCTGACGAGATGCGCCAAGGCGAAAGCCTACCTCGCAGGTCGCGGCTACGTGACCCCGGACGACATCAAGGAGCTTTCGGCCGAGTGCCTCTCCCACCGGGTGAAGTTGAAGCAGGTGACCCTTGTGAGGGAGGAGACCGTCGAGATCGCGGCGGTGATCCGGGACGTGGTCGACGGAGTGGAACCGCCGCGGTAGGGTTGACCCAGCGGGGGAGGGACTACCTCAAGGCGGCGGCTCTCGCGAGCCTCGTACTGGGGTTCACGGGCCCGGCGATCGCGGCGGTCCTGGGATTCTCGCTGGCATTGATGGCTGCGTTCTCCCTTCTAATCTTCTGGAGCAGCTTCCGACGGGCCGATGTCTCGGTGACGCCGAAGAGGCTGAGAGTCTTCAAGTACGAGAGGGGAGCAGTCTCAATAGAAGTGGCTGGGAGAGGCTCGAGGTGGGCCTCGCTGACCTCGGTGGCGCTGAAGGCGCAGCCGGGCCTCGCGGGCGAGATCTCTCGTCTGCCGTCCGGGGACTTCGAGCTCGGGCTCACGCCGAGCCTGGCGGGCCGGTCGGAGAGCCTCGAGGCGACCGTACGGGCGACTGACGTTCTGGGGCTCTTCACCAAGGCGCGGGAGGTAAGCCTCGGGCTCATCCTCGAAGCTCTCCCGCTCTCCCTCAGAGAACGCCCGCCACAGCTCGTGGTCCCCCTTCTGGCCTTCGGCGAGGATCCGGCCGGGATGACCGGGTCGGGACAGGAGTTCTACGCGGTGAGTGAGTATCAGCCGGGCTTCGATCCCCGTGACATCATGTGGAGGAGGGCGGCCGGCAGGACCGACGAGACCTTGCCGGTTCGCGTCAAAGAAGCGAACCTGCGGAGAGCCGTCTCGATAGTTGTCCAGGTCGGGTCCAGTACCGACGAAGAGCAGGCAGTGCGGGGGGACCTGGTGGCTGAGGCCCTGGGGAAGATCGGGACGCAGCTGTTCGCCGTAGGATCGGTCCTCGAAATCACGTGCCCCCCGCCCTGGTCCGTCCAGAGCGTCACCGTGTCGGACGCGCGGGAGCTCGCTGATGCCACCGAACTTCCTTGGGTCGAGGTCCGTCGCGGACCTTGGATGAGGTCGCCACCGGACCGGATCTTCGACCTCTTGATAATCGGCCCATACGAGTCGACGATGCCGTCCCTCGCCACGATCCCCCGCTCCCGCCACCTTCTCGTCCTCTCAGACGGGCCAGCTCCCCTTCACCTCCCGCGCGGCGCCTCCCTCTTCACGGGCCGCGAGGACCTGACAGAGGTCGCATCATCGGTGATCGCAGGATGAGCGAGCGCGCGTCTTGGCCCGTCATCGCCGTGGTCGTCGGTTCGCTTCTCTCGCTCTATCTCGTGGTGCTCTACTGGCTCATACTGAACCCCGCCTTCCTCCCGGCGAACACCATCGAGGCGATTGTCCTCGGGACACAACTGATCCGGCTCGTCGTCATCTTGTCAGTCCGGAGCCTAAGGAGGAGCGCTATCAACGCCATCGACATATTCACGGCCGAGGTCCTGATCATCCCCGTCTTGTTCCTCGCCGTGACCGCACTAGGTGGCAACGGATTCCTACCGCTCACGGGTGAGCTGCTCGTCGCCTGGGCCTCGGCACTCCTGATCGTCTTTCCGGCGTTCGCCATCTACAAGGTGGGAGAGATGCTGCACCGGGGCGCGAGGCTTACGGCCCTGATTCCTTCCGCCACCGGGGCCTTCGTCCTGCTCGTCTTGTTGTTCTCGGCCACCGCTCAGAACACCGCGACGCTCGGGGCGTCGGGGCTGGCTGGTTTCGCCCGGCTCGTTCTCGTGGCCATCCTGAACCAGGCTACCGCGGCCTCCATCGAACCCGTCGTCACCGCTGCCGGCGCGGCCCTTTACCTCGGTCTGGTCGCCTACTCGGCCGTCGAGACGGAGCACCTCCCCCGCCGACTGGACCTGGTCCTCGTCTTCCCCGTGCTCGGCACGGCCGCCGCCGCCGCCTGGACCCTCGTCGCTGGCTCGGCCACGACCGATACGATGTTCATCTTCGGGGTGCCATCCCTGGTCCTGGTCGCCATAATGTGGTTGGGGTGCCGTGCGGACTAGCCTCCTCGTCCTGCTCGCCCTGGTGCTTGCGGCGGCCGCGGTCCCGTTCGACCAGGTGCAGTCTCAGACGACTGGCCAAGAGATCCCCCTCTCGATGGGCTTCGGCCCAGGAGTCATGAGCCCCATCAGCGAAGGGATTCCCGTCTACACGGCCGGGGATCAGATGTGGCTGATGTCGGACTCTCACGACCAGCTCTTGGTGACCCTTCATGCACCAGACGGGTCGCCGCTGATCTCGGTCCAGGTTACCTCGAGCGGCCCCTCGCTCCTATCGACCTTCTCGGCCTATGATCCGGCTGGGACGTGGTCCCTCTCCATCGTCGATGAGTCCCAGCCCTCTCTCAGCCTCGCGCCGATTCCCATCGTGTTCGTGCAGAACGACCTCGCCCCTCCCAAT
>JBEKFK010000221.1:0-3189 GCA_050013375.1 Nitrososphaerales archaeon | reverse complement strand
TGGGGCGATCCTAACCCTCCGCGGAGGTCAGCCCCGCGAGGTCAAGGAGATCACCATCTCCGAGACCATGCGCCCGGAGATCGGTCGCTTCGAAACCACCTACGGGGTCTGGGAGAGAGAGCTGGGCCGGATCGTCATCAAGCGCGACCAGTTGCGCTCGCTCAACGACTATGCCGGCACGTTGCTTCATGAAGTCGCCCACGCGGTCTCCGGAGCAGGCGACGTCACGCGTCAGTTCGAGGACACCCTCACCGAAGAGCTTGGGGCGGTGGCCGCGGTACAGGTGGATCTGCCCGTGGCGAGCCCCAATGACCGCGCCCACGCTCTCGACGACTGGCTGCGGACCCGGCTTGCCAACGGGCCCCAGCCTGCTCGGGGATTGCGGGCTGCCCTCCGGGACCAGGGCTACGCGGAGTCCGAGGTGCGAACGGCAAAGCGGAGGCTGCGGATCCGCTCGACCTCAGCAAGCCCGAGCCATGCCAACACTTGGCTGTGGTCGCTTGGACAGGCCACCAGCGGCGACGCCGGCCCGGGCGTTGGCAACTGAACCTCGCGCAGTCTCCAGCGTCGCGGAGGTGACGCTTGCCGCTCGAATGCCCTCGCGCCACGCCAAGAGCAGCCTACCCAGGCCCAACTGCGAGCCCTGGGATGGCTATCCCGTCCGCTGACACCTTCCCTCACACCGAGACCGGGACTTCCTCAGATCAGACCGCCCGTCCTTATGGCGCGCTCGGCGCGGCCGGTTCACAGGCGCACCCGCCGCCTCCCGCCGCCCTCCCGCCGGAGGCATGGGGAGCGCAGGCGTGGCTACAGGTGCTGGAGGAGCCGGCCCAGCCGCTTCCCGTCAGCTGACCTCTCGGGGAGACGAGACCCAATCGCCTCATGTTCCAGGGGCCGGTTGAGGACCGGGCCAGATCGCAACCCCGAATAGTTCGGACGCTTCCCTTTCCTACTGCCGCACGACTAGACTCCGCGCCGTGACGGCTGTCCGATTCCTTCACACGTCGGACTGGCAGCTCGGAATGAAGCGAGTGTTCCTGGAGGGGGACGCTCAGACCCTCTTCTCCGAGGCCCGACTCGATGCTGTCCGTCGGATCGGGGCCCTGGCGAGTGACCAGGACTGCGCCTTTGCCGTGGTCTGCGGTGATGTCTTCGAATCGAATCGCCTAGAGAAGGATGTCATCCGCAAGGCGCTCGACGCGATGGGGACCATTCCCGTCCCCCTCTACCTTCTGCCTGGTAACCACGATCCCATCGACGCCGCTTCGATCTACCGATCCCGTGTCTTCCTGGAGCACCAGCCAAAGAACGTCGTCGTCCTAGAGGAACCAGGTCCCCGCGAAGTGGCCCCCGGAGTTGAACTCGTGGCAGCGCCTTGGCCCACCAAGAGCCCATCCGAAGATCTCGTGGCAGCGGCGGTCGAGGGTCTAACTCCGAGCCTTCTCCGCATCGTCGTCGGCCACGGGGCGGTGGACACTGCCAACCTCGACGCCCATGATCCTGCTCTCATCCATCTGGCGGATCTCGACGCTGCGCTCGGCGCCGGGGTCATCCACTACGTCGCCCTGGGCGATCGCCATTCGCTCACCTCCGTGGGCGATTCCGGCCGGGTCTGGTACGCCGGAACGCCTGAGCCTACCGCCTTCGACGAGATCGATCCAGGCAAAGTGCTGGTGGTCGAACTCGACAACGACCACATTGCCGTCGATCCCCACATCGTCGGCACATGGCGCTTCCTTCTCGCGGAGCACTCCCTCGACGGTCCGGGCGCCCTTGAGGACTTCAAGGCATGGCTAACTCAAGTGGACAGCCGCCGGCGCACGGTACTCCGCCTCCGCCTCAAGGGTACCCTGACGCTTCGGGAGCGCGCAGAGCTTGACGAGGCTCTGGATGGGGCACGCGACGTCTTCGCCGCCCTCGAAGTCGACGAAGATGGGAGCGACCTAGCGCTCGTCCCAGACGCGACCGACGCCGGCGACCTCGACTTGACGGGCTTTGCCCGGACCACCCTTCAGAACCTGCAGGAGCGCGCTCGCGGTGGTGGTACCGAGGCCCAAGACGCGCAGGGTGCGCTTCGCCTCCTCTATCGCCTAGCCCGGGAGGCCGAGTGAATGCGCGTCCTCCGTATCGCGATCCGCAACTTCCAGGGGGTGCGCTACAACGAAGTGCAGTTCGCACCCGTCGGGGTGACCATCCTTGAGGGGCCGAACGAAATCGGAAAAACGAGTCTGGTCAGGGCGCTCGACCTGCTCTTCGATGAGCTCCACTCCTCGGGGAAGGAACGTGTCCGAGACGTACAGGCCCTCGGGGGCAGTTCCGGTCCAGAAGTAGAAGCTGATATCGAGGCTGGACCCTATCGTTTCACCTACTGGAAGCGATGGCTCCGAGGCTCGGGTGCACGCCTGACCGTTCATGAGCCACGGGCCGAGGAGCTCCAGGATCGCCAAGCCCACGAGAAAGTGATTGCGATCCTGGAGGAGACGACCGACCTCGCGCTTTGGCGCGCCCTTCGTATCCAACAAGGGGACGGAGGGATCATCCTTGACCAGCCTCAATTGGTAAGAAGCCAATCGCTCGCGATGGCCCTCGATGCCGCGGCCGGAGGACTGCGTCCTGACGCGGGACGAGCGACCTCTCTCGTCGAGCGAGCGGAACAAGAGCTCCAACAGTACGTAAGCCCGGAACGGCGCCAACCGAAGGGAGACTACGACCGGGCGATTCACGATGAAGCTACCGCGCGCCAAAGTCTGGCTGATCTCGAGGCACGTCTCTCAGCCCTCGACACCGACATCCGACGCCATGAGGAATTCAGTCGGCGGAAGACGGAACTGATCGTCACCATGGCCGCCACGAAGCGGCGGATCGGGGAGTTGGAGGCGAGCGAGACTGCGGTAAGGGCGGCTCGCGAATGCCTGGAGAAGGCCAAGAGCGCTGAAGAAAGGTCGGTTTTCGCCGCAGCCAACGCCGAGTCCCTCCACACGCAGCGGGAACAGCTCATGGGTCAAGCGGAAGGGCTCATCAAGCACATCCTTGACCTAGAGGGCGAGCTGAGCAAAGAGACCTCTGCCCTCACCGACCTCGCACGCGACCATTCGGAAGCGCTCGGTGAACGCAAGATCTCGGAGGCGCAGGAGAGCGCGGCGACCCAACGCCTCACCCTAACGAACGCAGATCTCCGCTACCTCCAAG
>JBEKFK010000220.1:0-3200 GCA_050013375.1 Nitrososphaerales archaeon | reverse complement strand
TTCCTTTACGGGTCTGATGCCGAGGGACCGCCTTCAACGCCCGGGACTACGATGTCCCTAGACCGGCCTGCCCTGCGAATGTCCCTGACCTTGCTCGTGAGGCGTTGCAGAGAGGCTACGAGAGTGCCCAAACCCGTCATGATAGGGGTCGTGTCTTACAAGTAAGACGCTACCTACTTGAGTGTGGAGTGTAGCGCAGACCCACCTTAGCTCAAGCATCACGGCTCTCACCATACCTTCAGAAGGGCGCAGGATAGTCCTTTGTGCACATACCCTGCTTACCAGGTCGGCACTGAAATTCGAGTCGGTTTGTATTCCGAGCTACTCGCTGCATCCCTCGGTGTTACCTTCTAATGGATCGACCGCGGGGTGCTGCAGGGTTAAGTTAGAGAGCCAGACGTACGAGTTTCGGTCTCGAAGACCTTCTCGACATGCCAATCATGCGTGGTAAACAGAGACCAAATCCCTCATCGATTCTTGTACGAGCTCGCGATGCACGCCCATCTCCGAAGTAGCAGTTGAGTATACTTTATGAAGGAGAAGACTACGCACAATCTCAATGTCTCCTGCGCCCAAGCCTTCGGAGTATCTGCCGAGAATACTCGGCACGAGGCAGCCAAGCGCGCGGAAGGTCACCGAACTGGTCGTCGTGGGGAAAGATCACGTTGCAGCTCTTGCCATGATGCTCGCCCTGTTTCGCGAGCACAAGGTGGACCTATTCGGGATCGAGTCACAGAGCATGCCGGAGACCAAGCTCTTCGTCATCTCTGCCTATGTCGGCCTGGAGTCCTCCGATTGTACCGTCGAGACTATGCTCGGCCTCCTGAGGAACCTTATCGCCGTGCAATCGGCCGACGGAACGGAGATGGGGATATCGCGGTACAACAGGTTCCTCTTTCCCGTGGTCGCCCTCGACGGGACCAGGCTGGTGATCACTTCGACCGAGAACCTGACAGACGTCGAGGCCGCGTTCTCCAAGCTCCCCGAGGACACCGGAAACCTGGTCCTATTCGCCACGGGCCGGCAGTCGGGCCTGGCCCTTACGAGGTCCCTGAGGAGGACCCACCCCGGGACCAGCCAGCAGGCAATGCTTATCGCGGCCGAGGATGAGCTCCGGACGAGCGGCTGGGGGCTCGCCAGCTTTGACCTATCGGCTATGGAGCGCGGCGCGGTCACAGTCGGCATCCGAGAGCCGATAATCGCGAACACTGGCGGCGCGGGCGACAGCTGGACGACCTACGGCCTGTGCGCCGGCATCATCGAGGGAATTTTCGGGATGGTCGGCCACGTGGGCGAACGGTCCTATTCGAAAAAGACGAGGCAGCTGAAGTTCAAGCTGGTCGAGCTCATGGCCGGACAATCCCTGCAAGGGATAGGAATCTGAGCGACTCAGAGGCAGCGGCTGGACGGCGGTCCGCCCGCCTCGGCAGAGCTTACACCCCGAAGAGGTGGGCTCGCATATGGACCGTGTACTCCTCCTCGTACTGTGTTATGAACGAGCAGTAGGGGCACTGCCTGAGGTTCGGGGGCAGCGTGTTCTCCTTCTTTCGCCTCGAGGCGGCGATCGGGTCCGCCGAGTGTACGACGATCGTCTCCCCGCGGACCTCGGTCGAGTAGTACTCTGCCTCCTTCCTGCGCGATACGAAATCGCTCACGATGGGCTGGAGCGCGTCGACGGTCAGCCTCTCCCCGGAGAGAACGTCGAAGACTATGCTGTCGAGCTTGACGAGCGCGAGGGCCCTCCCCTCGAGCGCGTCCGAGATCTCGGAAGCCAGCGCGAGCTTCTCGTCGGCCGAGAGCTCCGAGCAGTCGATCTTTAGCACGAACGCACGCAGCGGACCCAGACTAAAAACATCGTCCTCGGCAGGAAGAATAGACTTATCACCGGCGGGCCCCTACCCGGCGCTGCATCATTTGGTCTCCACGGGGGTGCCCTCGCTCGACAAGCTCCTCGGGAGCGACGGATACCCTGACCGGTCGGCCATCCTCGTGGTCGGGCCCCCTGGAATAGGAAAGGAGGCGCTCGGCTACTGGTTCATGCGCTCGGGGCTCGTCCAGGGCGACTACTGCCTCTACGCGACGCACCGCCCCGTCTCCGACGTCCTCCGGGACATGAAGGGGCTCGGAATACCGAACGACAAGGTCCCCGACTGGATCGCCAGCGCTGGGTCCCCGGTGAAGTGCGATCTCAGGGACCAGACCTCGCTCTCCTTCAACATCAAGGAAGCGGCCCACCGCAACGGTAAGAGGCGGTCGAAAGTCGTGACCGACGTCCTCTCGCCGCTCCTAGTCCTCAACCCGCTCGAGTCGATGTACTCCTACTGGTCCCAACTCCTCGCCGACCTCAAGCAGCAGGACTCGGTGCTGCTCGCGCTGGCGGAGGAGGGGATGCACACCCCGAGCGCTCTCACCACGATGGAGCAGCTCTTCGACGGCGTGATCGAGATGCGACTCTACGAGGAGGGGCTCGCCATAACCCCGCTCTTCCGCGTGAAGAAGATGCTGGGGCTCGCGCCGCTGCACGGCTATTTCCGGTTCTCGGTCTCGAGCACAGGGATGGAGGTCCTGCCACATGTGCGCTGACCTGGTCGACGTCATAAACGTCGGCGCAACCGTCGTCACGGTCGCGATACTGGCGGTCGGGATCTTCAGGGCGCTGAAGTTGCGCCGGGCGTTCGTGAACGGCGTCTATCGGAGCAGGGCGACCTGGTCGGCATTCCTCATGCTGGTGATCATGATACTGATGCTCACCAACTTCATCAACTTCCCGAGCTCCGGCATCCTTTCGCTGATTGGTGCCGTCCCGGTCCTCGCCCTGATATTCACGGTCTTCGCCTACTCCGACAGGAGCGTGCTCGTCGCGATAGAGACTGACTTCTTCCACCGGAACACGCTCGGCTGGCTACGGGTACGCTGGCCTGCCACGATCGTCATCATCGTCTTCGTCATCGTGGTGCTGGTCTCGTCGGCCATCCCAAACCTCACGGTGGAGGAGCAATCCTGGGCGAACAACATAGGCAGCCTCTTCTTCTTCGCGATCGCCGCGATAATCGCCTATGCGGCAGCGGCGCTGATCGTGGGAGCGAGGAGGAGCTCAGACCGGACGCTCAGGATGAGCATACTGTTGCTGGGTCTCGCCCTCTCTACCCTCGCGCTTTCGCTGATAGTAACCTCTTTCCTCAACGAGGGCACGCTCCCAT
>JBEKFK010000219.1:0-3201 GCA_050013375.1 Nitrososphaerales archaeon | reverse complement strand
CGTTCGCAATGACCTTGTTGTTGCTGTCAGAGATTATCGATACCGTATTGGACGATATTGGGCAGTAACCTAGGCAAGAATCGGAATCGGCTACGTACAACTCTGAGTTGGTTGGATCGTACGCGATACCGGCAGGTCCGCTCCCCCCTGTCCCGCTGCTCGCTATTGTGATGTTCGCGACTACGTCGTTCGTGCTATCCGAAATCACTGACACAGTATTGGAGGCGTGGTTAGATACGAAGACCTCGCCTTTGGCGGAATCATACGCTAGACCGTCAGGGCCGCCACCCACCGCAACGGTTGCGACAACGGCGTTGGTACCGTCAGATATTACGGATACGGTGTTTGAGCCGTAGTTGGACACGAAGACCTCGCCCTTGGCTGAATCGTACGCCACCTGGACGGGGTCGTTCCCTACGCTCACGTTCGCTACCACCGAGTTGGTGACGTCGGATATCACGGTGACAGAGTTCGCGCCGTATCCAGAGTCGGCGGCGAAGACCTCGCCCTTGCCCGAGTCGTACGCCAGGCTTCCCGGCCCGCCAGGGACCGTCACGGTCGCGACCACAGACATGCTCTCTGCTCTGGCCAACGGAACCGCGGCCGAAGCAATGAGCAGAAGCGAGAGGACCATCAAGACAACCAATGCGCGACCGGCGAGACGCACGTAGAATCGTCCGATGCCTGAGTTATTATCGTTTTAGAGGTGAACATCGTGGCTGAAGCAGGAGCCGGGAGGGCGGAGTCATTTGCAAGCTCCTTCCCGAGGACACGGGTGGCATACTCCGACCATTCTCAAGCCGTCAGTCACGCGCCGCGGAGATGGCGGCGACTTTCTCCCCGAGCGGGGTGAGGACAATTACCGTCCTGGAGACCTCTACTATGGCAGAATTCTCGTGGACCATCTGCTTCAGTTGCCTGTTGGAGTAGCCCTTCTCGATGAGGCGTTTCCTCGGCATAGTCCCTCCGGAATCATGAATCAGTCTCGCGGCGGACTTCGCCCAATTCGGGAGCCTTTCAAAGACCTTCCATGCTGAATCACCCTCTGGGACATTCTGCAACGGCATCAGAGGTGTTTTCGGGCTTGGTGTAGCGGGAAGAAGCTCATTTGGAGGGTTCTGCACCGGGGGGAGCAGGAAGGTGTGCTCCGGAAGGCCGACCTTGCAGCCCACCTGGACATCGGTGCTCGGATCATTGAGCTGGATGAGGCACTCGCCGACGTCGAGCATGCGGAGGTCCGAGACGAACTTGTCCGCTTCGAGCCTGCTGACCATGTAGTTCAGGGCGAGATCGACGTCCTTGCCGCTGGTCATCGAGTGGCATATTACCGTGTTCGAGTTCGCGATGATGTCCTCGCTGACCTGCGTCGGCCTCGTCGCCATGACCACCAGCCCCATCCCGTACTTCCTCAGCTCAGTGGCGTATCTCTCGAGGATCCCCTCGTAGTCCCGCCGGGCGGGCGCGATGTGGTGGGCCTCGTCGACCATGAGCACGAACCTGAGCTCCTTCGTCCACCCCAGCTTCTTGCCGTGGGAGATGAGGAGCTTGATGAGGACCTGTGAGACCATGTTTCTCGCCTCGTCCGTCTCCAGAGGGCCGAGGTTGACGATGCGCAGGCCCGGGGCGAAGAGCTAGGACTCGTTCAGCGGAGGCGCGTCGGTGTCGAAGACGTTAGCGAGGGACCCGCTCGCCAGCGGCCTCAGCCGGGAGACCACCGTCTCGTTCCCCTCCAGCCAGCCCTTGACCTTGTTGTGGGACACCTCGCCCTGCGCCCTGAGCTCCGAGAGGACGTCGGAGAGCCGGGAGGTGTCCGCCCCGTAGCATGCCTTCAGGGCCTCGCCGAGGGCGCGCTCTTGGTACGGGGTGAAGGTGATGCCCCTGAAGGAGCTGCCGACGAAGTGGTGCATCAGGGATATGGCGCGCTCGACGTCGTCGTCGCTGTTGTCGGACCTGCGGGCGAACGGAGAGAGCGCGAGGTTGGCTCCGGGCGTGTAGACCGTCGTACCGGGGAGCGTGGAGAGGGGAGAATGGGCGAACTCGCCCGTCCGGTCGAGGACGAGGATGGAGACCCCGCCGATGGCGCTGAGCTCCTTGGCGATGACCATGCCCGTGACGCTCTTCCCGCTGCCGGTCCTGCCGAAGACGCACATGTGGCGGGTGAGGCTGTCCGCCGGGACGGTGACGAGCCGGTCTTCCGGTGTTTGATCGTGCTGGAGCTTGAAGATGGAGCTGTCCCCGGAGGCGTCGACCCTGTGGCCGAGGCGGATTTCCCTTTGTGGGGTCGCAGCGTTATCTGGAAGCTGGTCCATGTTGGTCATGGCTGGCTCGAATTAAAGGAGGGCCGGAAAGAAGTAGAGCACGAGGGCCATGAGCCAGAGGAACGCCGCAAACCCGACGTTCGGCCAGAATTCGGGCTTGGACACCTTGTGGTGGAACATCGCCCCGCCTGCGATTATCCCGGTGAACCCTCCGGCGTAGGCGATTCCGAACAGGGTCCGCTCGCTGATCCTGTCCAACCCTATCGCCGCAGAAGTCTTGTCAACCCCCATCGCTCCCAGCCCCACGGCGAAGAACGCTCCGAGGTAGCCAAGGAGGACGTGCGGCGGGAAGATCGAGGCCAAGTCGATGGCGGCCATGGTATCTCACCTAGGTGGTCCGGGGGACCGGAATCCCTCCCTCGCGCATCTCCACCCTACACTCGGGACAGACGAGTTTCTTGAAGAAGCGTCCGACCTTCCTCTTCGGGCAGGTATCACAGTAGAGCTTGCGGCAGCTCGGGCACTGCCAGGCAATCCTCCCGCGGAAGCCGCCGACCTCCTTGTTGCAGCTGAAGCAGTAACCTCTAACCAAGTCGGCCGTAGACTCCCGAGAGAGATTTAACCCCCAATGGAGGGTATCTGGACGCTAGAGGAGCGCAAGGAACTCGAGGTCACGCCAGGACAGGACCGGAAGCTTGCTTGACAGCTATCTCCACCAGCTGCTTCTTGGCTTTTGACCGGCCAAGCGCTTCCGCCCTGACCTCAAGGTATCCCTCGACCGCCTCGCGGAGATTCCTGACGGCCTCGGCCTTGGTCTCCCCCTCCGTGGCCACAGGAAGCTCGAGACACTTAACCACGAAACCGCCCTCCTCCGCGTCTTCCAGGACGGCCGTGAACTTGCGTGTCCGAGCCTTCACAGGTAGTTGACGGTGCAGCCGGCCTT
>JBEKFK010000218.1:0-4916 GCA_050013375.1 Nitrososphaerales archaeon | reverse complement strand
CCCCCACTACTTGCTCCGGTCGGTTTGGGACTCATCTTTGGATTTTTCGGACTCTTCGTGCTATCATCGTCGGAGTCGGAAGGCATCTTTGTCTTCGGAATATACGTACTTTTGCTTGTCTGGTATTTTGCTTCCTCAAGTACGTATGAGTTCTACGAGAGTCACTTCGTTCGAAGACTAAGAGGCAAAGTTCATCAAAGAGTGAATTACAACGAGGTTGTGAACTATAGGTGTAACCCATCCAGGACGTCATTTCGCAGTTCGCAGTTTGTTATCACCGGGTTCGTGGATGGCAAAGATCTTGCTTTCATAGTAGCGGGAGACCCGTTCAATGAAGACCTCGATACCACACTCTCTGAATGGTTCAAGAAAAAGCACGTTAGCGGGAACTGAAAGCGGAGCCAGATTAGCAATTACCCCCTGCGGTTAGCTCCTCTACCCATTCAGAGAAGCATAAGTGCCGATTAGCCGCACAAAAGTTGCAATGACCGGCATACCTTACCCGAAAACGACGGAGAAATGGGGTAAGGTCTCTCGATCGAGAGGGCACACTAGCCGATCCTCGTTCTTTAGAATATCGTGGGTCAATGCCACACGCTTTACCGTTGCTGAGCGCGCAGAGGCACTTCAAATCCTACCGCTCAATCCCAGAAAGCTCTTGCTGCGCAAAAGGCGAGTTTAATGGTCTTTTTATTCCTCGGCATTATTGCTTCTTATCACAATGGAACCCAGTTCGAAGGAAGAACCTGGGTATCGAACCGGATTTGGAGCGGGCCCGACGGTACACGGACCCGTACGGGTTCAAGCCCACCCCTGTTATTAGCTGAAAAGACGCCATCTGGCGTGACAAAAGAGCGGTGGATGTTCCCCAGGAGCAAGTACAGGCACCTCCTCGAGGACGAGGGGTTCTCGGCCTGGATCGAGAACGTCTCTCGGGGGTCCAAGGTGAACGCTGAGGTCTCCCTCCGAAGGATAGGGCACATCTGCAAGCTCTTCCAGATAACGCAGCGCGACCTGGCCAGGATGTCCAAGGGGGAGGGAGGGGACTTCCTCTTCAGGATGGTCTCCAGACTTGAGAAGGAGGGGAACAGGAGCTCGAGCATCGCCGGCTACGTGAAGACGCTGAAGGGGTGGTGGCTCTTCAACGACCTGGAGGTGACGCGTCGGGTGAGGCTTTCGAGGTACGTGGGGCTGTACGACAACGAGCGCGTCCCGACGCACCAGGAGCTCCACTCCATCTTCGAGCACGCCGACCTGCAGAAGAAGGTCTGCTGCGCCCTCATGGCGTTCTCCGGGGTCAGGCCGGGTGTGATCGGCAACATGTACGGCGACGACGGTCTGAGGGTGCAAGACCTGCCGGAGATGACTGTAGCCGGTGACGGGACTGTATCCTTCGCGAGGACGCCTGCTATGGTTATGGTAAGGCGGACCCTCTCCAAGATGGGGAAGCAGTACATCACATTCCTGCCTGAGCAAGGGTGCGGATACGTCAAGCAGTACATCGAGTGGAGGGTGCAGGTCAGGAAGGAGAAGGTCGAGGCTTCCTCCCCGCTGGTCACGGCCAATCCGGCAAATCCGTGGCACATCGGCAAGTTCGTGCGGGTGACGAACATAGGCGACGACGTCAGGCACGCGATCAGGGCGGCGGGGTTCAAGTGGCGCCCCTACGTCCTTCGGAGGTACGACACTCGTATGATGGGAGCCGAGCAGGAGGGGCAGGTGATCAAGGACTACCGCGTCTTCTGGATGGGGCACATCGGGGACATCGAGCACGTCTACACGCTGAACAAGGGCCAGCTGCCCGAGGACCTGCTGGACGGGATGAGGCAGGCCTACGCGAGGGCCTCTCAGAAGCACCTGCTGACCGTGGTCCAGGCCAGCATAAGCAAGGACGAGGTCGTGAGCACCGCGAGGGTCGAGGCCCTCAAGATGTTCGGCTACACCGACGAAGAGCTGAGCGTATTGGGAGATGTCACGCAGCTCAGCATGGAGAAACTGCAACAACTTATCCACGAGAAGTCCAAGCTGATGCTCGGCCTGAAGCAGGGGACGCAGAAGGTCGTGCCCACCGCCGAGCTCGAGCGCTGGATAGAGCAGGGGTGGGACTACAAGCGGGACCTGCCGAACGACAGGGCCGTGATAGGGCTGAGGGAGGGGTAGGTCAGGAGCGCAGGACGAGCGGTCCCGCCGTCTCGTACCTCTCCAGCTCTCTTTCCAGCCTCCTCAGATAGTGGGGTATCAGGATCTCAGCGCTTTCCACCGGCATCGAATCGGGCTCGCGGAGCAGGTCCGCCAGCACGGGGCTGTCAGAGGGCAGCTTCTTCCGGAGCTTCTCCTTTAGGGGCCGCAAATCTATGGCATTCTTACCGGGGGGACCGTTCTCTGAGCTCATGAGGTCATCGTGGTGATATGGCTTTAAGGTCGATGGAGGTGCAATTCACCCTCTGAACGACCACTGTTCACTTTCAGCCCGCCCTCCCTGAAGCCCGCGGGAATTCCAGCCTCAATTATTAGGCCGGACTCTCAACGGCCGCTTCATGCCGTTCGCCGCCGAAGACAAGATCACGATCAGACTCCTGAAGGACGAGCTGGAGAGCTGGAGGCCCTTCGTCGAGGCGCTGAGGTTCGAGGACAGGCAGGTCGCCCGGGAGATGATGGAGTCATGCTGGAGATACGCTGAGGCCGTCGAGCAGTCCGGCAAGGAGTTCCTCACCGAGCCGTTCTTCCTCACCGTCCTCCTCGCCCAGGAGAAGCGCCTGAAGGAGTTCGAGGCCGAGTTCGAGACGCTCAAGGCTGAGGTAGAGGCGCGGCGGTCGAGGACTGGCTCGCAAGAACCTATCTCGGCGGAGGCGCAATGAACCCTGGCATGGCACTTGTCATTCTTGACCTTCAATCTGAATTTAGACTCCAGAGCCCAGAGATAAATAGAATCAGCTACTCTGACAGATTGTGCGAGTACTCCTAGACACGAACATCCTGATTTCAAGGGAGGCCAGCAAACCCCTTCCGAATAATCTCCTTGAATTGCTCCAGTTGCTAAGCGATTCGGAAGTGCGGGTAGTAATCCATCCTAGGTCGGTAGACGACCTTGATAGAGACGATGACAAGGTTCGGAGGGATACCAACATCTCGAAGATAAGGAGCTATACCCTGCTCGAATCTCCTCCAAGCCCTTTTGAGGACCAAGAGTTCTTGCAGCTTATCGGCGAAACTCGCAGTCCGAACGATTCTGTGGACTTCTGGATCCTGTATGCGGCCTACAGAAACGCGGTGAGCTACCTGATTACCGAGGATAAGGGCATGATAAGGCGAGCTGGACGGATCGGGATTAAGACCAAAGTCATTTCAGTCGATGAAGCGCGTAAACTATTCGCGAAGAGCGAACCGCGTTCACTTCTGCAATTCATTCCGGCCTTGTCAACGGTACCCGTCTACAGTCTTAGGCTCGAGGACCCATTCTTCGATGGACTGAAAAAGGACTACCATCCGGATTTCGAACGTTGGTTCAAGCGTATTGCTGAGGAAGGACGTATGGCAATCGTTTACTACAATGAAGACCACAGTCTCGGAGCTCTCCTGATCCTGAAGCCCGAGAATGAGGGGGTTGCTTGCGACCCGCCCATTCCGCCGGAGCGAAGACTGAAGATCGCTACCATGAAGGTGGAGCACCAGGGGTTCAAGATCGGCGAACTTTTCATCAAGCTAGCTGTACAGCGAGCGATTCAGGAGAACTGCCCGGAGCTCTATCTTACACACTTCGTCAAGGAGCATGACGAGTTGGTGAACCTTATCAGTGAGTATGGGTTCATCAAGGTGGCCGCTAAATCGAACGGGGAAGCCGTCTTCCTGAAGGAGCTACGCCCCGATACCCGGGCGCGGAATCTCCCTCCAAACAACACGAACGCAGTGTACTACCCGACCTACTACGACGGGCGACGGGTGAAGAAGTTCATCGTACCTATACTCCCGGAGTTCCATCAGGACTTGTTCGTAGATTACGGCGACCGGCAAGTGACAATGTCAGAGTACACCGGGGGTTTCGTCGTGGAAGGTAACGCGATAAAGAAAGCATACCTCACGAACTCGAAGACCAAGGAGCTTTCCCCCGGGGACGTCCTCCTCTTCTACAGGTCTCATGATTTGAAAGGTATAACCGCGGTTGGCACGGTCGAAAGCGTTCACTACAACGTGAAGTCCAAGGAACAGGTGGCGACCCTCGTCGAGAAGCGGACCGTGTTCTCAATCTCGGAAATCGAGGAGATAATGAAGAAGCAGACTACAGTCATCATGTTCAAGTGGCACTTCTACTTTCCGAACCCAGTTAGTCTATCTAGTCTGAGCAGGCTGAATATCTCCGCCCCTCAGACAATAGCTCGAGTGTCGCATAGCGATTATGTCAAAATCAGAGAGTTGGGGGGCATAGATGAGCGTTTTACTGTCAGTTAGACCTCGATATGCGGAGGCAATCCTCGCTGGGCAGAAGAAGTACGAGTTTCGCAAGGCTTGGCCCCGGCAGAAGTCGGGTCAGAAGGTCTTCATCTACACCACTGCGCCGGTGCGCAAGATAGTAGGAAGCTTTGTGGCCGGGAACGTAATCGAGGATCACCCCGCATCCCTTTGGAAGAGATACCGGTCAAAGGGCGGAATCGAGGAGCAGGCTTTCTTCGACTACTTCGGTTCTCGGAGCATTGGTTATGCCATCGAAATCAGCGAACTGGAGGTCTTTGATGTCCCTCTCGAACCTGAGGACCGCATTCCGGGATTCGTTGCCCCTCAATCCTACATGTACATCGAGAACAGTGTTGACTTAAGATTACGATAATTGGGAGGCCGTGTCCATAGACCAGATGCGGCTCCTGCTGTCGTGGTAAGTTTGGGACAACATGCGGACTCTGGTAAATAGGATGGCGAACATG
>JBEKFK010000217.1:0-3236 GCA_050013375.1 Nitrososphaerales archaeon | reverse complement strand
AGCACGGACAGAATGGGATACGGATGCGGCACCTCCGTCACAGGGGGAGAGATGTCGATTATCATCCGATTATCACAATTGTTATGGCTTGTGTATAAAAAGTTCGCGCAGTTATTCCTCATTCTCCCGCTCTAACGAATGCGAGGTTCACCCCTCGAGACCAGGGTCACGGGCAAGCAACCCAGAACAATCGAGGCCCCATCCTGCCCGGCCAGGTGGTCCTGCCTCGAGCAAATCCATATATGTTCACTTAGGACGAACCGAGCGAGTTTGTCGAGCGCTCCGAAGCCGGAGGGCAAGGGCGGACCCATCCGACCCAGATTGCCCGTCCAGCCTGCTCAACATCCGAATCCGCCCGAGGAGTGGGTGTTCTGCCACGCTTGCAGCATGAAGAACCCTAAGAGCAGGTCCTTCTGCAGAGCCTGCGAGTCCAACCTCAACCCCGGGTACGACCTCCCCCCGGCGTACTACCAGACGTCAACCAGCCTTGCGTCACTCAACAACTTCATGAGGATGGCTCCGACCACCAAGATTGTCGAGGTCTTCCTCAAGAGGCTGGGCACGCCTTGGGTCGAGGCCCAGTTTCTCGGGAACGCCGTGAAGCTGAGCGACAGGCAGTTCCCTGATCTGTATCACCTTGCGGAGGAGTGCGGCAAGAAGCTCGCGGTACCCCGGATGCCGCGGATCTACATCACCTACTCGTCACACATCGTGTCCGTGAACAGTCCCACATTCTCGATGGGGACCAACGACGACCCAGTGACGATAGTAAGCACGACTTTCGCGAACCGCGCTACCCCCGAAGAATGGAAGTACATGGTCTCCCGCGAACTGGGCCACATCAAGTGCGGTCACCCGCTCTACCTGACGTGCGGCGTCATCGCCAAGGACCTCGCCTCCGCCGGGGCGGGCTTCGCCCTCCCGCACATGGGCGGAATAGTGGGCGGCCTCTTCAGCTCCGTTCTCATAAACCAGCCCCTGACATCGGCACTGAACGCATGGTACAGGGCCGCGAACTACACCGCCGACAAGGCAGCCCTCGTCGCGCTCGGTGACATCGAGGCCGTGAAGCTGATCTTCGCGAAGATGCTCCTCGGCTGGTACGGCAAGGGAGGCCTCCAGGAGAGGCTGGACATGGACGAGTTTCTCAAACAATACGACGAGCTCGAGGACTCGATTGGGAAGCACTCAGAGAGCCTCGGGCCGATGGGCTCGCTGAACATCGGGATAGCGCTCCCTACAGAGTTCAACCCAGGCTACCAGATGCCCTTCGAGGTCCGCCGACTGCGCGAGCTTGTCGAGTTTGCCCGGCTGCCCCAGTATGAAGCGGCGAAGAAGATAATCTCGGACATGGAGAAGGGGATAATCACCCCTCCCGAGCAGATGCAGGTCGCGTTCTGTGGTTGGTGCGGGAGCCGGGTGCCGCTGGGAGTGAGCATCTGTCCCGCCTGCGGACGGCAGAACTAGGTCCAACGGGCGCGCTTCGAGGTTCCCTAGCCTTCACAAAACAATAAATAACGCGCGGCGGAAAACTGTCGTGTTGTCCGCTCCAAAGCTCTTCAGGAAGGAAGAGGTCGACGGGAAGGTTGTCGTCGAGGTCTCAGGGAAGGCATTTGGCAAGGCCAAGGACGTGGCGTTCGGTCTTGACGGAACCGTCGCTTTGATCGTGCTCACGAACGATAACTCAGAGGCCCAGATAACCATGGACCGGGTGATGGGCGTGGGAGACTATATCGTGATAAGAAGGGACGCCCCTCAGCCGAAGCCCGCGCCCGCACCGGTCAAGAGGCCGGCAGCCGCGCCCGCAGTGGTGCCAGTGATGGCGGCGCCTTCCCCGGTGCCCCCCGCTCCGGCGGTAGCCATGGCGAACGTGTGCAGGAGCTGCGGAGCGTCGCTGAGGCCGGGAGCAAAGTTCTGTACGAAGTGCGGGACGCCAACCTAGCCGCCTGGAATCCCACGCGCCGCCGCGGATGGGGTCGCGCACTGCGACAAGATTTCTAGTTCGGGTGAAGCTCGCCCCGCGCGTCGGAAGAGTTTCTATCGCGTCTCGGCCTTGATATGCTTATATCGCATAATATACGTGCGCGATGACACTGGAGCTTCAAGAATGGGCTTTATTCGAAGGCTGGAGGTAAAGGGTTTCAAGTCGTTTGGCCCGAAGACCCTGACCATATCCTTCGAGCAGGGTCTCAACGTCGTGACCGGACCGAACGGGAGCGGCAAATCAAACATCGCAGACGCAATCCTCTTCGCGCTGGGAGAGAACTCGCCGAGGGTGCTAAGGGCCGCTCAGGGGCGTCTCTCCGGGCTCATCTACGACCCCAAGAAGGAGAGGGAGGAGAGCGCCTATTCCGAGGAGCGCCCGACGAGCTGCCGGGCGACGATACAGTTCGACAACGTAGACAGGAAGATCCCCATCGACACGGACCTCGTCACCGTCTCTAGGGAGCTTCGGAGCAACGGGGAGAACGTCTACTTCCTGAACGGGAAGAAGACCACCAAGGGAGAGATCTCTGACCTGCTCGAGGTCTCGGGCCTCTCGCCGAGCGGCCTCAACATCATCCCGCAGGGCGCCGCCACGAGGGTCGCCGACCAGACCCCCGACGAGAAGCGGAAGATGATAGAAGAGGTCGTGGGCATCTCGAGGTTCGACGAGAAGAAGGCAGAAGCTCAGAAGCAGCTCTATCAGGCGGACACCAAGCTCCAGATCGAGCTCGCGAGGACGGGCGAGATGAAGTCGCAGCTGGAGAGGCTCGAGGAGCAGAGGAACGACCTCGTCCGGTTCACTCAGCTGGAAGGGCAGGTTGCCTGGCTGACCGCCGTGCAGACCTCGCGCAGGGTGGCCGAGCTCAGGGAGAGGCTGGGGTCGACGAAGAAGCAGGAGGAGGAGATGCTCCTGAAGCTCGACGAGGTCCGCAAGAGGAAGGAGGGGTTCGAAGCGAGGATACTCTCGGTAGGCGAGGAGCGCGAGAAGTTCATCACCGAGGTGGTGCAGGGTGGAGGCGAGGGCCCGACCCTTCTCAGGGACACGAGGGAGTCCACCAAGATCAAGCTCGAACAGCTCACGGCGGAGATGCAGAGGCGGGAGGAGAGCATGAAGCGGCTGGAGGAGGAGTCGATCCCAACGCTGAGGATACTGCTAAACGAGAAGAAGAAGACCATAACGGCCTCGACGTCGACGGTCGAGACGCTCGCCTCGACGGAGGAGAAGGTCGAGGGACGGCGCAGGGAGGTCG
>JBEKFK010000216.1:0-3239 GCA_050013375.1 Nitrososphaerales archaeon | reverse complement strand
GACTCCGGCGGCGACCACCACCGTCTCTGCCGAGACCTCGGTCCCGTCGCGGAGCTTCGCGCCGGTGGCAGTCCAGTCCTGCCAGACGAACGGCTCGCCTTCGATACCCAGGGGCTCCCTCGCCGAGATGGTCAGTCTGCTCGCCTCGGAGTTGAACATCACCTCCCCTCCCAGAGCCTTGAACTGGTCGCGGTAGTGACCGGCCAAGCGGTCGGGGGCCAGTCTGCCGCACTTGGGGCCGAAGATGCCGCTCTCGACCTTCCCGAGGGACATCAGCTTCGCGTCGTCGGTGTCCGGGCCGGGCACAAAGCCTGGTATCATCCTCTCGAGCTCGGCCCTCGAGTAGGTCCGGAGCTCCACCCTGTTGTCTGCCATCTTCTTCAGGTGAGGCTGGGCCGCGGAGAGCTGGCCCTCGGTCATGAGCCAGAGATAGCCGACGAGGTCGACGCCGACGTCGACGCCGAGCTCATCCTGGACGTGGACGTAGTAGTCTATCGAGGCGTTTGCCAGGTCCTGGTTGTCCACCGAGCTGAAGGTGTTCCTGAACATCGCGTTGCTCCGCCCCGTGTTCGCCTGGCCCGCGTCGCCGAAGCGGTCGATGAGGAGGACCCTTTTTTCAGGGCTGTTCTTCTTGATGTGATAGGCAGAGGAGACCCCGAGGATGCCGGCACCGATTACGAGGACGTCGAACTTCGACACGTTCGCTTCTGCGGCGGCTCCCGACAAGGCCTACTTATGAACCGCGTTCCGCAGCGGGAGCGACAGGAGGCCCGGACGAACCCGCTGCGATGATGTTCGCCGAGTAGATGCCGACGAAGATGAGGGCCACCCCCGCCAGGGTGACGTAGCTCGGGACCACGCCGGTCGTGGCGACCGAGTAGGCGAGGGTGATTATCGGCGCCAGGAAGATCAGGGTCGTGAGCCTGCCGACCTTCTCCACCTTGATTAGGGCCATCCAGATGTAGAAGTTGAGCGCTCCCGATACGAGCCCGAGGAACGTGACGTCGACCGCGAGGTCCACCGAGGGCATAAGGCTGAAGTCGAGGAACGAGAACGCCCCGTAGAGAAGGAAGCTGACGAACGACGCGGTAGCCAGCGTCTGGACGGCGTCCTGGCTCCTGAGCTTCCTCATCAGGACCGAGAAGAGGGCCCAGCAGAAAGCATCCACGAGGGTGAGCGCGATCCCGAGGTCGGTCGAGGTCCCCGAGAGGAGCGGGATGTTGAAGAGCACGATCCCCGCGAAGCCGACGACCGCGCCGTAGATCTCGACCTTGGTGCCTCGCTCGTTGAGGACCCAGACCGCCAGCGGGATCACGAAGAGGGGCATCGTGAAGGAGATGATCGCCGACTGCGGTGGAGAGATGTAGTCCAGGCCGAGAAGCCAGGTCGCTCCGCTCATCCAGTAGATCACCGAGAAGACTAGCGTCTGTCTGTTCAGGATGAGCTTGAACCCCCTGCTCATCGTGAAGAACGCCGCGCAGGTAAGGAGCGTCGTCATGGCCCCGAAGACGAAGGGGGAGGTGCGGCCCAGCGCGTCCTTCGCGAGGAAGTACTGGAAGGCGGTGATGAGGATGTATGGGGCGACGAGCTTCGCAGGCGCCAAGACCGGCCCTTGCAGTTCTAGCGTAATTGAACGTTGCCGGGCTGTTTCGCGCCCGGCGCGGGCAGGGACGCCCCACCGGCTCGCCGTCGGACGGAGACCAGGTAGAGGGCCAGCGCGGCGCCCACGAACGGGGGGCCCTGGAGGAAGGTCAGCGAGAGAATTGAGATCGCGATAAGGAAGCCGAGCGCGCCGCAGATCAGCGAGAAAGCCTGGCCCCCCGACAGGCGATTCCCTCTCAGAAAGAGGCCCAGCGAAAGGCAGAGTGCCGCGGCGAGGAGGACGTCGACCGTGGGCGGGACGGGGAGGTTAGGGACGACCCAGAAGATCAAGAAGAAGGAGGTCGTCGAGGCGAGTCCGACCGCAAAGAGCGTCCGGCCCCCGAGGCGGCTCGGGCCATCCGCTGTAGAGAGAGACGGAGGGAGCCGCCGCGCGACCACGACCAGGACCACGGCGATCCCGAGCGCGAGTAGATACTGGATGGCCGGGGGAGTGTAAGGGGTGAACGTGAACCCGAAGAGAACGTCGAGCACGAAGAGGCCCGCCACCAGAGGTAGCTTCCTCCCCGGGAGCCAGCGCTCTCCGGACGACTCGGGGTACAGCAGGCCAGCGAGCGCCACCGGGATGGTGATGCTGAAGACCGAGTGGAAGATCGTGAGCTCGGTCGCCCAGACCCAGTTCACGCCGAAGAGCCGCCCGTAGGTTCCGAGTATCCCGATGCCGGCCCAGTGGGGGTTGAACCAGCTCTTGACGTCGAGCCCCTCCTCGACAATCCCGTAGGCGCAGCCCAGGGCGAAGACCGTGGGCCATCCCTTCCGCCACTTGACCGTGAGCTCACGGACAAGGAGCGCCCCCGCGCCGTAGAGGCCGAGGAGGGTGGGGAGCGTCAGGGGGCTGAGGAGGGAGGGGAGCGGGGTCGAGCCCGTGAGGAACTCTGCGATGACGATGGGCATGAAGAGGAGGAACAGAGTCCGAGAATCCGTTCTGGAGACCAACGGGGCACCAGGGTCCGTACGGTCCAGGGATGTAAGCGCTCGCGAGGCGGAGCGCCCCGAACTGTTGGGAACCGTTTAAGAACCGTCAGGCCCTACGTTCGCGAGATGCCAGGGAGACTCGAAGGCAAGGTCGCGCTGATCACAGGAGGTTCGAGAGGGATAGGGCGGTCCACGGCGCTCCTCTTCGCCGAGGAGGGGGCCAAGGTCTGCGTCAACTACGCAGAAAGGGCCGATGAAGCTGCGAAGGTGGTCGGAGAGATAATTGCGTCCGGCGGCGAAGCGGTCGCGCTCAAGGCGAACGTCGCCGCGGAGGGCGAGGTCGTTGCGATGGTCGAGGCAGCGGTCAGGAGGTTCGGGAGGGTCGACATCCTGGTGAACAACGCCGGGATCCTCAGGCAGGGCGACCTGTTCAGCCTCAGGACCGAGGACATCGACGCCATGCTGGGCGTGAACGTGAAGGGCGTGATCTACTGCACGAGGGAGGTCGGCAGGCACATGGTCGAGCGAGGGTATGGGAAGGTCGTGAACGTCGCGAGCAACGCGGCGCTGGGTACTGCCTACAAGGGGACGACGGGCTACGCGCTCACCAAGGCCGCGGTGCTGCTGCTGACCAAGAGGTTCGCGCTCGAGTTCGCAGGTGCAGG
>JBEKFK010000215.1:0-3244 GCA_050013375.1 Nitrososphaerales archaeon | reverse complement strand
GGTCCCGGGTAGGCGGCTTCGGCTGCAGGGCCCAGACGGTTCGTCTGACGACCGACCACAATGAGGACGGTTGCGACTCCGAAGAGCGCCACTCCGCCAATGACGAGAGCGATGATCCCCGAAAGGTGGGTAATGGCATTACCGGCCAGATAGGCGGCAAAGGTGTATACCCCTGCCCAGACGATCCCACCCGCGGCGTTCGCGGGCAGGAACTTGCTCCATCGCATGCGGCTCGAGCCGGCAAGAAAGGCGGCATAGGTACGAAGGATTGAAACAAATCTTCCGAAGAACACAACCTTCTGGCCGTGGGCGTCGAACAGATACCGAGCGATCTTAAGTTTCCGCTCATTGATCCAGACGTGGCGTCCATACCGGCGCGCCAGGGAATAGCCGAATCGGTGCCCGATCCAATAACCGATGTTGTCACCAATGATCGCCCCTGCCGCCGCCACGGCGAATACCACCCAGGACGAAAGGCGATGAGTGTGCCCGGCGTAGGCGCCTGCCAGAATTAGTGCAGTCTCGCCTGGGACGGGGATCCCCAGACTTTCCGCGCCAACGAGAATGAATACCGCCAAGTAGCCATAGACCTCAATAAGGTGGCTGATGTTCACGGGTCACATCAGTCGACCGGTGACGGTCCAGCCACAGTGCGTGACGTCGCACCCGATTGCCATTTCTCGATCATGATCCTCAAACATGAAGGGACCATGAAGACGGTCGACCTCCCGCCGAGCTGAGATCCCGCGTAAAGAGCCCTTCTGGCGTTACGGGAACCAAATGACCCGATTTCGCCGTTACGGGCCATCTCTACACCTCGTGCCTGATGTTCGGCGGGTGCTTACAGGTCGTGGAGGGGCACGGGATGACGTGCTACGGACGGGGGTGTCGACTTCATCGGGCCGTAAGGTCCAACCCGTAGCCTAACTGTCATGACCGCAGGCACCGGAGCGCTAACAGTGAGCTCACAGCCAATGCAATGGTCGCCCACATACCGGTCGTTGAGAATTGCCACATGACGGGCGTCACCCAGGTCGTTCCCACTGGCGAGGAGGCCGTAGTACACAACGTAGTGGTGCCTCGGTCGCGGCCCGGCCACCCACCCCGGCGTCGGGTTGCCGATGCCCTGGCAGCCCTCGCTGGTCTCGGTCTTGGGGTCACACTCGGTCTCGTCATCACCGGCGAGACACGCGGTTCGCTCGCCGCCCCGGGTGGTTGGCTCATCGCCGGGGGACGCCTGGCTGGCTTCACCGGGGCGTACCTGATGTTGGTGATGGTTGTGCTCATCGGCCGACTGCCCTGGCTGGAACGCGCTGTCGGCCAGGACCGACTCGTCCGTTGGCACCGGCGCATCGGTCCGTGGCCGTTGGGTCTGATCACGGCCCATGTCGTGCTCATCACCCTCGGCTATGCCCAACTGGCGAAGGCCGGAGCGCTCCGCCAGCTCTGGGTGTTCCTCAGCTCTTACCCCGACCTCCTCGCCGCAGCCGTTGGCTTCTGCCTCCTGGTGATGGCCGGAATCACGTCAGTCAAGATCGCGCGTCGCCATCTCAAGTACGAGACTTGGTGGTTTGTCCACCTGTACACCTACCTCGCCCTCGCTCTCGCTTTCGCCCACCAGATCACGACAGGGGGCTCGTTCATAGGCCACCCCCTTACCAAGGCAGTGTGGATCGCCATCTGGGTCTTGACCGCTGGGGTGGTCATCCTCTTTCGGGTCGCGCAGCCGATCGTCCGGAGCCTCCGCCACCAGCTACGGATTGCCGCGGTCAGCGAAGAGGCGCCGGGCGTGTACTCGGTCATCTGTTCAGGCCGTCGTCTCGATCGTCTCGCCGTCTCGGGTGGTCAGTTCTTCAAGTGGCGGTTTCTCACGAAAGAGCTCTGGTGGCATGCGCACCCCTACTCGCTCTCTGCGCTCCCGCAACCGCCCTATCTCCGAGTGACGATCAAGGGGATCGGTGACCAGAGTCGCGCTATCGCCGGCCTGAAGCCCGGGACCCGCGTTGCGATTGAGGGGCCCTACGGCGCATTTACCCATCACGCGCGCAGAACCGACCGAGTCACACTTATCGGCGCTGGAGTGGGCATCACCCCGCTGCGCGCCCTTCTGGAGGACCTGCCCGCATCGGTCGACGTGTCAGTCATAGTCCGTGCGTCCACCCCAGCGGACATTGTGCATCGTGACGAAGTCGCTGCTCTCGTCGCACAGCGTGGCGGTCATTTCCATGAGGTCATTGGTTCCCGCCGTGAGGTCCCTCTCGACGCGAGGACGTTGAGACGACTTGTGCCCGACCTCGCCAAGGGCGATGTGTATATCTGTGGCCCGGGAGGCTTCAGCCGGAACATAGTCGCCGCAGCGCTGAAGCTAGGAGTACAAGGTGATCGGATTCACGAAGAAGTATTCGAATTCTAGGTCACTCAACAAACGAACGAAGAAGGGATCAAATTAAGTGAGACGTGTGCCGATTGTGGTCGGTGCGACCGTCGTGGGACTCGTCGGCGTGCTGACCTTCCATACAAAGCCCGCACCCCTTACGCTTGGTTCTCAATCCGGAGCCTCCGCGACCCAGGGCTCGACAACCACGCCTGCCGCGGCAAGTAGTTCGAGCGGCGCAAGCTCTCCGCCCAAGTCAGGGTCGAAGACGAGCACGCCTACCGTCCCGGCGACCAGCACGCCGACGACCATCCCCTCGGCAACCCGACGTGCTACCGGCGCAGCCGTGGACTATCACTACGGAGTACTGTCGGTGTCGATCACGGCTTCTGGTAATAGGATCTCGAAGGTCAGCATCGCCTCGCTCAACGACGGTGGGAACTTTCGCTCACAGTCCATCGACCAGCAGTCGATCCCGATCCTCGAGCAGCAGGCCCTCCAGGCTCAGAATGCCAATATTCAAGGTGTGTCAGGCGCGAGCTATACGAGCGCTGGTTTTGAGCAATCACTTCAGTCCGCGCTCGGGAAACTCGGTCTCTCGTGACGTCCGTTTCCGTGAGTGCAGGGAAGAGGGACAGTCGGCCCATTCTTCATCATCTCGAACGCGTCATGGGCACCGTAGTCACGATCGACATTTACTCCGAAGGCGATGGGCCGAGCGACGATGTCTCTCTCCAGGTTGTCCAGGCGCGTGAAGTCCTCCAGCGCGCTGACGCGGTTTTCAGCACATGGAAAGTGAACAGCCCTATCAGTCGATTGCGCCGAGGGGAGATAACCCGCGAGCAAGCCCCTCCCGAGGTAGCCGAGGTC
>JBEKFK010000214.1:0-3288 GCA_050013375.1 Nitrososphaerales archaeon | reverse complement strand
TATCGCGCTTGTCGCCTTGATTCTGCTCTCTTCATTCTTGCTTCTTCGCTCCTTCCGGGCCTCTTAGATACCAAAATGGGTCATTTTAGGCACCTAACCTTGGGCAACTCGGAAGTCTATCGTGGGTCGCGAGTCATCCTTGGGGGCCGTAGCCCATCTGCGTCATGGCGAAGCCGCACATGGTGCCAGGGTTGCCGTACATCAGGCAGTACGCGTGCCCGCTTACGATCGGAATCTGGACCCCACCTACACCAAAGTATGCGTACATCACCGAAGCCGAGACGGACCCTTCTCTGATGGGATAGTACGCCGCACAACTGATCGACCCGGTAGGAGTGTGGCAGCTCGAGACGACCGGCCAAGCGACCGAGATGGGCACCATCGGGAGCAGGAAGAGCCCCAGGACTACGAGCACCCCGGCCACGCTCAGAACCAAGTTCGCCCTTCGCTTCATAGCGGTCGAATCTCGCCGGCCTCCGGCCTTGTTATACGCCTTTGTCCGAACTACAGGGATGTCTTCACGAACCTCTCGCTGCCGTACCGGGCCCTCGACCTCTGCGCGGAGACCGGCGAGCTCGCCCAGGAGGTCCTCCGCGACACAGAGTACGGGAAGAGGCCGATTGCAAGAGCAAGCGACAAGACGGTGGCGGAGCTCGGCGACTCCCTCTTCTCGCTGCTCTGCATGGCAAACGAGATGGGCGTGGACGTCGAGGACGTGCTCAGGGCGGCGCTGGCCAGGTACCGGAAGAGGAGGCCGGGGCAGCGTGCCCTGCCTGATCTGGAAGACGACCGGCGCGCAGCCGGGACCAGCAGGCCTTAAATAAGACATCGATGTATTACATCTACGGTGAAATGATGCCGGTAAAGACCACGATCCTCCTCAAAGACGAGATTTACGAGCAGATTGTGAAGAGATACGGCAGACGGAAGATCTCGAAGACCATAAACGAGGTCCTGACGAAGCAGTTCTCGACCCCGAAGAAGAGCATGTTCGGAGCAGACCCCTGGCTGACCGTGACCGACCTCAGGGACGAGAAGGAACCCCATGAAGGTCTTTGACTCCTTCGCCTGGATCGAGTATCTGAAGGGCTCGGACAGGGGCGCCGCGGTGAAGTCCTACGTCGACGGCGGCGAGCCTCTCTACACCCCTTCCATCTGCCTGACCGAGGTGAAGTCGAGGTATCTGAGAGATCAGAGGGACCCCGCGCCGAGCCTGAACTTCATCACGGAGAGAAGCTTCATCGTGCCCCTGTCTCAGGAGATCGCGCTCCAGGCCGCAGACGAAAGACAGAGGCGGGGCCTGCACACGGTCGACGCGATAGTGTACGCGACCGGCCTGCAGCGGAAGATAGCGGTGGTCACGGGGGACCAGCACTTCAGGAACCTGCCGGGAGTCGAGATGATATGAAGCCCTGCCAGACGAGCCACGACCGTCGCCACGCCCACCATCACCCTTGAAGGCGACGCCAATGGCGCGCCACACCCGGACCCCAGCTCCTACCCTCGCAGATTCTCCGGCAGGTATCAGCAGAGGACCATCGCGGGTGGCGTTGGACACAACCTGCCCCAGGAAGCCCCACGGGACTTTGCAAAGGCCGTTCTTGACGTTGACCGGCTTTGAGCGCCCGGACGATGACGAGTCGGTGCTGTGAGATGGAACCAGCCTTGAAGAGAGGCCAACAACAAGGTTGCGGCTGGGAACGGCCGGCCTACGGACAGAGCAGAGCTATCTAGAACGTCTTTTCTCCTTCTTCAGGGCTTTCTTCTTTGGGAACGTCGCGATCGCTTCGATTTTGGGTTCAAGGTCTTTCACGATGGAAGCCTCATACTTGATTATCCGATCCCTGGTGGCAGAGCCCGCTGGCTTTCCCGCGCCGGGGTTGATCGTGGCGGAGGCAAGGCCCAAGTCAAGTTCCTCCCGTCGTCTTGAGTAAGAGTCGACCTTCGACATCAGAAAGTACGCGTCCACAACCTTATCCGAAAATTCCTTGTTCACTCGAAGAAGAAAGCCTCCATTCTGAAAAGCGTCGAAGGCGGTAGTCCTGAACCTCGGATAGTCATCATCCAGCGTGGTCCCGACGAGCTCTTGGGCGGCCAGGGCGAGAATGCCGGCGGCGACACTCTTGTTGATTACCGCCTCCGATCTTATGGCGTCGAACGCGTCATTGAAAGCACTTCTGGCTCTTAGTTTGTGTTCGATCAAGACAACAATCAGTGCGATGAGCAATGTGATTACATAGCCGAAGTCGCCGACGAAACTGGAATACAGAGAATCAAGGATGGCCAAGGTGTGAAACTGGATGGTTGTTCAGCATCTTTTAAGTTCCATCGCTCAACCCTCCGACAGGAGGTCTTCCTTCTATGCGGCAGTTTGTTTCGTCATGCTTTGACTTCGCCCAAGAGACCTGTCTCCATGTCGAACACAAAACCCCGCACAGGGACATCCTTCGCAATCCAGGGATGCGACCTGACCTTCTTGATCTGTTCGCGGGTGTGCTGAAAGGGATCTCTGTAGGCGAAGAAGCTCATCGGAGCAGGAGACGAATCGCCGGTCTCGGCAGCGAGCCTCGTGCTAAGCCCATCGTCTGTGAACGTCGTGAAGCCGCAGCCGGTGTGGTTGAGTATCATGATCTCCTTCGTCCCGATGATACGGTTGGAAACGACGAGCTCCGCGATGACGTCTTCGGTCACCGCCGGTCCGCCGGTCCGGATGACGTCGATATCGGCGTGCGTCAGCCCTAGGATGGCTGGGAGGTCAGAGAGGCGGGGATCCATGCAGGTTACAACGACGATTTTGGGAGTCGGACGTTGCGGGAGCTTTGGGTGCGTCTTTGCGTAGTCGCGGTTCGCGTTCAGCGCATCGTCGATGATGCTCATCTCGGTTCGTCCCAGGCGGGTTTGTGCGTCCGAAGATAGTTGAAGGCCACCATTCCGCGCTCCGATAGTTTATCCCTGTCCTCCTCTGCCTGTTTCATCCGCGTCCTGATTTCGTGGCTGGTTGTTTTTTGGTCGCTCTTGGAGCCCGCCTTCTCTCTGAGAAGGCCTGAGAGTCGGACGAGTTCAGCTTCGAGGGTGAATGTTGACGCCTCGTCGATGTCTACGGGAGTCGTCCCTAGTCCGATTCTTGACTCTTGCTGGGGCAGCTCTCTGTCCAATAGCAACCGGTCCCTCTTACTAGCCAAGGCGTACCACACCCAAAAGTGAAAACTTCTAATTAAGCGCGGCGGTAGATTGTGTTGCTCGGAACGCTTCGTAGGAGAGAGCGAGGTCTCTGGTACAATCAACCAC
>JBEKFK010000213.1:0-3292 GCA_050013375.1 Nitrososphaerales archaeon | reverse complement strand
GGGAGAATCCTGTGGAGGAACCCCCTCTGGAAGAGCCACTGCCGCCAATGCGCATGACGTTCACCGTCCTCCAGATGTTGGCCTTCGTCGACGAGAGGCTCAAATCGGATGCTCTTGCACTCCAGATCAGCCTGGATCATCGCCAGGATGGCGGCCAGGGGGGTGGAGGGGGCGGCCAGGGAGGCCAGAAGAAGCCCCAGCAACAGCAGCAGCAGACTCAGCAGCAGAAGAACCAATCCGGACCCACCATGGGCACGGGCCGGGACGGGACGTCGGCCAAGCAGTTGAAGCAGATGAAGCAGCTCAAGGCCCTGATCGCTGAAAATGCAGAAGAGCTTCTCGCAGACGTCGTACTTGCTGCTCCTGGAGTCAATCGCGGGCAGCAGAACTCCAACAAGTCCTCCAACAACAAGAACAATCAGAAGAAATCTGGGGCGCCAGGGACCTCCGCGGGTTCGAAGCCCAGCGGGGGCGGGAACAAGGGGTCCTCTAACCCCTCCCAGACGAGGCCGACTTCGGATGGGTCACCCCGGTCCAACACAGTTAAGACGGACCCGAAGCTAGAGGGCGCTTGCATTTGGTGCGGTCAACGCGGCCATTCCCCGCACGGCTGCGCCAACCTGAAAGGGATCCCGGTGCTGGAGCGCTGGGAGAAGATCAGGAACAGGTGGAAGACCCAAACCACCTGCGTCAGGTGCCTCCAGGACGGCCACTCGTCCCCCGGCTGCCCCGCCCAGAAGGTCTGCGGCGTGGCGGGCTGCGGCAAGGCCCACGCCACCCCCCTCCACATCGCGGACGAGGCCGCGGTCAACGCCAACGTGGCCATGTACTACGACGACATCGCCCTCCCATCTGCCATCTCCTCCTCCGCGCTGCGCGGAACAGTGGGTCCTCGCGGTGGCTTCCTCCCCTCTCTCCTCTGCAACATCAGCGGCACCACCGCTGACGGCACCGTGAACGTGGTCAAGGACGTTCGCGCGGTGTTCGACTCGGGCTCCTCGGCTAGCTTCCTGAAGGAGTCGATCGCGGAGAGGTTGGGTGTGGAGGCAGTGGATGGAGGGACCCGACTTCTTTCGGGGATAGCAGGAAAGTGTTCACGAACGCGTCTGACGTTGGTGCAATGCAAGCTTTCTGCAAAGATCTCCTCTTTCTCTCTTCCATGTACGTTACGGACACTCCCTGTCATCTGTGGAGCGTTGCCGCCGGTGGCGTTTTCGTGGGACGACATCCCTGAGGTGCAGCAGGAGCTGACGACCGAGCTCCTGCCCAGGACGGAGGCCGCGGACGTGGATCTTCTCCTTGGGAACGACCTCCTCCCGGAACTCATCGACCAAGTAGTAAGCACTGGTTATGAGATTCGCACTATGCTCTGGATAAGTCGCCTCGGAGTCGCTATCGCCGGGGGAGTTCAATGTAATCATCTTTTCAATGTAACTCCCTGTAACTACACGGACCATGTCGCACATGGTGAGGAGTTAGCTTGCACTACGCCAGGCCACGTGACCAATGAGCTGCTTTATGCTCAGCTGAAGCAGTTCTGGGATTGGCAAAGTCTGGGCGTCCTTCCTTCCCAGGAGGTCGTCCTCTCCCCTAAGGAGAAATTCGTGGTGCAGCATTTTCACGACAATGTCACTTTTGTTGATGGTCATTATCAGATTAGACTCCCGTTCGACTCTGAGAAACCCCTACCCTCAAATAATGCAGATCTAGCACTTGCGCAATTCCGCAGCCTGGAACGCGGTCTGCTCCGTAACAAGGAGAGGGCTGAGTCCTATTCCAAGGCAATGCAGCTGTACTTCGACCTCGGCTTTGCTGAGGTCGTCCAAGGGGAAAACCCCGAGGCCGGGGAAGCCTATTTTCTTCCACACCACGCTGTCTTTAAGACGGCGAATGGCGCAGTTCCCCGGATTGTTTTTAATGCTGCTGCCAAGGACGCGCATGGAGTTTCTCTCAATGACGCGCTCCTGGCCGGTCCCAAGCTCCAGGTGGACTTGGTGGACATCCTGGTCAGGTACAGGACCTTTGAGTACCCGATGACCGCGGACACGGCGAAGATGTTCAATCAGATTCGCCTGCACCCGGAGGATCGCCGGTGGGTCCGGTTCTGGTGGAGGAACCCGGGCTCCACGCAACCTCCCCAAGTCTGTTGCAAAAAAGTACTGACTTTTGGTTTGAATTTCGCGCCCTATGGGGCTTTGCAGACGGTGATGTATCACTTGGATCGTCATGCGGTGGACTTCCCCGCCGCGACCACCGCCTTGCGGTCGTCCACCTTCGTGGACGACACCCTCTGTGGCCACAATAATATTCGGGGTGCAATCAGGCTGCGCAAAGAAATGCAGGAAGTGATGGAGTTAGGGGGATTCCATTTAACAAAATGGTGTGCGACAAGCAGCCAAATCTTGCTCTCGATTCCAGAGGCAGATAGGGCCAAGTCGGCACCCTTCGTAATAGCAGAGAAAGATCTGACACTCTCGCAGGAGGCACTTCAAATGTGCTTGGGCCTGCGCTGGTGCCCCATTTCAGACATGTTCCAGTTTTCAGGAGCATTGAAACTGATGGAGCCGATTCAGGTGGAGACGATGAGGACGCTCTCCTCCAGGGCATCCCGCATGTTCGACCCCTGCGGGTACTTGACCCCGGTGATCCTGATCGCCAAGAACCTCATGCAGAGTGCCCACCGGTTGCAACTCGGTTGGGACCAGCCCTTACCGGACGTCTTGAGAGGACCCTGGTTGGACTGGATTCAGGATCTTAAATATCTCGCCAACTTTGAAATTGATCGCCGTCTTTACATACAGGACAAGATCAGTGTGACACTTCAGGGCTTCTGTGACGCAAGCGCGCTCGCAGCAGCAGCTGTGATCTATGCCCGGTCTGTCGACGCCCAAGGCCGCGTCCAGGTCACCCTGGTCGTGGCCAAGTCCAAGCTGGCGCCTCTGAACACGATCAGCATCCCGAAGCTCGAGCTCCTCGGGGCCTTGCTCTTGGCGAAGCTGATGTTCAAGACCGCCAAGGCCTTAAGCATTCCGATTAGCGACGTTCTTTGCCACACGGACAACTGTAGTGTGATTCAGTGGCTCAGGAAGAGTCCGTCCTCGTGGACGAGCTTCGTGGGCAACAGGACGACGCAGATCTTGGAGCTGCTGCCGGCGGACAAGTGGGTGTTCGTCAACACGGTGGAGAACATAGCCGACATCGCCTCGCGGGGGATGAGCGCCCCGCAGTTGGTGAACTGCCGCGACTGGGTCCAGGGACCAGCCTTCCTCTGGGAGGACATGGCCTACTGGCC
>JBEKFK010000212.1:0-3816 GCA_050013375.1 Nitrososphaerales archaeon | reverse complement strand
ACGTTCGCCCGCGAGGCCGTGGATTCTTTGAAAACCAACCAGCCGACGGCAACACGAGCCAAGCCAGTACGACGACAACGCCTCGTGCAGGACTCGCGAGACGCGACACCAGCTGCATCGGAGCCAGATGCCTTCATGCAGCCCGAGGAACATGCCTCCCCCTTCACCGAGAGCGAGGCATGGCGAGATCAGCTGGCTCAAGAGCGTGCCACGTTTCAGCGAGAGCGGGAGGAGTGGCGCTCCCAGCTGGTGGCGGAGCGTGTTGGCTGGCAGGACCAGCTGACTGCTGCAGTGACGGCGATGGTGCTACCGCTGGTGCAGCAAGCGATGTCCACCGCTTTGGCCGAGTTCCGCGCGGAACTCCAAGCGGCACTGACGACAACGAAAAGACAGCGGCAACTGCCCGCGTCGCCCTCCACGCCGGAGACCCCCAAGGCAGAGAGCAGTAGTAGCAGCAGTCGTGCGCCGCTGGGACGCCCCACGAAGTCACCCGCCCACAAGAAAACCGCCGGCCGGGAGCCTCCCTTGTCACTTGTGGCGACGTGGCGGAGAACCCTGGCCCCGACTTCTTGAGCCTTATGACGGCCGGTATCACCTCCCTACTGCTGCCTTTTGATTCGGTGACTCTGACAGTGGTCGTGGTCCTGGAGACCCTCGTGGGCGAGATGGCGCCAGGCCGGTTGAAGCAGCCAGCGTGGCAGATGCTCTGGGGATCGCCACAACCCTGCAATCGTCATCATGGTGCTCGGGGTGAAACTCGTCGTGCTGCCTCAGGACTCCTGCTCGTGGCGTGTGGGGGATGTGGAGTACAACCCAGGCCCCCTGCCTTCTTTGCAGCTAGTATCCCTTAACGTGACTTCGTTGCCATTGCACCTCGATGCTGTGTTGGACATCTCGGCTGCGGCCATCCTCCTACAAGAGACACGGCTTGGGGAAGTAGCTCAACGCTCGCTTCGGGCCCACATGTTTGCGCATGGTTGGACCCCCTACTACGGCAAACCCCAGCCTCTGGTGGCGGGCCTACGGCGTCCCTCTGCGTGGAATGCGGTTCCTGGAGGGGTCGCCATACTGGTGAAGACAGGCATCCCTGCGCAGCTGGTTATGCCTCAAAGTGCTGCTGCCAAACACCTCTGGGAGCTTGGTCGTTGGTGCCACGTGATGATGGCGATTGGTGACGGCCGCGTATTTGCGCACCTCATCTCCGTATATGGGTATCCCCGTGAGGACGCTAAGGGTGATCGCAAGAACGACGACCTCCTATCCACCGTCTTTGCGGAAGCGAGTGCCTTGGGGGACGTACCTGTGATGGTGGCGGGGGACCTCAACATCACCAGTGAAGCCTCATTGACCCTTTCTACCGCGTACGCCTCCGGCCGCTGGTTCAACGCTGCGGAGATTTGGGCCTCTGCCCATGGAGTAGATCCCACTCCCACTTGTACAGCCAGCCTTCACGCCCGGTCAACACGAATTGACCACATGGTGCTCAACCGCTCCTTCCTGCCTGCGTTGGCCGATTTCACCGTATGGCTTGACTCAGGCTTCCCTACCCACTGTCCCTTATGTGCCGAGTTCACGACACAGGTATACTCCGGGCGTGTGCGTACTCCGTGGGCACCCCGAGCCTTTCCCATTGCGAGCTGCGCCCCCATCTCCACTGAGGATGACATCCGCCTTCTTGCCGATGTTTGGGGATCCTGGGATTCACAATGGCACGGTGCTGCACAAGATCCCGCGGCACTCTGGCTCATCTTCTGTGCAGTCGCCGAAGCGTATCTGCTCCAGCGGACCTCAGTGAACCTCACTCACGCCTCTCGTGGGTACTGTGGCCGTGGCCCACTTCATCCTCCTTGCTGGACCACGCTCAGTGCACCTCAACGTCAGCAGCTTCCTGGGGCACTCTCTACTCCCCTGCTTCGCCTGATGAAGCTACAGCGGCGTCTAGAAACTCTCCTTCGATGGCAGCTGACGGCACCCTCCCTCGCAGTACTTCCTTACGCCCTCACACAGCTGTGGGATTCCGTCAAGGACACGGCCCTGCACCTTCTTGACCAACGCCTTCCTTGGGTGCACCTCCTTCGTCAGTACCCTCCTCCTCCTTACAGATGTCTTACAGATAGCTCAGGCGGACCGGGAACGACACTCTCGAACTCAGTCCTGGGCCAGCTGGGTGCAAGATGCTTGGATGCTGAAGCAACGTCAGCTCTACCGCTACACAGGTGGTGTACGCCGCATCCCCTTTGCGCTGCTTAGCAGGCCTGACGGAACGTGCACAGCAGCACCAGTGGAGATGGATCAACTCTTACGCGACGCTTGGATGCCCATCCTTCGCATGTACGAGCAGCTGCAGGAGCCTGGTTGGGAGGCTTTCTCCTCACGCTTTCACTCCTACTTCCGCCGAGTGCCTGTGGATCTAACCGCGCTGACTGCCGCTGATCTCCGAGAAACCCTCAATCTGCAACGCGTCTGGTCTGCGCCTGGCCCCGACATGTGGCGGGTAGCCGAATTACGCGCTCTACCTGACACCCTCCTAGCTCGTCTGGCGGATGTGCTGAACATGGTGGAGACGACGGGAACTTGGCCGCCCGCGCTGCTGCAGTCCCTCATCACCCTTATTCCCAAGGGGGTCGGGACTGACCCGCTTCAGCTCCGCCCCATCTCCGTCACCAGTGTGGTGTACCGATTGTGGGCCACAACGAGGCTGAAGCACTTACTGACCTGGCAGGAGGGATGGCTACATCCAGGCCAACATGGCTTTCGCCCTAGGCACGGTACCATGGACGTGTACTGGCACCTGGCCTTGCGGATCGAGCTAGCTGTCCAGCACGAGGAGCACTTGTGTGGGTTATGGCTCGACTACGCTAAATGTTTCGATCGCCTGCCCCACACCATCATGCTGCGACTAGCGGAAGCTACAGGACTACCCTCGCGGGTCCTACTTCCATTGCGAGCTATGTACCAGGGCATGGAACGGCGCTTTCGCGTTCCAGGTGGTGTTGGAGAGTCGTTCAAGGCCACGAACGGCATCCTTCAGGGGTGCCCTCTTAGCGTCCTCCTCCTCAACCTCCTCGTGTCCGTGTGGGCGAAGGCGGTGGAGGCAGAAGCTCACGTGGAGCCGCTCGGGTACGCGGACGACACGGGGGTGCTAGGGCCCCGTGCGGAGGTGGAGACTGCCGTAGTCGTGACTGGGGACTACTGCCACCTGACCAACCAGCTCCTCAATGTCACGAAGAGTGACTACTTTGAGGTGGCGGAACAACAACATTCCTCGCCACTTCTGCTAGATGGGAATCCCCTCCAGCCACGCAGCTTCTTGAAGTGCCTCGGTGCTTCCCTCTCCCTCTTCCGCTCTGGAACGACACGTGCGGGGGATCCTCTGATTCAGCAGCGTTTAGACTTCGCCATTGCGGCAGCCAAACGTATTGCAGCCCTCCCCCTACCTTTTCAGGTGCGTGCTCGCATGCTTGCAGCCCAGCCATGCGCTCAAGCTTTCTACGGTGTGGAGGTCGCCCACTGGTCAGAGCAACACGTGATGGCGATGCAGGCTGCCTCACTACAGGCGCTGTGGCGCTCGGACCGACGTAACCGCTGTCGTGAAGTGGTGCTCACGGTCCTGACGAAGGGCCACTTGGTCGACCCCGTTCAAGCCCTACCCTATCGCCGGCTGATGTCTCTTGTTCGGATGATACAGAGACGTCCAGACTTGCGTCCCCTGATTCAGCGTGTGCCACGAGCCAAGCGTACGCGCATGAAGGGCCCTGTTGGGCTCGCAGCAGAAGCCCTAGTCGAAACTGGCTTTCAGTGGCGTCCAGGTGGATG
>JBEKFK010000211.1:0-3343 GCA_050013375.1 Nitrososphaerales archaeon | reverse complement strand
GCGACGACCAAGGGACCCAGAATAGAACCTCTCCCGGCTTCGTCGATTCCCCCAACCGAACCGGTTGAGACGATCATTCGCTCCCTTCCCCTGCTAGCCGGACTGCGGGGGGAGGATCGCCAGAATCTGGTTCGAGAGCGACGCCGGGAGGCCTTCCCTGTTGTGGAGGGTGACCTCGACCATCTCCTTGTCCTTGAGCGCCCTGATCTCCTCGATGAGCGGGTCCTTGATCTTGTCGTGCACCACGGCGAGAATCGGCTTGCCCGACTTGAAGCAGGCTTCGGCGGCCCGTTTGAACTCCGGGCTCGTGAGCTCCATCGGGCCCACCTCGTCGATCACTATGAGGTCCGCCGACTTTGCGGCCTGCAGCAGAGCGGCCGCGCCGACCTCGACCAGCCCCTTGAGATTGACCCTGTATCTCCCCACCTTCGGACCGAGAGTGCCCTCGGATGACGCGAGGGGTCCCTCCATGCCGCTCATGAGATCTTCGATCATGAACCCCGTGCGTTCCCTTCCCTTCCGTCGCTCCTTTGTGAGGCACCCACCGACCCCATACCCCTGCGAACGGACGAGGTAGATCACCCTCGAGACGACGGCGGATTTGCCTATCCCGGGGGGACCGGTAAGGAGCCATGCGCGGACTGGGGACGACAACACAGGGGGCGTCGAATCTGCTCGGCTTAAATGCTTCACGACTTGCCCGTCGCACGTGCCCCTGAAGCTTGCGCTCATCTGCGAGGGAGAGACCGAGCTGTACGTCCCTTCGCAGAGCCTTGGAGGGGGACCTCCCGACACTCATCCGGTCTTCTACAACCCTGCAGCCAGGACGAACAGGGACATCTCTGTGGCCGTCGCGGTCGCGACGGGGCCGAAGACATTCCTCGACGTTCTCGCGGGGACGGGGGCACGCGGCCTCCGAGTCGCAAAGGAGGCCGGGTCGAGGACGCATGTCACCCTCGCCGACTTCAGCACGCCGTCGCTCGCCGTCGCCAGGAGGAACACCAGGAGGAACCGCCTGGTCTCGAGGTGCACGGTCGTCCACGAGGAGGCCAACCGGTACCTCGCCTCGCGGTTCGAGAGGCAGGAGAAGTTCGACGCCATAGACATCGACCCGTTCGGTTCACCCGCTCCATTCGTCCAGGCCGCGACCGTGGCCGCCTCGGACGGGGGTGTCGTCTCGATGACGGCCACAGACGCCGCGGTCCTCTGCGGTGTCTACCCGGACGTCTCCTACAGGAGGTACGGCGCGCTCGCGGTAAGGTCCGAGTTCGTCCACGAGACCGGTCTGCGGATTCTTCTCGGCTTCGCCGCCCGAATCGGCGGGATAAACGACGTCGGCATCGAACCGATAGCGGCCCACAGCACGCTCCACTACCTTCGCGTCTTCTTCAGGGTCAGGAAGGGCGCCACGAAGGCCGAGAACTCGGTCAGAGCGCTCGGCTTCGTGACCCAGTGCAACGGGTGCAATGCCAGGGACTGGGGACCGGCACCGCTCGACCGTTGCAAGAGCTGCGGCACCAGGGTCCGTTCCTCCGGCCCGCTCTGGACGGGCAAGGTCGTGGACGAAGAGGTAGTGGCGGGCGCTCTCGGCTACGCGGAAGGGAAAGGATGGAAGGAGGCAGAGGAGACTCTGGCCCCCCTCCGGGGTCTCGACCGATTCCCGCCGTTCAGCTACTCCCCCGAGCGGGTCTGCTCCCGCCTGAAGATCCCCTCGGTCCCCGTGCGGAGCGCGCTGGACGTCCTCACCGCAGCCGGGTTCACGGCGCTGAGGCAGCCGTTCGAGGAGAACGGGATCAAGACAGACGCAAGGTACGAGGAGTTCGTAGAGGCCCTGAAGACGGTGTCAAGGACGTCGGCCTAGGCAGAGCAGGTACATCTCCGAGCTCGCGTTCCTGCTGGCGTGGGGCTTCATGATGGCCACGAAGTTGTAGCGCTTCCGCGCCTCCTTCTCGGCCTCGGAGAACCGCTCACCCTGGAAGCACTTGAACATCGCGTTCCCGCCGGCCCTCAGGAGCGTGTCGCCTATGGTGATCGATGTGATCGTGAGGTCGATCTGCCGGTACTGGTCGAGGTCCCACGCACCGGAGATCTTGGGCGAGAGGTCTGAGAGGAGGACGTCCGCCGGGCGCTTGATCAGCTCCTTCACGGTCTCGGAGAGCTTCGGATCGGTGATGTCCATCTTCAGGGTGTGGGTGTTCTCCATCTCGAGGTGTATCGGCGAGAGGTCGACGCCCACAACGATCCCGGTTGAGCCCACGGCCTTCGATGCGACCTGCAGCCACCCGCCGGGCGCGGCCCCTAGGTCGATCACCCGGTCTCCCGGCTTGATCAGCCTGTACTTCTTGATCGCCTCGAGGAGCTTGTAGGCGGCGCGGCTCTCGTAGCCCTCCTCCCTCGCCCGCTTGCGGTAGTAGTCCCTGCGGGCTTCGTCAAGCTTCAAGATCGGCTACGCGACCTGGGCGACGGAGACCATCATCAGCGAGTCGCGGTGCTCCTTTACGACCCACGGGCCTATCAGCGGGCATGTGAAAGGGTTCACCTCGGTCGTCACCGAGCACTTGCCCTCCACAGGGCAGACGATGCACGGGGCGGACTCCATCGAGGAGATGTTCGCAGGGAGACGCAGGGGAGTGAGCTTGTACGTCCATCGCCCGTCGTCCAAGACCTTCACCCGCTTGATCATTCCCCTCTTCTCGAGCCTTATCGCCAGTCTGGACCCGTCCCTGCTCGTAAGGCCCAGCTCCTTCCAGATCTCGCTCTGGAGGACGCCGTCCTTGCCCCTCTCGACGACGAGCTTGTAGACCCTCGACGTCAGGTCCACGAGCTCCTCCTCGGTCTTCTCGGTCAGGCCGGTGTTGCGAGGCGCCTTTGGCGCAGCCTCCTTCTCAACCTTCGCCGGCTTTTCGACCTTCGGCTGCTTCGCGGTCTTCTTCTTTTCCATTATTCTGCCGGCCCCATTTTTTGCCTGATTATGTAGTTATCGAGTAGCTCCCGGCAGCGGTTCCTGACGGTCACCTCGGTCACCTCTGCGAACTCGGCTATCTCCCTCTGAGGCAGATGCTCGCCTCGCATCACGCAGGACATGTAGACATAGGCGGCGGCGAGACCGGCCGGCGCCTTCCCGCTCGAGATCTTCGAGTCGTTCGTTGACCGGGAGAGGTACAGCGCGAGGTGCTCGACCCGCGGGTCGATCTTGGCGATGTTCACGAGCTTGGAGATGTGATTCTCCACCGAGGGAGGCGGGACGTAGTCCTTCTCGACGTCCTTCAGAATGAGCCTGAAGTACTTGGCCGCAGCGCCCTTCTCGATCCCGGCAGCCCTCGCGACCTCCTTCAGCGTCCGG
>JBEKFK010000210.1:0-3367 GCA_050013375.1 Nitrososphaerales archaeon | reverse complement strand
CGGGAAGCACCGTCCCCACAAGATAGTGGCGGCCGCCCCAAAAAGCCCCGGACCGACCGCAACCTAGTCTTCTCTGAACAGAACCTTTATCTACAAAATCACCATCGCCGGCCCACGCGACATGGTTCCTCGCAAGTTCGAGTATTTCGCCCCCAAGTCCGTCCGAGACGCGACGGCGCTCCTCAAGAAGTACGGCTCGGACGCAAAGATCCTCTCAGGCGGGATGAGCCTACTGCCCGTGATGAAGCTCAGGCTCGGCTCGCCCGCGTACATCGTCGACATCAACAGGATACCCGGGATGGAGTACATCAAGTCGCAGGCCGGCAATCTACTGATAGGGGCCCGGACGAGGCATCACGCCATCGAGAGCTCGAGACTGATCAAGGACAAGGCCTTCCTCCTCGCCGAGTGCGCGGCGTCGCTCGGCGACCCGCAGGTCCGGAACATGGGGACGATGGGCGGCTCCCTTTCCCATTGCGACCCGAGCGGCGACTGGGGCGCCGCTGTCCTAGCGCTCAGGGGGTCCGTGCGGATCAGGGGTCCCTCGAAGGAGCGGAGGATGAAGATAGACGACTTTCTGGTTGACACTTTCACCTCGGCCCTCGGCCCGACCGAACTCCTCACCGAGATCAGCATCCCGATCCCTCCGCCGGGAAGCGGCGGGGCCTACGTCAAGCTCGAGCGGCGAACGGGTGACTTCGCGACCGTCGCTGTGGGAGCCCAGGTGACGATCGACAGGAGCGGCGCCTGCATCTATGCCGGGATTGGCCTGACGGCGCTCGGGAACAAGAACCTGAGGGCGACCAAGGCCGAGGCGGCACTCGTCGGCAAGCCCCTGACTGCCAGGGTCATGGAAGAAGCCGCGATGGCGGCGTCCGAGGACTCACAGCCCAGCTCAGACCCGCTCAGGGGGTCGGCTGATTACAAGAGAGAGATGGCAAAGGTCTACACCAGACGGGGCCTGCAGCTAGCCCTGGGTCGTGCCAAGGGAGGCGCGCGCTGATGGCCAGAGCCTCCAAGTCAAAGAAGGCCGACTCGGGGGTCCGGACGATCACGGTCAACATCAACGGGGTCGACTATCGGAGGGCGGTCGAGCCCAGGCTCCTCCTCGTCCACTTCATACGCGACGTGGCGGGGCTGACGGGGACCCACGTGGGCTGCGAGACGTCCAACTGCGGCGCATGCACGGTGCTCCTCAACGGCAAGTCGATAAAGTCCTGCACAGCGCTTGCGGTCCAGGCCGACGGGGCCCGGGTCGAGACGATCGAGGGGCTCACCCACGGCGGGGCGCTCCACCCCATCCAGCGGGCCTTCTGGGACAACCACGGCCTCCAGTGCGGGTTCTGCACCCCCGGGATGATAATGCAGGCCTACTGGATGCTCAAGGAGAACCCCGACCCGACCGACGACGAGATAAAGCTGGGTCTCTCAGGCAATCTCTGCAGGTGCACGGGCTACCAGAACATCATAACCTCCGTCAGGGAAGCAGCAAAGGAAATGCGGAAGTAGTTCGCCTAGCCGCTGAAGGGGTAAGGCATCGGAGGCTTGTGCGCCCTCGAGTGTTTCGTCATGTGGATGTAGCAGTAGGTGGCGCCGCAGATGTGGCAGCGGAAGTAGTACTCTTTGCCCAGCAACTTGCTACAGAAGTTGCACGAGACCACCTTGCTCGTCTCGGGCTGGGAGTGGTTTTCGCTCATCTTTCCACATGGATTAGTAGAAACCGCTTGTCTTTAAGCATGGATATCGTAATATAGGAATACTCCGAATAATATTACAAATATTACATGATTTGCACGGCAGCGCGTGACCGTCAATGTTTCTCCTGTATGCAGGACAGCTCGCATATTGTCGCTCGTAAAACAATATTGAGATTCGAGAACTACATTTCAACCCCAGCACAGCAGTCGTTCTGTCTGATGACTTCCGTGACTCGGATTGGGGTCAGATCCGCTTCGCCAGGAGCGAGACCGCGGCCTTGAGTCCCGGCGTCGCGCTGCGGATGACCTCCTGCCCCCTGACCAACCCGAGGAGTTTCACGACCTCTTCGGAGAGGAGCCTGTCATTGCCGACCGTTAGGTCGCGTATGACCCTGGAGTAGTCCTTTTCCTTCGAGAGCCGCGTGGCGTGCAGGACGTACAGGTCGAAGAGGCTCTGGACGGACTCCTGTCCGAGGTAGGAGAAGCACTCCCCCGACTGCATCGAGCCGAGGAGCTCCGCGGCCTTCATCTCCATCACCTCGACGGCCTCTATCTCCCGATATCGGCCGAGCTGGGCTGCTGCCTCAACGCTGATCCCGCTCGTCCGGAGCACGTCATAGACGACCGAGAGACCCTCCAGCCTGTTCTCGCACGTGACCCTGGACGCCAGCTCGAGACCGGACGCATCCGCCCACACCTTGAAGCTCGAAGGCCTCTTCCTGGGCAGCGCCTTGACCTGCCCCAGGACGTGGCTGGGGGATGGTACAACGCCGCTCATGAGGAGGTCTGCCCAGGCGAAGTCTCGGGCGGCCGAGAGCAGAGAGAAGTCAGCCTCGGTCGTCTCCTTCTGGGAGAGCAGTTCGTCAACCCTGGCGAGAGACTTGAGGGAGGAAGCGAGGTGGATCTCGGCGGCCTTCTTGCAATTCGCCTTGAAACTACGTTTGCAGTCCGAAGTCGCCGTGGCCAAGAGGAGGGACGAGTCTCTCAGGGGGACCGCGGAGGCGAGGGTGACAGCAAGCTCGGGGTCCGGCTGCCGCACCTCCCCCTCGCTCCTGAAAATTATCCGGGCGTAGACGTCGGCGACCTTGGTGAACTTCTCGGGTATCGGGTCGCGGCTGACGACCAGGAGGTCGTACTCGCAGGAGTGCCTGCTGAGATTCATCGAGTGGCAGCCGATTATGGCGATGTCGTTGGCGGGGAACGTCTTCAGGGCCGGGAGGATGCTCTTCACGCTCGCGTCGGTCTCGTGCCGGGGCTGTTCCACGGCCGGAGCACTCGCTAACTTCGGAAATAAGCTTGAACAGTTACCGGTTGACCGCGATGATGCCCAGGGCGACGAGGGCCGTCCCGGCTATCTCGGTGAGGGGCGGCGCGCTGAACTGCAGGACAGTGGCCATCGTGACGGCGAAGACCGGCACCAGGAAGAAGTAGGAGGTGAACTGGGCGGCCGGCATCCGGGCGAGCACCCTCCAGAAGAGGACGTAGGCCAAACCGCTCGCGAGCACCACGTTGTAACCAAGGAGCACCCAGAAGAGCGGCGCCGGGTTGATGAAGGGGTGGCCGTAGGCGAGCACTGGGAGTATGAACGCACCCCCGACGAGGGACTGGATCGCCGTGACCGACCTGGCATCGATCTTCGTCCTCCACCTCTTGAACAGGATTATGGCAAT
>JBEKFK010000209.1:0-3371 GCA_050013375.1 Nitrososphaerales archaeon | reverse complement strand
CCAAGCCCGTTGTTTTCCTGGTGCGGCTAGGAAGCCTTGGGATAGGACGAGCGATATGCTCCAGACCTCCGTAACGTCTCGATGAAGACGAGTCCAGTGCGAAACTCCTGCCGTAAGACCAGCGTCGATCGAGTATGTTCGCAAATGCGAGCAAATGCACGGATGCCTTGATATGCAGTGACTCACGAGTAGCTCACAGGAATCAGAAATGACCGAAGAGTCTATCACCAGCAAGAATCTTTCACGGCGACAGTTCGTGGGAACGTTTGCAGCGGGTGCTGCGGCGCTTGGGGCTGTGGCAGGGACGAGGGGCTTCATGCCGAGCATGTCAGGGACGCCCGTCATGGCTGGCTCAAAGGCGGTAGCCACGAAGTTATCCGAATCGCAACCGGCTCCGGTGCCGTCCAACTGGGGCCAGACGGCCGACGTCGTCGTAGTCGGATACGGTGGGGCTGGCGCGATAGCGGCCATCACCGCCTATGACCTGGGGGCCAACGTCCTCATTCTGGAGAAGACGCCGAGCTACGCCACCCTGGGGGTGCAGAACCCCGCCATCTCGGGGGGAGGCGGCAGCACGTGCATGAACGGCGGGCACCTCGACTATCCGGTCGACCCGACTCTGGGCGCTACCTACCTGTACCAGACTTCATGGGGGGCGACCCCATGGTCCACCTGCGAGGCCTGGGCGAGCGTCGCCAGCCAGATTCCGGCTTGGCTCACCCAGATGGGTATAAAGTTCACAACGAGCGCAGGGGGCGCGGGCTTCCCCGCTGTCGCGGGTGCGTCAACTATCAACAGCGGGTCCATAGCCGGCGGCGGCTACGCGTTCTTCACTGCTCTTGACCAAGCGGTGAAGAGCAGGAACATCCCGGTACTGTTCAACACGCCTGCAACCAGCCTGATCCAGAATCCAACGACGAGTGAGATACTCGGGGTCCAGGCCCTCGCCTACGGGAGCGAGACGCTGAACGTCAGGGCCAACCGGGGCGTGGTGCTCTGCACCGGTGGCATAGAGTTCAACGAACAGCTCAAGTTGAACTACTTCAGATCCTACCCGGCGCACTTCCAGGGCTGGGCCTTCTCCACGGGAGACGGCCTGATCATGGCCGAGAGCGTCGGAGCCGGAATATGGCACAACGACTGCGTCGCTGCGACTATGGTGCCGTGGTTCCCGGCGTACGCACAGTCATTCGGAATGAGCGCCCCGGCCCAGCACGGGTGGATCTATGTCGACAAGTACGGCAACAGATTCATGAACGAACCCACGCTCAACCGAACCAACACCTACCTGAACCTCTCCGACTTCAACCTCGCCGTCCCCGAGTACACCCGCATCCCGTCCTTCATCATCTTCGATGAGACGTGCCGGAAGGCCGGCGCCATCTCCAGCGGATCCAGCGGGAGCCTTCCGACCTACTTCGACGCGCGCCCGGCGTGGAGCAGCGACAACAGCGTGGAGATAGCCAACGGCTGGATACTCAAGGCTCAAGACATCCCGACTCTGGCCGCGACGATCAACAGCACCACGTTCGTCAGCCTTCCGCCCGGGACGAACAACACGGCCCTCCCAGGGGAGATCACCGTCTCGATGAGCGCCACCAACCTGGCGAACACCGTCAACAACTACAACGGCTACTGCGCGGCGAAGGTCGATCCGCAGTTCGGAAGGGCAGCGTCGTCGCTCATCCCCATCGTGACGCCACCGTTCTACGCCATGGCCCTGTGGCCGGGAGGGGAGGCCGCATTCGCGGGCCCCATCCGCAACGCCCAGGGGCAGGTGTGCGATCCGAACTACGAGCCGATTCCGAGACTCTACAGCGCAGGAGAGCTAGGCTCCATCAGGGGCTCCGTCCTCGACACGGTCTCGCACAACGGCGAGCTGATCGTGTTCGGACAGATCTCGGGCCACAACGCGGCAACCGAAAACCCGTGGACATCGTAGACCTGCAATGAGTGTCCGCCTAGCCGCCAAGCTCGAAGTGAGCAGCCAGCCGATGACGTCGCGCAGCTGGAGCTTCGCTATGGCTCCGGTTGCGTGCTCGGTGTCCTGCCCCCTGCCGCATCGAGTCGATGGGCGAGGCCCCAGCCCCCGCCGTCTCTTCTGAGGTGGGGGAAATGCCTAGGGGTCGATACGCCACGGTGAAGATTCCAGAGGAGCTAGCGAAGACCCTCGACGGATTCTCCGAGGCGTGGGGATACAGAAGCAGAGCCGAGATCGTCGACGAAGCGATTCGGATGTACATCTTGAGGATGAAGGAGATCAAGGAAGCCGAGAACAGGAGAAAGGGCGACCCGCCGGTTCACCCCAGGCCATAGGCTGCAACCTTCGCAGACTGCGCCTCGGTCGAGTACGGCGCACAGCCCGATGAATTCGGTTTCGTCCCCGCATCTCGGGCTAGGTTGGGTTCGCGGATCCTCAGAGTTCCTACTCGCCAGGCTTCAGCCTTACGAACTCGACGAGCCCGTCCCTGAACTTGATGCTGGCGTGACTCCCGTTGCAGAACGGCATGTTGCTCGACGCGCCGCACCTGCACAGCGTCATGCGGTTCCTCTTCTCGTAGGGGATTCCGTTCTCCGACTCTACGGTTATCCCTCCGCGAACCCACAGCGGCCCGCTGCAGCCGAGGGCTGGGTCCTCGACGATCCCGATGGACTGCGGCAGCTCTGGTTCGATCTCCTCCTTCGTCTTCTTGTCGTGGAGGACCAGTCTCCCGGAGGGGCAATGCGCTGCCTCCCTTACCGCCAGCTTGCGCGCCTCGGGGTCGTCCGACTCCCCTATCAGACCCCAGATCTTCCCGCCGGGGTCGCAGAAGCGCGCGAAGGCGCAGAGACCCTCGGCGTCGTCTAGGGTGAGCTTCGGGCCATCGAAGACCTCCGCCTGCCTCGCGAACGGCTGACGCGTCGCGGTCTCCGTCCCGTCGAAGCCGATCTTGAGGTGGCTATCGTCACAGAACGGCTTGTTCTTCGAATGCCCGCAGCGGCAGAGCGAGTAGGACCGGCCGGTCCTGGGCGCCTTCGCCTCCTTCCACTCCCAGGAAAGGCCGTCTTCGTTGGGCGTGATTATCTGGATGCTGAGCGGGACGCTCCCCGAAACGAGGTATGGGCCGTCCTTAGAGACTACTATCTTCTTCTCGGAAACCAACTGGCCTCCTATTGTGGGGAGCCAGCCAATATAATCTTTGGTCTCCACCCGGCGAGGAATTCCGCGGGCCGCGCGAGGGGAACCTTCAGGTCGTCGCGCTCGGCTGCTGCTGGCTGACGCAGTGAATCCCGCCGAAGCCGTAGACCAGTGCCTCGCAGTCTATCCCCACGACCTTCCTCCCTGGAAACTCGGCGGCGATTTTCTCGAGTGCCGGTCGGTCGTTCACGTC
>JBEKFK010000208.1:0-3374 GCA_050013375.1 Nitrososphaerales archaeon | reverse complement strand
TCCTCCTCCTCCGTAGGGCTGGTGAGCAACATCTCGCCGGCGCCCATCAGTTCGTTGAGGAATTCGTCGATCTCCCCAACTATGGCGTCCAGGAACGGTGACCTCTTTGACCGCGGGGCGACAGTGAGAGCGGCTTCGTCAGCTCCAGCAGCGACCTGTTCTTCCCGCACCGCCTGCGGCTTGCTCGCCTTCTCCTCCTTCTCCTCCTCCTTGACAGGGCTGGTCAGCATCGCGCCGAGGTCAGGCATTTCGTCCAGGACTTTGTCCAGGACGTCCAGAACGGCGGTGTCTAGACCAGAGATAGATGACCTCCTGGACCGGGGAGCAATCTGCTCGCGGTGATTCGCCGCCCATTCGCGAAGGATCTTCAACGCCTCTGCCTCAGGCATCTGAACCTCCTCCTCCTCCTCATCCTCATTCTCCTCCTCACCAGCCACATTCTCGGCCGCCTTCTCCTCGCGCGGAGAGAGGTCGCCGCCGGCCGTCAGGAGCGGTTTCTCGGCTGCCTTCTTTATGGTGGTGTAATAGTGTAGCACCCAAGGCAGTAGTATGAGCGGCCCTGGCGTTCTCCTGCTCCGGGATCGTTTCGTCGATGTCCTGACCGCGAACATCCTGGCCAGCTTCAGCAGCAGCTGCCTCAGTGACCTCCTGGACCGGGGAGAAAGGCCTCCAGCGACGGCGGCGGCGGCGGAGCTCCTTCTCTCCTCGGCAGCCAGCTCGTACTCCACGTCGAGATCTTTCAGGTCCCCAACGTGCTGGTCGTACCACTCGTCCATCTCCTGATACTTCCTCCTCTTCTCCTCCATTACGGCAATGTTTTCCGCCCGCTCCTGCTTACACCTCTCGGTCAGCGAGTCCGCATAGGTCCTGCAGAGAGACCTCTTCCTGCGATCAGGGGCAGCAGCGGTGCCGTCGAAGTACTCGTCGTCGTAGTCGTCGCCGGCGGTCTCGCCCTCGTGGTTCGCATACCAAGCGTCCATCTCGGCGTAACGCTCCTGCTTCGCCTCGTGGGCTGCGCGCTCAGCCTCCATGTCGGCCTGCTCCTTCCGGTGCTTGCGCAAGCCGTGCGCGTACTCCTTGTGGGCCCCCACCGCGAGCGGTACGACCGTCAAGAGGAGGCTGGGGACGGCGGCCAGGGCGGGGACGAACCGCCGCTGCCGATCCAACGAGGCGTCGGAGATGTTTTCGGACATGAGGCTCCTGATGATGAGGCTGCTGTTGCTGCTGATGGCGAGGCTGTCGTTACTCCTTCCATCTTCTTCGTCCAGAACCATCACCACGCCCCCGTACTCGCCGTCGACCACCTCCATCGCCAGCACGTCCTCCGGGAGGAAGAACGTGTAGTTGCTGCTGGCAAACATCCAGTGCACTGCGTCCTCGGCCTCGTCCTCGACCTCGGCTGATCGGCGCTGCCGCTGGTCGGCCTCTTCGAGCTCCCAAGCGGTCTGCAGCCTCTTGGCGGCCGTCAGCTCGTGCGCCCTCTGACCGATCTCGACCAGGGTCCCGACCTTGCCCTCGGTCAGGAGGTTTCGAGTCCCCGCGCGGCTCGCCACCTCTACGGTCCACGAGAGCAGCTCGTCATTGGCCACGTCCTCGAGGATGTCGTCCGACTTGTCCAGGAGCATGAACAGCGACCGGCCGTGCCTGACTGCCTGCTCGCTGACGGCCGGGGCCTGACCGCTCGCCGGAACCACCACGGCCTCCTTGAGCTCCTCGCGAAGCGTTCGCAGCTTGGCGGCGGTCCCCGTCGGCAGTTGCTTTGCGGGGCGGATCTCCTTGAGGACGGTCAGCCTCTCGACGATGAGCTCCATGTAGCGCTTGTCCTCCCAGATCGGAGTCCCGCGCCTCAGCTTCTGCGACCCCAGAACCAGGATGTCGTCCAGCAGCTTGTCCTTCTTGACGGCCTGGGAGACGTGCAAGAGCAGCCCCTCCATCTGGGCGATGTTCTTCGGGATCATGTCCCACCGCCTGCCCTTGTTCGCCAAGGCGAACTGCGGCGCGAAGGCCTTGGCGAAGTCGTCGATGGTCTGGCCCAGCGGCCTGTCCCCCAGCTGGGCCACCAGCTCGGTGATGCGCTGCTTCCGCATAGCCATCGCCTTCTTGGCAGCCGCCCGCCTCATGATGGGGATTCCCTGGTCGACGTACTTGAAGAGGTTGCCCTTGCTCTGCGTGTCGGCCAGCTGCCCGGGAATCTCCACAAAGCGCTTGTTGGGGTAGAGGCGGGTCATCCTGCTGAAGGCCTCGCGGAACCAGTCCGTCACGGCCACCTTGGCCTCCTTCACCTTCGCGGCCGACACCTTGCGGAACTCGGTGGCCTTGACTCCTACCCCTGACCAAGGGCGTCCGACCAGCGGGACAGTGTCCTTAGCGAACAGGCTCCCGAAGGACGAGGACGAGGACGCAGGGGACAGCCTGCCTGCACTGGCGAGCTCGGCGTCGATGGCGTCGACGGCTTCCTGGGCTTTCCGGAGGATTTTGTCGTCGAGAGCCTCGTGCACGTTCTCGTATCTTGGCGGTCTCCTGCCAAAGGTGGTCCCCCAGCTGCCGACGGTCTTCGTCCACTCCGGCTGCACTGCGACAGCGGTGACGACGTCGTCCACCACCTCCCCCCTCCTGTACGTGGAGGACAGCTCGGTCAGGGTCTTCTTCGTGGCGGCCATCGAGCGAGCGGCCTGGGCGGCCTCGATGACTCCCGGCGGGTCATACTCGCCCAGAGACCACTTCCTCCAGTCCACCTTCCCGCCGGCCGCAATCTCCACCTCGTCCGCCGCGGCCCATCGACGCTCGGCCCTGGTCAGCGGGTCGAAGGCCTCGAGGAGGCTGTCCTTCGACCTGCCCGACTTCAGCGCCGTCCCGAGGCCGGCGGCCATTTCCGCGGAAATGTCCTCGATGGTTCGCACCTTGGTCGAGGTCCGAAGCAGGACGGCGGCCTCGTCCGCCACGTCGTCCGCCGAGTTGGCGAGGACCTTGTACTTGCCCACGCCCCTCGCCAGGGAGCCGGCACAAGCCGCGGCCGGGGAGCACTGGGGAGAAACAAATTTATCCTGACGTCAGAAAGATAGAACGAGCTCCAGAAATTGATTTATTATCCTCAAACTTACCAGCAGGCTCACCGTCAGCAGCAGGAAGGTGAGCAGCAGCAGGGGCGCCGTGATGATGATCCTGACGTCGGCGTTGGTGAAGGGGCCGGGACGGGTTCTCCATAAAAAAGACATTTTCTCTGTCCTTCTTCACTCACTACATATGCAGCAGAGGCAGCAGTCGCCTCGAGAAACTGTGTTCGACTGGCGTCTGGACGCCTCCCCCGCAATAAGTAGTCTGGGGGGAACAAAGAGCAGCGATCGATGGGCAGGATGAGGGTTGAAAAACAGGAT
>JBEKFK010000207.1:0-3402 GCA_050013375.1 Nitrososphaerales archaeon | reverse complement strand
ACACCCGAGATGTCTTCGTTGGCTGGCTCGACAGCGACCACACACCGAAGATCGTCATTGTCGAGTCTGGAGAGCACGACCACTGGGCGAAGGTGGTCGAACGCTGCCATCCAGACATCACCCTGATTCACAATCTCGTCGGTCCTGGGAGTCGCGTTCACTGCGCCCATGTTAGTGGCACTTCCGAATCGAGCGGGGGCGAGCGGGCTGTAGCCGGACGAGAGGGATCCGCGAGCGCCGGATCACTCGTCCGAGTGCACCCTTGACGACGCAGGCCAGGGGCGGATGATCGGCTGCGTCGCCGTCCCAGCTTCTCTGCAAGGCTCCACGGTAATCCGGTTGTCCGACAACCACCCATGCCGCTGACGCCATCCTATCGTCGATAGCGCATACGTGCCGTTCCCGGTCGAGGCCATGATCAGGATCGGGACGGGCTCAGATAGCGCATAGTCGGGGATCCCGCCTGGCCCATTTATCGAAGTCCCCAGGCGAAGCGCTCCGCTCCAGGCAACTCGATGCGTAGTACCAGCCGCACCCTATTCGCGGCTCGGAACGTTACCGGCCGGGGTTCAGTTGCCGGGAGTCTCGACAGGGATGCGCGTTCCGGCGCATCGCGGTCGCGGCCCTGCATCCGACTCCGGGTGTTATGTGCGCCGCCAGTGGACGAGCGGAACTCAGTCGGCGGGGAGGCCAATCCGCCTGCGTTCTAGGTCGGGCTGTGTTCTTGACCAAAGTTTCCGCAAGTGAACCGGGTTATCCAATCGCAGAGGGGATCGGGCACGACCACTCCACCCTGCTCGCCTTGTCGGCAGTCACGGTCACCGTCACCGGCCCCTGCCGTGGCACTGCGGCTGGAACCGCACCGGGCTGACAAGGAGCATTGGGTGCGCTCGCAGTGACTTTGTACGTTCCGATTGGCAATGAGATGTCGAATGGATGCCCTGACAACACGTGTTCTGTCGCCACAAGCCGACTTCCTTCATGAATGACCAGCTTCCCGTTGCCAGGAACCGTTCGGTATGCCGAGCCTCCTTGAAGGATATGGAGACGGCCCATGATGGTTCCGGTCGATGCCTGAGTGCTGCAGCCTGCCAGAACCGTCACAATCAGCAACGCCGTTGTGCCTAGAGCCCTAGAACTATGTCCCATGAAGAAGTATGACTCCTAAGAGCCAGATTTAGTTCCCGTTGAGACGGCATTTTGGGTATCCCCGAGGTGCCGGTAGCGGCCACGCATCTTCGGGGATCCCGGATGCGCTGGTTTGGTCCGGAATCAGGGTGATACCGATTGGGGGTCCGAGACTACCCTTCATCCCTAACTTGCCCGTCGAGGAGATCTAGGACGATCTTAGGCAACTCGTCCCATTCGTCGGCCCAAGCCAGGCTAAGTCCGACCATCGTGAAGACGAACAGCGCGATCACGAGTCCGATCACGGCTCCAGGAACGAACCCGGTTGCGACGGTCGCTATTGCACCGAACGCTACGAGAATGAGGACGCAGGAGAACGTCCTTGAGTAGGAAGGGATACTCAGATTGCCGATCAACTTGGTGCCATCAGTGCTGGGTTCGATGTGTCCCTTGTAATGCACTTGCCACATGCGCCTCCGGTTGGGTCCGGCCCCGTCGCCTGCCTGTAGGGAGAAGAGGTCAAATATCCCTCCTGCGAGTTGTCCCTGCAGAACGATCCCATTCCATCGAAGGCGACGGACCCGGTCAACGTCGGCCATTGCCCAAAAGTTGGGGCCGAGGTCGCCAAAGGGTGGTGTGGTCGCTGCCCGCAGCCTCCTCTCGCATTCGTCGGGGTCGATATCCGTCTCCACCGACAACCTCTGCTTCCGCCAGAACCACTTCCAGCGGGTGCGGAGTTTCGTCACGGTGCCCAAGATAGATGCCATGGCCACCTTTTGATTGACCTCGCCCCGAGATAAGTCGGGCCGAGTCAGGGCGAGAGCGGCGGGGCGGTAGGGCGACCGGTACTCGGGGGTATGCGCTGCCCGTATCCTCATCTGCGCCCGACAAGTTCCACCGGAGTCGGGTAACTGGCCGGACGGGTGACCCGCCCAGTATTCGCGTGGCTGCGCGATACCGAGCGCGTCAGGTCGGAGGCGAGTCCGTCACCTTCGGACTGATTCAGCTTCGGCAGGCGGAGCGTCACCCGCGCGAGTCCGGGTGATCTCGATCGGTATTGCGGCCAAGCAAAGCTAACCTGCCGAGCACGCCGATCCGGAAGTTGCAGTCTTCGCCATGGATTCGGCACTGCTTGCCTGGGGCAAGCACCAACGCTCATCCGGCGACAGGTGACGACAACCGGTCCGGCGAACTGGCGTACATCGACTGCCTCGGCGACCGAAGTGACTAGGTGCGGGCCTCATAGGTCTGTTCCCGATTGGCGTCGTTATACATCTCCGAGACGATCAGCCACGACCCGTCCTCCTGGCGTTGCAGCACTCGAAGGGAGTGGTTGTCCCTCACCTCGATCTCTCCACCACCCACGAGCTTCTGCCCCTCCACCTGCAAATGAGCCGACACGAGTACCACATCGGGGGTGAGAACCCGGAGCCCGGTTTCAGGCGGAGCTTTGAGCGTTCCAGCATTAAAGTTGTCATCTGAGAAGAGACCACGCAGATATTCCACTATCTCGTCCCCGCCCTTTTTGACGGTTCCAAAGGCATTCACCCAATCGGCATCGGCGGTGTAGATTCCGACGAGCTTCTCAGCGTCACGCTCCCGGAACCCCGTCATCAGTGAAATCAAGGTGGCGCCTATGGCATCCTGATCGGCTTGGGGAAGCGACGAAATATCTTCCGATACTTCCGCACTGGTCATGCAAACTCCAATCGCTTAGGTTGCGTGGCCGTATGGTAAATCGGACTCGCTGCCAGTCTCAACCCGCATTCACCGAGCATCCCTCAAGTGCCGTTGTACGGGGACGCTCGCCGACTGCAAGCACGACCCGGTATCTCCGAACCGCTGCCTGTGCACGAATGTGCGCACAACATGCTCGGTCCCGACGGATGTCTGAAAGGCATCGACGAGGTTCTGAGGCGTCCGATACTCGGGGCTATGCGTGGCCCGAGTCTTCGTCTGCGCCCGACAGGTTGGACTGGATTCGGGTAGCAGGGCTGGATGGCCACCCGCTCGGGATCGCCGTCGCTGCGCGATAGCGGATGGGTCAGGTCGGAGGCGAGTCCATCACCTTCGGACTAACTCGGCTCCGGCGGGCGAGTGCCGCCCACCCTGGACCCGGGTGATCTCGCCTGGTGCTCGGCCAAGAGAGCCAACCAGCCAGGCCACGCAGATCTAGCAGTTGTAAGGGGTCACGCGATGGGTTCGGCTCCGCTTGCCAGAGGAAGCACCGAACACCTAACCGACGGCAAGTGACGACCACCGAACCGGCGGACT
>JBEKFK010000206.1:0-3403 GCA_050013375.1 Nitrososphaerales archaeon | reverse complement strand
CGGCTCGGGCTCAAGGTTGAGGCGGCGGCAGGCGAGTGTGAGCTCCTCGAGGGTCGGCGCGCGCGAGCACGAGTTGAGCGGCACCCGCCTTCCTTCGGATCGCTTCCGCTCCGAGTCGAGGTAGTCGAGCCAGACTACGACCCGTTCGTAGGACTTCAACGCTACTTTGTCAGGACTGCATTGACGACGCCGTCGTCACTCGGCCTCGAGGTCACCTTCGCCTCCCCGAGCTCGGTCTGGATCGTCGCCCCTTTGGTTATCACGCCTCTCCGTTCGTACTCCCTGTTGGCCTTGTTGGCCGTGACCCGGACGATCTTGGTCTTCGAGGTCTTGCCCGACGACGCGTCGTATACGTTTGCCTCTGCCGCCGAGCGGAGTCCGTACAGCAGCGAGCCGCCCCTGGTCCTCTGGGCGGACCTCACGGTCTCACCGGCCACCGGCTCCAGCGGATAGTCGTCCCTCTCATATGCCCTGCGCGAGTGGTTCGGCCTGCGCTTGCCGCCGCTGAGCTTCTTCTTCCTTAGGTTCTCTACTGCCTTGACCATTGTGGAATCCTTCGGACAGCGGCCAAGAGGGTGGTGTTAAGGCTTTCTCTCGAAAGGCAGGAGAAACGGCCCCGCGCCGGCCGTCAGCGTAGAATCATAGTTCTTCTTTCGAGCTGGCGTTTCATAGAGGGCACGTCTGTGCTCAGGCCGAAGTACTCCGCGAACTCAGGGGTCGTGCTGTAGAGCTTGGACCTGCCCTTCCTCACCCAGACCAAGAACCCGACCTCCTCAAGGTCCTTGACGTGCTCGTAGACGGCCGAGCTCCTCCTGGCCGCCAGGTCTGTACTGGAAATAGGCTGGAAGTAGGCGATGAACGAGAGGGTCCTGAGCGCGGCCTTCGAGAGCAGCGGTTTCGTCGCGAACCTCCGAGCCACGCTCGTGTACTCGGCCTTGAGCTGCATGGCGAACCTCGGCCCGGGGTACTCCACGATCTCGACCGCTGACATGGCGGACTTGAGCGACACGGCTATCGCCTTTGCCTCCTCGATAACACGTTTCTTCGACGTTATGCCCGCGGCCCCCGCGAGCTGGTCGGCGTCGAGGGCGCGGCCCGACGAGTAGAGAGCGGCCTCGATCCGTGCGCGGACGTCCTTCGCCGGTTCGCTCAAACTAGCCCACCAGGATGACCAGGAAGTCCTCTTCGCCGTCCTGCTCGAGGATCAGCTCTCCGCCGCTGGCCGAGAAGAGGATCAGGATGAACGTCCTCGCCGCTTCTACGATGGGCATGCCTCTGATCAGCTCGGAGAACTTTATCCTTCCAAGGCCGCCAATCCTGTCCCGCAGGATCGCCTTGAACGCCTGGAGGTTCGAGAGGATGGTGATCAGGTACTCCTCGGGATTCGGAGGCGGCGAGTCTTCGAGCAGCGAGGTCGAGATTGTGCTCTCTTCCCGCTCCTGGACGACTATCTCCTCGAGGATGCGCGCGAGCGCGTCGAAGAGCTCGTCGACGGTCGTGGAGTAGATCTCGTACCTGAACGGCATGACCACGATCTGGGGCGGCTGCGTGGAGTCGATCACCTTTCGCTCCCTCTGGAGCCTCTCGAACAGGAAGAGGGACTCGACCTTGAACCTGTAGATGGTCGCCGATGTCAGTGCCGCCGTCCCGGCGACGCGGAGGTCCATGATCTCCGACTTCATTATCGCCTTGAGGAAGAGGTCCAGCAGCTCCGTGATGTGTATCTCCCACGGGCTGTGCCGCTTCGCCGCCCTTGGGTCGATGAGGAGGTTCAGCGGAGGCCTGGCCAGCGATTCGTCCTCAACCACTCTTTACCTCAACCTCCAGCTTCGAGCGGACGATCCTCGATATCCCTCCGACGGCGTACACCCCGTAGGTGACGTTGCTCTGCGCGACCATGGTGTCCTTGAGCGAGACCACCATGATCTGCGCTCCCGCGGACCGGCCGCGGAAGAACTCAGCGAGGTTCTTCGAGTTGTTCTGGTCGAGGTTCTGGTCGATTTCGTCGAAGAGGTAGAACGGGTGAGGGTTGACCTTCTGTATCGCGAGGATCAGGGCGACGGCGGTCACGGACTTCTCCCCTCCCGACATCGAGGACGACTCCCAGTCGCCCTTTCCGCGGAAGTTCCCCATGAGGAAGATCCCGCCCGCGAATGCGTCATCGCGGTTCTCCAGTTCCAGCCTGCCCTCACCGTTGGTGAGCCGCTTGAAGGTCGCTGCGAACTCTGTGTTGATCGTCTCGAATGCGGAGAGGAAGACCTTCTTCTTCTCTGAGTCGATGTTCTCGATGAACCGGACTATCGAGGTCCTCTCCCTCTCGAGCTCGTTGATGCGTTCGGAGAGGTGCCTGTAGTTATCGTAGATCGCGGCGTACTCCCTCTCGGCGCTCTTGTTGACGAACTTGCCTAGGGCCTCGAACTCGAACTCCACCTGCGAGAGCATCTGGTCGCTGCCCTCGAAGACCTCGAGGACGTCGTCATAGCCGTAGAACCTCAGCTGGCTCAGGTACTGGTCGACCTTCTCCTGGGTCGCAAGGGCGGCCTGCTGGAGCGAGAAGATCTCCCGCTCGGTGTTGATTGCAGACCTTTCCGCGGCGTTGCGCTCCTCTTCAAGCCTCTTGATCTTCGTGTTGAACTCCGCGATCACGGGCTGGCTGTTGGTCGAAGAGGAGAGGACCTTCTGCAGCTGGGCGTCGAGGTCGACGAACCTCTTGGTGAGCTCGCCAAGCTCGCGCTTCCCATTCTGGATGAAGAGCCTGTCGTCCTCGTACTTGAGCTCCGCGTTCTCGAAGTCCACTCGAACCCTCTGGTAGCTTGGTTCGAGCATCTCCTCGAGGTTTGACCTCTCGCGGGAGTATGACAGGTGCACGTCCGAGACCCGCGAGCTCAGCTCGTTGAGCTGCAGGGTCAGGTCGCTCCTGGATCCCTCCAGTTCGATAAGCATCCTGTCCAGTTCCAGCGCGTCCCACTCCTTCAGCGCCGCGTCGAGAGTCTTGAGCTCCGTCGTGAGCGAGTCTCTCTTGGAGAGGAGGGACATCTGACGTCGAAGATACCGGTCCACGATCTTCTGCTGGTTGTCCCTGTCCTGCTTCTGCAGGCGGAAGATCGCCCTGTACCGCTTCGAGAGCCGCGATATCGTCTCGGCCTCTGCGCCCATCGCCGCGACCGACGCTATCTTCTTGACCCTGTCCTTGCTGAGCACCCGACCGTCAGACTCCAGAGACGAGAGTATCTGTTTGCGCTTCTCGATGGCCGCCCTCAGGGCGCCCACGGCGGTCTCGACCTCGCCAATGTCCTCGATATCCTCCAGGCCCTGCAGTATGTTAGCGACGACGTCGTGAAGCCCGTAGGCGAAGGCTCTCCCCCCGAGCTCGAAGATCTCGCCGTTGGGAGTGACCGTTCTG
>JBEKFK010000205.1:0-3474 GCA_050013375.1 Nitrososphaerales archaeon | reverse complement strand
CTGTACATCCCGTCGGGAGTGACGACCACGACGTTCAGTCCAACGTTCCAAGATCACTGCTAGCCTGCGATTGTCGTTCTACGACGAGGGCCCCAATGAACCCTCATGCGCGGCATCAGTTCACTTAACTAGTTCTGAAAGCATTCCATAGTGTCGGATTTGCCTGACTCGCGAGCTGGGAGTACAATTTCCAGTGGTGACAATTCGAAACTCTACAAGCATAACAAGGGTTTGAAGCGGCCTGGCGGAAGAAGAAGACGAGTGCAAAGGGGAATGTTGGTCATGGGGTCGTGGACGTGCCCAATCTGCGCCACTATCCATTACATACATATTGGGGAAACGAAAAAGGAGACGCAATGCCGCAAGTGCGGTTGGTTACCAACAGAAGCTATTGATTCCTCCATAAAGATTCGAGAGAATCCCAAGATCCGGAAGGAGATACTGCTGAAGGACCGCAACAGGAGAAACCTCAAGGCAATCGACGAAGCAAGACCATACACAAGCTTCTAGCTCCCTAGCTCGACCGCGAGGTCTGCGCTCGCTGATTACAAGATATGGAGCCAATCTCTCCGGCGGAGGCGCAGTGAAACCTGATGTCTGACGAAACATTTCTATCGGGAAGCAGCCTGGAATTCTGTTCATGGTCGAAGTCGTTCCTGCCAAGACTGTCAAAGATTTGGAAGACGTCATCACTCTGTCCCAAGAATACGTGACCTGGATGGTTGCGGAGATTAGGCAGCGTTACCCGGAGTTAGACGTTGGTGAGTTCACCTCGGAACACGAGTACGATGATCTCCGGAAGAAGTTTCCCGGGGAACACGTCGCGCCTGACGGTTGCCTTCTCATCGCGTCGAGTGAAGCTGAAGCTTGTGGTTGTATCGCGCTGGGCAGGCTGACGGAGACCATCTGTGAGATGCGCACCCTCTTTGTGCGACCCTCATGTCGTGGCAAGGGAATAGGAAGGAAACTCGTCGAGGCATCGCTGAACGAAGCGCGGAAACTCGGCTACGCCTATGTACGACTGGACACTCTCTCGTTCATGCATGGTGCGCTTGGACTCTACCGCTCCCTTGGATTTTATGACGTCTCACCCTACCGCGATATGCCTGCCTCCTTGAAGCAGCACATCCGTTTTCTCGAAATCAAGCTACCGTAATGGCGTCTTGCAAAATCCGGTTCGGACCAGACCTCGGTTCCGTTCGGTTCTGCGACACATTGCGGAGGCGTAGCGCCGTAGTCCTATAGCCCAACATGCGGGTGATTATCCCAGGCGGGGGGGCGCAATGGACCCCACATGCCTCAAGGCCCGGCCAATCCGCCAAGCGTCTTGTCACAGAAATTGGTGTCTTGAACACAGCATATGCTTCGACGATTGGAATCGGCTACCGGTTCCTACAGCTCCTGCGTTGCGTCGGCCATAAATACTCTACACGAGTTCCAGCGAGCAACAGAGGGAACGAAGATGCGAAAGATCACCGCCAACCTGTACATGACCCTCGACGGACGCGGGGAGTTCCCAAAGTACCCGGGCTCCGACATCCCCTCGGGTAATCGGGACGATCCGGACGAGTTCTTCCGGAAGATGTGGACCGACCGATACTCGGACGTCACGACGGTCGTCATGGGCCGTCGCTCGTTCACCGGCCACCGTCGCGTCCACTCGCTCAAGGGACGGAAGCCGAACGACCCCAAATTCCTGTTCGATTACTCTCGCTTCCTCGACAGGGTGGACAAGGTCTGCCTCTCACATCGACTGAAGAGGCTCGACTGGGAGAATTCGCGGGTCCTAAAGGGCGACCTAGCGAAGATTATCGCGAAGCTAAAGGGGGAGAAGGGCGGGAACATCATCATCGAAGGGGGGCCCCGGCTCATCCGCGAGGTCATCCGTCTCAATCTCGCTGACGACTACTGGTTCCTCGTCATGCCCGTCGTCTTCGGTCGAGGGCCTCGTTACTGGGACCCGATGAAGACGCAGACCAACCTGAAGCTTCTCTCAGCGAGCAGCATGCCGTACGGTGAGTTGGTCCTGCACTACGAGGCCACACACGACAAGACCGCATCCAAGAGCAAGTAGCCATTCGTGGCACCACCATTTCGATTGACGTGAGAGCGGCCGATGTCTACGGTTCGCCTCGCGAACGACGAGTCATAACCGGCTACCCGATGAATGGGTGGGTTTCGAACTTGGTAGCGATGAAAACTGGAAGAACATATTTGCCGGACTGAGACCCTAATATCCTGATACAAGACGACCGAGGATGGTGGGAAGAATGGCCTCGAGCACCGATTGGCTGCATAAGGCAAGGGGCTTTCTGAGCCTTCCCCGCAACGCTTGGGTGCTTACTTCGACCTCGTCCCTGTGGTCGATCGGCACCGCGATGGCCAACCCATACCAGACGCTATACTTCGCAGCCCTCGGCGCATCTGACATCGACATCGGCATCCTGGTCGCGTTTGGAACGGCCGTCACGATACTCGCGCTGTTGGTCGGAGGATACGTCGCCGACACCTGGGGGAGGCGAAGGGTGATCGTGACCTTCAGCTGGATATCCGTCTGCAGCGCGGTCATCTACGCGGTCATCAACTCGGCCTACCTCATCATCGTCCCCTTGACCATAGCCTCCCTGGCTAGCATCTACACCCCGGCGTTCAACTCTGTGATGTTCGATTCCATAGAGCCTGCGGACCGCATACGGGGCTTCTCGGTCTTCAGCGCCATAAACAACCTGCCCTCTATAATCGTCCCGACTCTCGGCGGGCTGCTCATGGCTCACTACGGCATCCTGGACGGCGTCAAACTGGCCTACTGCGCCAGCGCGCTGTTCGGGGCGATCGGCGTCACCTTCAGAACAAGGATGCTGGGCGAGACCTTCGCCGCAAGGCCGCACGAGAAGAAGCCCTTCCTGAGCTATGTCAAAGACTCCTTCGTCTCCGGTATCAATGCTACGAGGCGCTCAACTCCCGTCGTGAAACGTCTACTGCTGTACGTGACCCTCGCTGGGATAGGGACGGGGCTGACCGCGCCCTTCGCCTCGATCTATGTGGTCGACCACCTGAACTTCAATCCAATCGATTACAGCGTCATAGTCGATTTTGCAGGACTCACGACGGTGTGCCTCCTGCTCGGGGTCATCTTCCTGATAAAGCGGATAGGATCAAAGAACGCCGTCCTGCTGGCCTCTGTAGCGGCTCCGATAAGCAACGTGATGTTCTCCCAGGCGAAGACGATGGACGAGCTTTTGGAGTGGGGAATGACGGGAGCCGTAGGGACCGCAATCCAGAGTCCTTCGCTCTCCAGTATACAGGCGGAGGCGATTGAGGTCGAGCATAGGGGTAAGATTCTCGCCATGTTCAGCATCCTCCCTGCCCTGGTGTCGCTCCCGTCTCAGATTGCAGCAGGTCTGATTTACTCCTCGGTAGGTCCTGTCTTTCCCTTCCTGGTCTCCATAATACCTTTTTCAATCGCCGTGGTCG
>JBEKFK010000204.1:0-3497 GCA_050013375.1 Nitrososphaerales archaeon | reverse complement strand
ACAACCAATCCCACCCGGAGACGGAGGTGACCTGGGAGAAGAGGTCGCTCCTCCGATTCGGCGAACAGGCGGTCGATGAGCTTGCGGAGTCGTTCGACCTCGTAGTCATCGACCATCCCTTCGTCGGTCTCGCGGCCAGAACAGGGTGCCTTCAGCCCCTCGAAGCTGTCCTTCCCGCGGCCTTCTTGGAGCTACAGCACGAGCAGTCGGCGGGTCCCAGCCACCGCTCCTACGAATACTCCGGACGCCAGTGGGCCCTCGCGGTGGACGCGGCGGCCCAGTTCTCGGCCTATCGCCCAGACCTCATCGAGAGACCTCCGGGCGATTGGGACGCCGTCCTCGAGTTGGCCCATCGTGGGGGCGCGAAGGTCGCGATCCCTCTGATCCCGACAGACGCGTTCGCCTCCTTCCTGACGCTCTGCGCCAATGGAGGCGAGCCTCCCTTCGTCCGAGACGACGTGATAGTCCCCAGGGACCCTGGACTGCGCGCCCTCTCGCTCCTGCAGCGCCTCGCCGCGCTCGTGGACCCAGCGTCGTTCGCCCTCAGCCCTCCCGGACTTCTGGAACTGATGTCCTCGACCGACCAGGTTGCCTACGCGCCCCTCGTCTTCGGTTACTCCAACTATTCGAGGCCCGGTTTCAGGCCCAGCCTCGTCAGGTTCGCCGACATCCCTTCGTCGGGAGACGGCCCCGCCGGGAGCCTCCTCGGAGGCGCGGGCATCGCAATCTCCTCGAGGTGCGCGGACGTGAAGGCAGCCGCCGACTATGCCATGTGGGTCTGCCAGCCCGAAGTGCAGAGGGGGCTCTACTTCGACTCTGGCGGGCAGCCCGGGAACAGGGTCGCCTGGCTCGACGAGGGTGTGAACCGCCGCTCGGACGACTTCTTCAAGAGGACGATCGCGACCCTCTCACGGGCCTACCTCCGCCCTCGCTATGACGGATACGTCGCGGTTCAGACCGCGTGCGGCAAGATAATCCAAGAGGGCCTCGTCAACGGGCGCAACCCTGAGACCGTCTATTCGGAGCTGAACAGCGCCTACTCTGGGACTAGACGGGAATCCGGGACCTGAGGGGCGGGGTCATTTAGGTCGGGCCCTTTGCTATGACGCCGGCCCTTCCCAGCTCGTCTAACTTTCCTGCGGAGTATCCGAGGATGCCCCCGAGGACCTCCCCGTTGTGCTCTCCGAGCGAGGGGGCCCTCCCTGTCACCCTGCCCGGCGTCTCGCTCATCTTGAAGCCCGACCCTGCGATCTTCAGCTTGCCCACCTTCGGGTGCTCCATCTCGATGAGCATCTCCCGGCTGATCGAGTGAGGCTCGTGCTGGGCCTCGACGATTGTCCGCACCGGGGCGGAGGCGCCTCCGGCCGCGATGACCACGTCCATCACCTCCTTTACGGTCAGGCGCCCAGACCACTCGGAGATGATCGAATCGATGTCGTCGTAGTTCTTCACGCGGTCGGCCACGCTCTGGAACCTCGGATCGTCCACGAACTCCTCCCTACCGATGGACTTCAGGAAGGCCTTCCAGCGGCTGTCCTCGTTTATCGCCACCATGACGAAACCGTCGCTCGCGCGGTACATGTTGTACGGGGCGAAGACCCGGCTCTTGTTCCCGTGCCTGTACTTCATCCCTGAGAGCTGGAAACCCATCCACGGGACCGAGAATATGACCCCGCTGTCGTGGAGGCTCATGTCGATGAACTGGCCCTTGCCGGTCCTCTCCCGGTAGAAGAGCGCCGCGACGGTCGCGCAGGCGGTGATCATCGATGTTGAGTAGTCGAGCGACATGGCGTTCACCTTCGGGATGCCGTCCTCGCATCCGTTCGCGTCCATCAGTCCGGAGACTGCCTGGGCGAGCGGGTCGTATCCGGCCATGCTAGAGAGCGGGCCAGTGTAGCCGAAACCGGTCACCGAGACATAGATCAGGCGGTCGTTGACCTTCTTGAGGTCCCCGTAGCCCAGCCCGAGCCTCTCCATCGCCCCCGGCCTGTAGTTGCAGAGGAAGACGTCCGACCTCGCGATGAGGTCCCTGAAGACCTCCCTCCCCCTCTCTTGCTTCAGGTCCAGTGCTACCCCCTTCTTCCCGCTGTTGTAGTAGAGGTAGAGAAGGGCCTCGCCGTTGACGAGCGGGGGGCTCCTGCGGTTCGCCTCCCCGTTCGGGGGCTCGACCTTTATCACCTCGGCACCGAGCTCGGCGAGGAGCCTGCCGCAGTACGGGCCGGCCAGGTGGACCGTGTTCTCCACGACTCGAATGCCCTTGAGAGCTGAGTCCGTCATCTCGCCTTCCTCTTGTCGACGAAATCCTTGACCCTGGACTTGGACTCTTCGGTGTCATAGAGGTACGTCACCATCATCCGCTCGTACGGAAGCGCGATGCCGAAGGATCCCGCCGTCCCCATGTTGACGAGCCGCTTCAGGGCTGCGAGCGCCTGTGGGGACATGGAGGCCATCCCTCCAGCGAGTTCGAGCGACCGCTCCATCAGCCGCGGGCCGGGTACGACCTCGGAGACTATGTTCAGCCTCAGCGCCTCCAGCGGGGAGATCGGTTCTCCCGTCATGAAGATCTTCTTAGCGGCCTTCGGCCCGACCAAGCGGGGCAACCTCTGGGTCCCCCCTCCGCCCGGGATGAGGCCTATCTTGATCTCGGGAAAACCGAACTGTGAGGAGTCGCTGGCCACAATCATGTCGCAGGTGAGCGCCAGCTCGAACCCACCTCCGAGCGCGAGCCCGTTGACTGCCGCCACCACGGGCTTGGACAGATTCTCTATGGCCTCGTGGAGCTTCTCGCCACGCATCTGGAACCTCATGAACTCCTCTCTTCCCTTCATCTCACTGTACTCGAAGATGTCGGCCCCCGCGCAGAACGCCCTCCCCGTCCCGGTGAGGACCACGGCCCGGACCTCGGGGTCGTCCTCGATAGACTCCAGGAGCTCGGTGAACTCCCTGATCGTCTTGTTCCTCAGCGCGTTGAGCTTCCTGCTGCGGTTTAGGGTGAGGATTGCGACCGCCCCCTGCCTCTCGTAGAGTACATCTGGACCCTCAGCCTGCTCGGGGTTCATTGTCCTAGACTTGTCTCCTCTCGCTTTAAGGGTTCTAGGCGAGGGTCAGGACTCCTAGCCTTGACCGGCCGGTCCGGGCTAGGGATGGTCGGTCGTTCCCCGAACTTCCTTGTGGGGAGGCTTCGCAGACAAGACGTGTCTCTTGAGCAGTTGAATACCGAGGGCTGGGTCGACCCCCTTGGGGCAGACGTGGGAACAGCTTCCGGCGAAGTGGCACCGCCAGACGCCGTGCGCGTTGTCTACCAGCTCCAGCCTCTCTGCCCCCGCTTCGTCCCTCGGGTCCATCAGGTAGCGGTACTCCTGAGCGAGCGCCTGGGGTCCCGGGAAGAGTGCGTCCGTCGAGGAGGTGGGACACGCAGACGTGCACAGTCCGCACTTTATGCAGTACGTGAACTGCTGTATAGCTTCGAGCTCCTCCAGATTCATCAGATACTCCCG
>JBEKFK010000203.1:0-3515 GCA_050013375.1 Nitrososphaerales archaeon | reverse complement strand
CCTCTTGTTTGCCAGCTTGTTCACTTCACTAGCATCGAACCTAGCCGCGAACAAGCTAACCATATCTCACATCAGCAAGGTTGGATTTCAAGGGGAAGCGAACCCGTTCCAGAGGGCTTTTTACAGGAAATACGGCCTTAACTCGGGTTATGCTCAGGTGCTGATTGGCATTCCCGCTGCATATGCGATGATCTTTCTGTTCTTCAAGTACTTCAATGTCTCTGCTCTCCCGTTCGCTTTCACCTTCCTCCCACTAGTCTTGTCTTATGACGCGATCCAAGACTACCTCGTCCTGAGAGCAATAGGCTGAGTCTCTGACCTGTTGCGCGCCGTTAAGCCCGTCATCGGCCCCGTCCGACATGGCAAACGGCTGCGCCATTTGGGGGCTGTCGAACCACAAGATGGCCGCCACCCCGTCCGTCGGCCGAGCCCTCCCAGGGATTCAGTAGATGCCGGGGATCAGCCGCTTGGACCTCTTCTGGTACTCGACGTAGGGTGCTCCCAGCTCGTTCACGAGCATCCTCTCTTCGAACCCTATCCTGTAGATGTACACAGCGAGGAACGTGACCGGGAGGACTAGTGCGAGGATCTCGTTCCCGGAGAGGACACCGAACCCCGACCACATCACAGTGGCGCCGAGGTACCCTGGGTGCCTGACCGCCCCGTAGGGGCCGTCGTCGACCACCCTCTGCCCCGTGCTCGTGACCAGAGTCCTGGTGTAGTAGGCTCCGAGCGTCAGCGCCGCCCATACCCGCAACGAAAGGCCCAGCAACATCGCGGCAAGGGCGACTAGTCCCACGAGGACGTCGATTGAGTAGGTTCCAATGGAGAGCTCATCCAAGATCGGTGGAAGCAGGATGCCGGCCCCGAACGCGAACCCTACGAGTGAAGTGGTCCCTCCGTCAGACGTGCCTCCGCTGAGGGACCTGGCCTCGCCCGTCTTCCTGAGCCGGCGCTCGACCACCACGAAGACCGCAAGGAGGAGATACCCGGCCCCCAGGAACGCCGTCCCGACGTCAGTGAGCATCGGACGGACTCACTGGCGTCTTCCCCGGCGAGCCGGCGCCCGCCTCGACGGTCTCGCCTGCGCCTTGAGGTGCGAGTCGAACCATCTCAGGTAGTGGTTCAGCCTCTCTACGCGGTGCTTCGGGTTGCCTGTCCTCGACAGGTCGTGGTTCTCCCCCGGGAAGAGCACCATCTCCGGGTGCCGCCCCATGTACCTCAGCGCAGTGAAGAGCTGGAGCGCGTCCGGCCAGGGGCAGCGGTAGTCCTCGAAGGAGTGTATTATCAGGAGCGGGGCCCTGATGTCCTTCGCATACCGGATAGGGGATGCCGCCATTAGCTTCTCCTCGTCTGCCCACGGATCGGCCTTAGTCTGGTCCTTTGCGAACCAGATGCCGATGTCCGAGCACCCGAACATGCTGAACCAGCTGGCTATCGAGCGGTCGGTCACTCCCGCCCTGAACCTGTCGGTATGGCCGAGGGCCCAGTTGGTCATGAAGCCCCCGTACGATCCGCCGGCGATTGCGACCCTCTTCCCGTCGATGGGGAACGCCTCGATGGCGTGGTCAAGGCCCTCCATGAGGTCCTTAAAGTCCCTCGTCCCATAGCCGCCCCTGATGTCGGCGAACCTCTCCGAATACCCGTCACTCCCCCTCGGGTTGAGACAGACGACGGCGTACCCCGCCGACGCGAATGTCTGGAGCTCATGGGAGTATGCATGGCCGAAGGCCGTCTTTGGGCCACCGTGCACGTACAGGACCGCCGGGTGACGCCCTTCTCCTTCGGGTACGAGTGCCCATCCCTCGATCTTGACACCGTCACTCGCCTTGAAGGAGAAGCCCCTGGGCTTGATGCTCGCGAGCCTCGAGCGGGCGTCCCGATTGAACGATGTGAGCAGGGTCTCATTTCCGTCTTTCAGGTACAGCTCCTCGGGGCCGGCGGCGTCCATCGCTACGAAAGCGATCCTGCCTTTCTTGATGTCGACTCCCTCGATGCTCCTCTCCCCTCCCAGGACCTCCTCCGTCCTCCCCCGGAGGTCGGTACGGTAGAGGTGGGCGCTCCCGCCGTCCTGCTGGAAGTGGTATATCCAGCTGCCCTCCCACACGAGGCCCGCGGGCCCGTGCCCGCCAGAACGCATGTCGCTGTTGAGCGTGTTGGCCTTGTTCCTGTCGGTGCTGTCGATCCTCCTCGGTCTGGACTTGCCGTCCGCGTCCACGACCCAGAGCCTGTCGTGCGAGGCGAAACCCCTGGGGAAGCTGCTCCCGGAGTAAGCGATCGAGCCGTCGTCGGGGCTCCAGGCGAGAGACTCCAGCCCCATGTTGCCGCGGGTGACCTTGACCGTCCTGCCTGAGTGCAGGTCCTTCACGAAGATGTCCTGGATGAAGGGCTTGAGCTCGTTCGTGCGGGCGGCGTAGGCGAGCTTCTTGCCGCTGTGGGACAGAGCGAATCCCGTGACGTCGAACTCCCCAGAGGTCACCGGGACCGGCGCGGCCGACCCGTCCGTCCTGAAGATGTGCCTGCGCAGGTTGTAGACGAATCCCCTTCCGTTTGACCAGACCTCCAGCCTCCTGACGACCCTGACGTCGGTCTTCTCTTCCTCCACGACGGGCGAGAGGAAGTAGACGGTCCTGGAGTTCGCCGACCACTCGTAGTACTCTATGCCTTCCTTCCTCTTCGCGACCAGTCGCGCCTCGCCTCCGTCGGCCGCGATCGAGTAGAGCTCCGACCCCTTCTCTTCCTTCGCCAGGCCCCTCTTGGAGGAGAACAGTATGCTCCTCCCGTCGGGCGACCAGACGGGGCCGCCGTCCTTCCCCGTATTGGTGAACTTCCGCGCCTTGCCCGCGGCAGGAACCAACCAGATGTCGGATCTGTACGCGTCTCCGGCGACGTCCGCCTGCTTGACCGATATCGCCACCGCTCCGCTGCGGGGCGAGATGCTGGGGCTAGAGAGCGTCTTGTAGACCCCAAGGTCTTCCGGCCTTATCTGCCGACCCATGGTCCGGCGGCCGTCTGCCTCCCTAATTCCCTTTCGCCCCGCCCCGACCGTGGGCGGCCGCCCCTCGGAAAGGTGATAACGTCCGACGGAGGAGCTTCTGGCCGCAGCACTTGAAGAAGTTGAGAATAGGGTTCCAGGGGGAGCACGGCGCTTTCAGCGAACAGGCCGTCTTCAAGCACTTCGGGCCCTCGGTCGAGACCGTACCCACCAGGTCGATACGCGAGGTCTTCAACCTGACCGAGGTCGGCGGCATCGACATGGGCGTCGTCCCCGTGGAGAACTCGATAGAGGGGAGCGTCTCCGAGACATACGACATGCTTCTCACCTCGAGCGTGAAGGTGACCGGCGAGGTGGCAGTCAGGGTGGTGCACTGCCTCATCGCGCTGCCATCGGCGAAGCTCTCCGAGATCAAGGTCATCTACTCCCATCCCCAGGCGCTGGCGCAGTGCAGGAACTTCGTGGCGGCCCTCCAGGCCGAGCCGAGGGTCGCATACGACACGGCAGGGAGCGTCAAGAT
>JBEKFK010000202.1:0-3516 GCA_050013375.1 Nitrososphaerales archaeon | reverse complement strand
GAGGCGGTCGGCCGTTTCACTCTCATCCAGGAGCTGCGCCAGGCGCTCGAGACCGGTGAGCTCGCTATGCACTACCAGCCCATCGTGGACCTCACCACCGGGGCCGTACTCGGCTACGAAGCGCTGATGCGCTGGGACCATCCCGAACGCGGGCTCGTGATGCCGGGCGAGTTCATTCCCTTGGCCGAACAGAGTGACCTCATCTTGGACCTCGGCACCTTCGCGTTGCGCGAAGCGGTGTCCGCGGCCACTACTTGGGACGTGGCAACGAGAGCAATCGAGCCGTTCGTCACCGTGAATCTTTCGGCTCATCAGTTCTACGATCCCAACCTGATCCCGACGATCGAAGGAGCGCTCACGGCCTGCAGCCTCGCGCCGGAGCGACTGATCCTGGAGATCACCGAGGGCGTGGCCTTGCTCGACATCGCGGAGACTCTGAGCGCGATGCAGCTGCTCAACCGCCTGGGCATAGGTCTCGCCCTGGATGATTTTGGCACTGGCTACTCGTCGCTCTCCTACCTCGCGATGCTGCATCCCCGGATCATCAAGATCGACCAGTCTTTCGTGAGGCCCCAGTACGAGAGCGACCAGAACGACCTGCTGCTCGAGACGATCGTGTCGCTGGGCAAGAAGTTGGGTATGACGATGCTGGCTGAAGGCATCGAAACCTCGGCCCAGCTCGAACGACTGCGACGATCGGGCTGCGAGCTTGGACAGGGCTTCCTGTTCTCCACTGCGGTTCCGGCCAGCGAGGTAGCCCGCACCCTGGGCCAAAGGTTCAGCGACTGACAACGAAGGCCCAGCGCATCGGCCGCTTCGAGATAGGTATCCCGATGACCGATCAAAGACTCGGCGCGAGTGAACTTCCAAGGACGCAGATTTGGACTATCGCTTGACCTTGGACTTGTTGAGGACCACGGCGGCCCGAACGAGAGCCTTGAACGCCCGCACATTTATCTTTTCACCTTCGTGAAAGTCGATGGCCCGCCTCGTGGTGCCGTCGAGACTGGAATTGAAGAGGCCCGCCGGATCCTCCAAAGCGGCCCCCTTGGCGAACGTGATCTTCACGATGGCCTTGTACGTCTCGCCCGTGCAAATCATGCCCTCGTCGTACCACACCGGGACGCCTCTCCACTTCCACTCTTCGACGACGTCAGGATCGACCTCCTGGACCAGGGTGCGAAGTCGACTGAGCATGGAACCCCGCCAATCACCGAGCTCGTCGATTCTTGCGTCTATCAATTGTGATGGAGATTTACTTTGTTTCGAGCTGCTCTTTTCCATACCCACTTCCCCTTCTTCGAACCACATCCCGCCTTCGGGGCCGTCCCCATGGTGCAAAACTCTACATAGGACCGCCTTCGATTGCCTCTCTTTCGTTCGCGTGATCCACCCTGCGGTCTTTGCCTCCGTCTTGTTACTTGTATTCAAAATGGCATTGCCTTCCTTTCCTTCATCATCGACACTCCAATGGATATGAGTTGCCATGCTCTTCAACGTATGAAGTCCTTGAAGGAGAGGAACGACAGAATGTTCACGCCCATTGCGCGGTCCACTCGCCGGCAATCTGTTTCGTCAAGACATTGAGGCGGTTCCAGAGATTAATGGACGCGATCTGCACGACCAACGCCGCAAGTGCTGGCTCGTCGAAGTGCTCAGCGGCGGCGTTCCAGACTTCGTCCGGCACCGGGTCAGACCGATCGCAGAGCCGGGTAGACGCCTCGGTAAGTGCTAGTGCGGATCGTTCGGCATCGGTAAAATACGGCACCTCCCTCCACGCAGCGACCGTGAAGAGGCGCTCGTCAGCTTCTCCAGCCTTTTTCGCGCCGCGGGTATGCATATCAACACAGACACTGCAACCGTTGATCTGGCTAGCCCGGAGATGAACGAGATCGATTGTTGCTTTGGGCAATCCCTCGGCAACTCCGGCCGCCGCGAGGGCTTGAAGTGCGTCGAATAGCCCCGGAACGCTCATGGCGGGGTTTGGAATTCTTGCTTGCACGGTGTCTCCTTGTCACACCAAGGTGTCTTGGCGGGTCAATACTTATGACACCGCTCGACGGAAGAATGTGACCAATGGACGACGAAGAATGGCTGACGAAACGCTTCGAGGAAAACCGACACCGGCTACGGGCAGTTGCCTATCGGATGTTGGGTTCACTCAGCGAGGCGGAAGACGCCGTTCAAGAGGCGTGGCTTCGTCTCAGTCGCGCTGACACCAGCAATGTAGAAAACCTCGACGGATGGCTGACGACGGTCGTGGCGAGAGTCTGCCTGAACTCACTTCGTTCGCGGAAGCGGCGAAAAGAGGAGCCTCTGCAAGTCGACGAGCCTTTATCGATACGGGAGCACGACTTTGGACCAGAGGACGAAGCGGTCCTGGCCGATTCTGTCGGCCTCGCCCTACTCGTTGTGCTCGACACTTTGACTCCCGCGGAACGCCTGGCTTTCGTGATGCATGACATGTTCGGGGTGCCATTCGACGAACTTGCCCCCATGGTGGGGCGCTCGCCTCTCGCGACACGTCAACTAGCTAGTCGCGCACGGCGTCGGGTGCAAGGCAGGTCCACAAAATCGCCTTCGGACTTCGCCCGCCAGCGCGAAGTGGTCGACGCCTTCCTCGCGGCGTCTCGAAACGGCGATTTCGATGCCCTTCTTTTGGTCCTCGACCCCGACGTCACCCTGCGAGTGGATGGCTCCCTCATGCCATCGGGTGCGCCCAACGAGATCCACGGTGCGCCCAACGTCGCTAGTCAGGCCGCGGCGTTTTCGAGACGAGCGCGGTTCACCGCACCAGCGCTGGTCAATGGAGACGTTGGTTTTGTCGTCGCTCCGTCGGGAAAGTTGCTCCTGGTCGGGGTTCTAGATTTCGACCTCGATCGCGGGGTCTTAGTGAGGATGGACTTGATTGCTGACCCCGATAAGTTGCGCGAACTCGATTACGCCATCCTCTGATCTTTGCCGGGATTTCCAGGCGTCCCTTCGACCGATTAATGGACAATGCGTGCTGCATTGCTGACGATCCGTGGGGGAAACGTGACTTTGTTCGAACCCCCTCGCACCCCTGGCCTGTCGAACCATGGAACCTCTGACGCGAGTCGATCAAGGCACTGGACGGACGAGCCGAACGGTCCAATCCGGAGAGACAGTGCTGAATTTCTCAGCAGTCAGTCATCGCTTTGACCGCAAGGCAGATTTCGTCTCGCCGCAGGCCGAGATCGCCAGCCTTTTCGGTCAACGAACTTCGACGGATCCTTTGGAGGTTGTCGAACGAGGCGACGCAATCTTCTCGAAGTCCTTCTGCTTCACCGAGTGGAATTTCAGTTGGGATTTGGCGGATAGTTCGAGTGACGGGCGCGACCACGATCCCGGTGAGAACTTCGACTGCCTCCGATCGGGTCACGACGAGAACTGGCCGACGAGCGGTGTCGACCTCGGCCCACCAAATCTCGCCTTGTCGGGGTGTGGTCACCACGGTTCCTCCTCAACGAGCGCCCTCGTCGCCCGGTCGAGGCC
>JBEKFK010000201.1:0-3538 GCA_050013375.1 Nitrososphaerales archaeon | reverse complement strand
ATCGTGACGGAGAAAAGATCCTCGTGGAGGGCGGACGGGCCCAATGACACGTTGCTGTTCTGGGTCTGGCTGTATACGACGTCGAGGAAGTCGGAGCTAGCGTTCGAGATCGCCGAGGCTGCCGTGACGGCCAGGGTGATGCTCTGCCAGGGCGCCACGGAATCGGCGGTGTCCTCGTCCGAGAGGTCGCTGAAGACTACCTGATCAGAGAGCTTGCTGATCGCCACATCGGCTAAGGTCGTCTCGTTCTCCCGAACCTGGACGTCCAAGGTCGTGCTGAAGAACGAGCCATGGACAGTCATTGTGTAGTCGCCGGCGATGAGCTTCGACTCCGCCTCCCCGCTTGAGTTCGTCCCTAGCTCGAGCGGGAGGGACCCGGTGGCGTCCCTGAGCAGCACCACGGTCGCGTTCGGGATGGGCACGGCAGGGAAGCCGTCGATGCCGAGGGAGGCGTTGACCACGATCTTGCCGCGGTTGGCGCCGGAGGTGCTCGTGGTCGTCTCCGCGGAAGTCGGGAGAGGGAGTTTGTGCGCGACCTGCGAGAATGGCGCGGAGAGCGAGGTATTGAGAGCTCCCAGAAGAGACGCGAGAAGGACCAAACAGATCACGAGAGTCGCCACCCTCGCCTTCTTTGTCGAGCTCAATATTGTGCTGGGGATGACATGGTTCCCGGTTCTAAAGTCCTTCGGTGCGTCGCCGTCCGCCTGGCAGGGAGGCTCTTGCCCAACCTCCGCCCTTCACATCCCGCCGACAAGGCTCTGAGCCGACCCCTGGGCGGGCCGGTCGTTCCTCTCCCCCACAGGGCTCGTGCTAGTACTAATTATCTAGCGGCTGGGAATCACCTGGCATGGAAAAGAGCGTTACCCTGAGAGTCGCGGAGACCAACTCGAGGCTCGTCGGACACGGGATAGCGGTAATCGACCCCAAGGTGATGGAACAGCTCGGATTGACAAGCGGAGACGTCATCGAGATAACCGGCAAGAAGAAGGTCAGCTACACCCTGCTCTGGGCCGGGTACCCCGAGGACTACGGCCTCGGGCTGATCCGCATCGACGGGTACACGAGGAACAACTTGGGCGTCGGCCTGGACGACACCGTCACGATAGCGCAGACGGAGGCCCACGCCGCCCAGGAGGTCGTCCTGGCCCCGACCGAGACCCTGAACATCACGGGCCTCGAGGAATATCTCCCGGAGGCGCTCGAGGGCCGGGTCCTGACGAAGGGTGACTCCCTCCCGCTCAACATCATGGGTACCAAGATCGACTTCCTTGTGGACAGCGCGGCGCCCTCGGGCGCCGTGGTGGTCACCCTGGAGACCCGGTTCCGCCTCGGGACCGTGCGCAAGCCCACGAACACGGGCGTCCCGAGGATAACCTACGAGGACATCGGGGGCCTCACCAACGAGGTCCAGAAGATCCGCGAGATGATCGAGCTCCCGCTGAGGCACCCCGAGATCTTCGAGAGGGTCGGGATCGAGGCCCCGAAGGGAGTGCTGCTCTACGGACCGCCGGGCACTGGGAAGACGCTCCTCGCCAAGGCGGTGGCCAACGAGACCAACGCGAACTTCTCCTCGATCGGCGGCCCGGAGATAATGAGCAAGTACTACGGCGAGTCAGAGGAGAGGCTGAGGACGATCTTCAAGGAGGCGCAGGAGAAGGCGCCGAGCATCATCTTCATCGACGAGATCGACTCCATCGCGCCCAAGAGGGAGGAGACCTCGGGGGAGATGGAGAAGAGGATCGTCTCCCAGCTGCTTACGCTGATGGACGGGCTGGAGGCGCGCGGGAAGGTCGTGGTCATAGGGGCCACCAACAGGCCGGACTCGCTGGACCCGGCGCTGCGCCGCCCGGGACGCTTCGACAGGGAGATCGAGATCGGCATCCCTGACGAGAAGAGCAGGCTGGAGATCCTGCACATCCACACGCGGGGGATGCCTCTGGAGCCGGACGTCAAGCTCGAGGAGATAGCCAGGGTCACCCACGGCTTCGTCGGGGCCGACCTCCAGGCGCTCGCCAAGGAGGCCGCGATACTCGCGGTGAGGAGGGTGCTCCCGGAGATCAACATGGAGTCGACCAAGGTCCCCGCGAAGACGCTCAACAAGATCAAGGTGAGGATGCAGGACTTCCAGGACGCCCTCAGAGACGTGCAGCCCTCTGCCATGCGCGAGGTCCTGGTCCAGGTGCCCAACGTGAAGTGGGAGGACATCGGGGGCCTCGGGTCGATCAAGGAGGAGCTGACCGAGGCAGTAGAGTGGCCTCTGAAGTACAGCAAGCTCTTCGAGAAGGGAGACGTGAAGCCTCCTACCGGGATCCTCCTCTACGGCCCCCCGGGGACGGGGAAGACCCTGATAGCCAAGGCAGTCGCGAACGAGAGCGAGGCGAACTTCATCAGCATCAAGGGGCCCGAGCTCATCTCAAAGTGGGTCGGCGAGTCCGAGAAGGGCGTCAGGGAGGTCTTCAGGAAGGCCCGCGCCGCGGCCCCGTGCGTCATCTTCTTCGACGAGATCGACGCCATCGCCCCGCGGCGCAACTCCGGTGAGACGGACAGTCAGGTCACCGAGCGCGTCGTCAGCCAGCTTCTCACCGAGATGGACGGGCTCGAGGAGCTGAAGGGGGTCGTCGTCCTCGGCGCGACAAACAGGCCTGACATCATCGACGAGGCGCTGCTCCGGCCCGGGAGGTTCGACAGGATACTCCAGGTCCCGCCCCCGGACAAGGAGGGGAGGATCCAGATCCTCAAGATCCACACGAAGAGGAAGCCGGTAGCGAAGGACGTCGACATGGTCAGGCTCGCCGACATGACCGAGGGCTACACGGGGGCGGAGCTGGCCTCGGTCGCCAACGCCGCCGTCATTGGCGCGATCAAGAAGTACGTCAAGGAGCACGGGAAGGACGCAGACGAGACCTCGGCGGGCCTCTCGGTCACGATGAAGGACTTCGAGGAGGCGATCGAGAAGCTCAAGCGCAAGAAGTCCGGGGACTTCAAGTGAACCGGAGGGGGCCGGGCGCTTCAGGACTTCTCGGAGGGCTTCCCGCCTAGGGCGGCGAGCCTGCCGGCGAGCTCCTTCACCTTGGGCGAGTACGGGGCCGTCTGGGAAGGGTCGGTCCGGCTCACCTCCTCGATGTAGGAGACGAACCCGCTGATCTCGTTCATCATCTCTTCCATCGAGGGCTGCTTCCTGAAGGGTCCGAAGGACCACTCCATCTCCTCGTTCGCCTTCTCGGTCAGCTCGTACCTGCCGTCCTCCCTCTTCTTGATCAGCCCCTCGTTCGTCATCTGCTCGAGGAGGGGGTAGACCGAGCCTGGTGAGGGCCTCCACCAACCCTGGGTCATCTTCTCCATCTCGTCCATGAGCTCCATGCCGTTCTTTGGGGAGTTCGAAAGCATCGAGACCACCGCCATCCGCAGTCCGCGCTTCCTGTGCATCATCCATCGAAAAGGCCACATGTTAGAGCGGAGGAATATCGAAATACCGAGTTCTTATGTGTTTGGGTTTAATCGTTTTCCCGATATCGGTTTTCCAATATCCTTAATTACC
>JBEKFK010000200.1:0-3582 GCA_050013375.1 Nitrososphaerales archaeon | reverse complement strand
CCCTTTAACTTCTGGGTGGAGCTGCACCAGAACTACTCGTACTACCTTGGGAGTCCGACGACCGTAATCTCCCGGGACGTCAGGGTCGCGGCAACAGAGGCGGCCTCTATCGTCCCCGGGGCGAGCTCCCTCGAAGGGAACCTCACGACATTCGCGCAGATTCGGACGGGTCGGTTCACCCTCAGAGCCTTCTTCGACACGCCTTCGGGGCTATCGGTGACGCAGACCCAGGTCGTGATTCCGAATGACGGCGGCGGGTGGATATCGCTCCCCGGTTGCAGCGCGTCTGCGGACGTGCCTTCGTCCGCCTTTTCCATCTCCACCTCTTTGGGCGCCAACTCGTCGACGTGGCCCACCGCGGTGTACACCATGTATCAGTCGGAAGGGGTCGAGATGGTCGCCGAGACTCCCCTCCACCTCATGCCAGCTGTCGTCAATGTTGTCGCGAGACCCTGGGAGACCCCGCTCACGGACTCGCAGCTGGAATTCACTCCCGGTCCACAGGTGCTGCAGTCCGCCTCGGACGACGGATCGCTCTACCTCGTGGCCTCCCAGTATCCGGTCCAGGTGGGCATCTCCCTGGACCACAACCTGACCCAGGAGATCGTGATAGAACAGCCCTTCTCCTCAGTTAGGGTGTCTGTGAACTCCAGCAAGCTCGACGTCCAGACGTACCTCGACGGCAGCCCTGCTGCAGGCATCCCGATCACGATCCTGGAGGGTGGGGAGAGCGTCGCCGACACCGTGAGCGGGAGCGCTGCATCTGTCTTCTATCTTCCCGATGGGAACTACACTGTGGAGGCCACGCTTGGCAATGTCACGCTCGCTTCCGGCTTCGTGTCGCAGACGGGCGCATTCTCGGTCGTCTCGGTCCGCTTCACGAGCCCGCTCGGTGACGAGGGACTGTACGTGCTCTTGTCGATCGCGACCATCGGCGCGGTGGCGAGCGCGCTCCTTTGGGTCAAGGTCTACCGCGATAGACGGTGACGGGTACTCGGTCGACAGCCGTCATTAAGACGAGAATCCGAGCGTTCGCGATCCGGCGCCCGCATCCCCCCAACTCAATCCGTGGGGTGCTTCCTCTTCCTCGTCAATCCCTGGGTCTTCCCTTGGAGGGTCAGGCACGTGCTCGTGGCGAACGCGACGAGCCTGCGTCGATCGTCCGTCACCCGGCACTCTACGAGTCCCATCGTCCGGCCCTTCCTGATCACCTTCCCCCTCGCGACAAGGCGCCCGCTCCAGAATGGGCGGAGGAAGTTTACCTTGAGCTCTATGGTGGTGAATGTCTCGTCCGCGCGGAGGAGGCTCGCGTACGACATCCCCATCGCCGCGTCGGCGATGTCGCAGATGATCCCCCCGTGGAGGGTTCCCATCGGGTTCTCGTGCCGTCGGCTGGCCTTCAGCTCGATCGCCGCAGTCCCCCTCTCGATCTTCGTCAGCCTGAATCCGACGAGCTCCGCGACGGGGGGCGTCCACCCCTCCGCCAGATCCCGCCGTATCCTTTCCAGTACAGAACCCTCGGAGGCCCCGCCGCGAGACGCGCTCTTCTTCATGGGTCCACTCCTATTGCTCGGGCGACCTTATTTGAACTGTGCTGGACGGAGCCGGAGCGAACACGTCGAGGCTGAGAGAAGAGGATCCGCTCCCATCACGCATAAATGCTTGGCTTGATGTACAAAGACACATTGCCGGCATGCCCGAACTGTAAAGCCGCGGTCGCCTCTCCGGAGAGGGTCTACAAGGTAGTGGTGGAACCGGAGCAGGGAGAGCGCGGGGTCGTCAAGAGAGACGTCGGGATGTACAGATGTCCCAGGTGCGACACGACATTCCCGAGAGTGCTGGGACGGGTTCACTATCTTCTTGTCCCGGAGACGGAGTTCAACAGGATGAAGAAGGACGCGGAGGAGAACAAGACGAGGGCCGACGAGCTCGAGCAGTCCATGAACACCCTGAAGAAGGAGAAGCAGGATCACGACGACGTCATGACCCGGCAGCTTCGGGACAAGGTGATATCCAGCCTCGAGTCTGAACTAGGTCAGCTCGAGAAGCACGTGAAGCACCTCCAGGCAGAACGGGACCGCCTGAAGAACGAGATTGCTGCTCCCTAGGGTAGGGCTACTGGGTGCCTTCGATGGAGGCGATCTGTCCTTCCAGGTCAGCCTTCTCCATCTTCAGCATGTCTACGGTTGCCTGGAGGGTCGCTCCCTTCTTCTCCAGGTCGAGCAGCGTGCGCTTCTGCCTCAACGCCTCCACCTCTGACATCAAGGAGACCCTCTCGTTCTCCAGCGACTCTAATCTCGCCTCAAGCTCGGCCTTCCTCTTCTGGAATTCGCGATCGTCTGATGACATTCTGGGCGCCGCTTCGGTAAGCGCAGGCCGAGTTATTCAACGTTTGTCACTTTCCAGCCGTCCTCGAGCGCCGCCCGGTATGCCCGGGCTTACCCAGTAGCGGAGGGCTAACGTGCTCAGTAGCGCTTTACTACCAAGTATAAATGGGAGAGTGACTCTGCTACCACCATGACAATTCAACCGATCGACGGACTGGTCCAGGGCCTCCACCATATCACGCTGGTGACCTCGAACCAGGAGGTAAACCGGAGGTTCTACACAGAGGTGCTGGGACTCCGCAGGGTGAAGCTCTCGGTCAACCAGGACGACGTCTTCCACCGGCACCTCTTCTACGCGGACGAGGACGCAACGACGGGGAGCGCCATAACGTTCTTCGAGTGGCCGGAGCTCCCTCCGGGCACCGCGGGGCTCGGGTCCCCTCACCACCTTGCTTACAGGGTCCCGAGCTTGAACGAGATTCCCGCTTGGGCATCGTGGCTCCGGGCCGCAGGGGTGAGCGTGGCAGGGCCGTTCGTCCGGGACGGCAGGGTCTCCCTCTACCTGAGGGACCCGGACAACGTGAGCATCGAGCTGACCGCCCCCAACGTCGAGAAGCTCAGCGAGAGCGATGTGACAGAGCTCGGCAGGAGACTCCCCAGAGTCACCGCAATCACGAACGGAATGAGACTGACCACTTTCGACCACGCGAGTCCGATAGCGTCAGACCCGAAGCTGACCGCTCGGTTCTTCGAGAAGTTCGTGGGCCTCAAGGGCGTCTCCTCGCTCCCGGACCCTGACCAGGGGGACGCGACGATACTCGCCATAGGGAACTCGGAGAGGCCCGACTTCATCCGGTATCTCGCCTCCGAGAGGGCCCGCGAGGGGTTCGTGGGCAGGGGCAGCGTACACCACATCGCGATGGCGGTTGAAGACGACCGGGACCAGCTCAGGATCAAGCGCCATCTGGACGAAGTGGGGATAGGGAACTCTGGCATAATCGACCGGTTCTGGTTCCACTCGCTCTACTTCAGAGACCCGGACGGCAACCTCCTGGAGGTCGCGACCAAGGGTCCGGGATACACGGCGGATGAGTCCAGGGAGACGCTCGGCTCCCGGCTGGTCCTGCCAAAGTGGGTCGAGCCGAGGAGGACCGAGATAGAGGCGTTCCTGAAGAAGACCGATGAGGGGAACCCCGTCTCCTGGCCGCCGGTCTACCCACCAACGCCCAATCGGCCGGAAGCCTTAACGCAATCC
>JBEKFK010000199.1:0-3609 GCA_050013375.1 Nitrososphaerales archaeon | reverse complement strand
CGGCAGAAGAGCCCCAACTCGAGAGCATAGTGAATGCCAAGATACTAGCGCTCAGACAGGAACGGTACTACGAGGGCAAGCAGGCCATTCTGAATGAGTTTGCAGCGAACGTCAAACAGGACCCGACTCTGTTCGCCGCTCTTCGTAACTGACTGGTTACTTTCACAGAGGTCTCCCCAGCATATGGCGCGCTTCCGAGCTACGATTATCTAGAACGAACTCGAAATGGAAACCATGGGTAGGACGGTGCCGTCTTTCAGGATGGCGCTCGAAGGCGAGATAGCCAGCTGGAGGGAATTCGGGGGATCTCTCAGGAGCATCGGTTCAAGGGACGACCTCGATGGCATGTTCGACCGGGCAAGGACCAACTGCATGGCGCTGGCAACGCCGTCCGCCCCGTGGTGTTCGAAGGGATGTTCATGGCGATAGCATTCTCGCATGAAAAGCGCCTCGCCAACCTCGGGAGGGCCATCGAGCAACTTAGGCGTGAGATGAACCCCGAGCAGGAATAAGCGTAAATGGTTCGCGACGGCCGCGAAGGGCTTGTAATGCACCCTGTATCACCATTAGGCCCAACAGCGTGCTCTGAATGGGTAGACAGTTTATATATGGCGCCCCTTTCCTGGAAGAATGACTGACGTTGGAGCCCGAACCTGAAAGATTCGAGGTCGAGATTCGGAGCAAAGAGAAAGGTTTGTTCGTAGACGTCAGTCCAGATCGCATCGTCCTCGGTCCCCGTGGCTCAATTAAGAAGGCCGGCGATGATGACCACGTCACTGTCGTGATGAACGGAGACCGCATTGACCAGGCCCACCGCAAGGTCGATGGCAGAGAGGTGTGGCACCATACCGGCGAAGCTCTCGAGGCTCATCTTGACAGCCTGCTAGCCAATGCGACAGAGACAGTGGATGGAAGCGAGTTCGTGGCGCCAAACACGTACATCGTTTCCGTAAAACGAGCTAAACTATTGTTCTCAGTCGTTACCCTCCCCTTCTCCGTCTTCATCACCATCTTCTGGAGGTTGTTCGCTCATGTAGAGAAGTCTGAGGATGAGAACAGAGTAGATGCCCGAGTCATCTTCAATCAGAGTAGGATCCAGCACCTCATCCAGAGCGCGCAAGCTCCTCTTTCTTTGCTCGCCAGATTGGCTCAAAAGATACCGCCGGCGGCGTTCTTGAAACCGATGGTGCTTATCGCAAAGCGAGTTCTGGTGAATCCCCAGAAAGTCCAGAATCTCAATCGTGATTTGTTGTTTGTCGTATCGGAGAAACGTGTCGGGTTCATCTCTCGGAGCGACGGTGGTGACCTGAAGTTCACTTCGGTGGTCCCCCTTCTTGAGGCATACGAACGACTCAATACCAGTTCGCCTGTGTCCCTCGATGACATAGGACATTTCGGGACAGAATCCGAGATCAGGGTAAAGGGCAGCCGAAATCCAACCTCACTTGCCTAGTGGAGTTCCGATGAACGCGCCCTCCACATAACGAGGTGTACGAGTCGAACCCACACGTCCGTGATGGGCAGTCAAAGAATCTTGAGAAGGCCGAGGTAGCATTGTACGATCGCCTACGCATGCGTAAATAACCAAGGTTGTTCTACTGTAATGGTGAAACTTTGAAGTTCTGTCCAGACTGTGGAACCTCGCTTCAGACCCCCAATCCCAAATTCTGTCCAGAGTGTGGAACGAAACTTCAACCCGTTGTCGATTCCTCTCAGACGACGGCGTCCCAACTCGCGGTGCAGACTCCAACTGCGCATCCGCAACCGACCCTCGAAGAAGACTCCGAGCCTGTGAAACTTAACACGTACGACCTCGGAGTGCAACTCGAGAACACAACCGCCTCCATATTTCAGAAGATGGGGTACTCGGTTGAGAAGAGACAGCGAGTCCAGACCAAGAGCGGGGCCACAGCAGAGATCGACATCCTCCTCGTCCGCGGCATCAGGAGAAGAGCGGTCGAGTGCAAGAACTATGACCAATCGAGGTCTGTCGGCATACAAGACCTGCGCGTGTTCAAGGACAAGCTCGGTGACACGGGCATCGCATCGGGGATCTTCGTCACCAACACGTACTTCTCTGAGGACTCTGAGAAGCTTGCGAACTCGACCGGAATCGAGCTGTGGGACGGTGACAAGCACCGCGAGAAGTTCTACGCATACGCGATAGGCAGGATAAAGAACCCCAGCCTTGTACAGGACCCTATCCTACCGCTCAACCTCGACTTCTTGTCCGCGTCCTCTCTGTCGCTTCGGAACAACCAGTCGGTCCGGCTATTCTCCTCCGTACTCCTGTATCATCCGTACTTCCTGATCAAGCACAGGTTCCAAGCGACGAGAAAGGATCCGACGGGGAGGGCTCACACGATCACCGACAATGGCACCTATTTCGTTGACGCACTCGACGGCGAGATAATCAACCGCGAGAGAGGAGTCGTCGAGAACATCGCCGGGCTGTTCAAGAAGAAAGAGGAGCGCATGGAATCGAGAGAGGACAAGATGGTCTCCGAAGACCTCGAACGAATCGTGCCAATATCGAAGCCTGTGCTCTCCACCTCTGACTACCAGGTCTCAGTGGCGGAGCCGGAGGTCACGGAAGAGGACGCCGCAAGAATCGTCAAAGCGCACGTGGCCGAGAAGAACAGGCAGGACGTGCGATACAACGCCAAGGTGAAGGGGGAGATCGAGACGCGGTCGTTCAGAGTCGTGCCGCGCCTCAGCGAGGTGAGCATCCGTGGCACCAAGCTTGTCTATGTTCCGAAGTGGGACCTCGCATACGAGGCAGGCCAGGCCAGCTTCTCGAGGCGGTTCCTTGCCTCCTCGGGTCGGTCGCTTGAGGACGGGCTGGCCAAGTGCCAGAAGTGCACTCTCCTGAGGAAGGAGACCGTCGCGGTCTGCGAGGTGTGCGGGACCACCCTGTGCGAGAAGCACGCGTATCAGGAGGGAGGGTGGCTGTGCGAGGACCACATCTCAGACAAGCTTCGCGAGGAGATCAAGGGAACGGGGCTGTTCTCCCGGTTCAAGCTGGGCCGCGGCTAGCACGGGCAAAATCGTTCAAAAAAAGAAGAGAGGCGGATATGAATCATATCCGCAATGGGGCTCAGTTGGGTGTGTAGATTAGGTCTAGGACTTTCTTCGTTCTGTCGAGGACCCGCATGCAGAGTCTTCCGACGTTCTGAGGGTTGTTCGAGTTGGCGTAGCTAGCGATGTAGGACCAGCTGAAGCTGTCCGCGGGGCTTCCGTAGAGCCTGGCGAGGGTGGCTGCCACGAGCTGAGCTATCGTCTCTGCCTCAGGCTCCTGCCCGTGGCCGCTCTTGGGTTCGAAGGTTCTGTGAATTGCGTGACCCAGCTCGTGGAAGAAGACGTCCCAATCCTCAGTAGCGAGGACGATTGTCTTGTTGGTGTGGTCCGCGGCGCCATACACGTCGGGCGCGAGTCGCTCGTACTGGACCCTCATGCCGAACCTCTCGGCGACCTCTAGGAGGGGCGGGGGGTTCTTGGGCGCGTAGACTGGGAGGTCCCTGCCGGCGGTGTCCTCGTACCGGAAGACCGGGACCGGCATGAATCCCACGAGGACGTCCGCGAACTCTTCACCTCGTCCTTCATGCTCGT
>JBEKFK010000198.1:0-3648 GCA_050013375.1 Nitrososphaerales archaeon | reverse complement strand
TAGAGACTATGCCCCTTGCTTGGCGGCGTAGACCTCGGGGTTCGCGTCGAACTCGGGTCGCTTCCCCGTGAGGACGTCGTGGACGGCGTGCGAGATATCGACCCGCACCCTCTTGTGAGACTCTTCGCTGTACCATGCCAGATGGGGCGTGATGACCACGTTGTCAAGCTCCCGAAGGGGGTCGTTGGCAGGCAGCGGCTCGAACTCGAAGACGTCGAGACCTGCCCCCGCTATCGTCCCTGCTTTCAGGGCGTCGTAGAGAGCAGCCTGGTCTATCACGGGCCCCCTGCTCGTGTTGACGATGAACGCGCTCTTCTTCATGAGCCCGAACTCCCTGAGGCTCAGCATGTGCCGTGTCTTGGGACCGAGGGGCACGTGGACAGAGATAACGTCCGACTCCTTGAGGAGGTCCTCGACAGTCCCCATCCTTTCGACGCCGATCAGACCGAACTCGGCTCGTGGCACCCACGGGTCGAAAGAGACCACGCGGAACCCGAGCGCCTTCGCTCTCGTCGCGACGCGCCTGGCGATGTTCCCGAGGCCCAGAAGGCCGAAGGTGAGCGAGGAGTTGGCGTGTATCGGCTCGACGGCCTTCTTGATCTCGTGCCCGGACTTGCCCTGCCTCATCATCCGGTCTATCTTCACAATCCTTCTCGTGAGAGAGAGGGAGAGCGTGAAGGCGTGGTCGGCCACCTCCTCGAGCGCGTAGTCCGGGTCGTTGGTCACCACAACACTCCTCTGGGTGGCCGCGGCGATGTCCACGTTGTCCAATCCGATCCCGTACCGTGCGAGGACCTTGAGGTTCGGCATCTTGTCTATCACCCGCTTTGTGACAGGCTCAAGCGACCCTAGCATGAGCGCGCTCGCGTCGCCGGCGAAGGATAGTAGACCGTCCTCGGTTGTAATGTCCTTATCGGTTATCACGACCTCTGCGACGTCCTTCAGAATCTCCCGCTCAATCTCCGGGGGGAAAGAGGGTGAGGTTATCGCGACCTTGTGACGGTTCATCTGGGCAGTGAGTCAGGCGCGGATTTTAAGGGTTTATTGAACGATTTGTCTCGATCGCGGCGTTCCCGCACAGACCGACTCCGCTCTCGGCCCCGGAGTTATGAGAGCGTGAAGAACGACAAATTCGCGGGTTGATCGCGGAAGAGACCACGGCAGCTCGAGCGGAGCATTAGCGTCGGCCTTTCATAGCGCTCGGACGAAACCTTCTGCAATCAATTTATATAACCCGTGAGCTCTTCGGACAGCAAGTTTGCGTGTCGAGAGCAGAGTTGGAATAACCAACGGCTTCGCATTATTGATAGTTATTGTAATTGTCGTAGTGCCTGTATCGGGATATTACTTTTTCTTTAACGGACCCATAACCAAGACCATCATTCAGAGCACATCGAGCACGACCTCCGTTGTGCAGAGCGTAGCCGGTCCTGCGCCAGGCTTCGTGGCCGGGGGCGTCTCTTGCGGTTTCGGTCTGACCTACGGCTCTCCGGGGGGTGAGGGGTGTTTCATCTACGTCCTGAACGGCGGGAACTCGACGGCGACCGCCGCGGGCACATGCAACCTGACCTATGGAGGAACCACGTATCCGGGGACTTTCTCCTTCGCAGATCAGCTCGGGCCTAACCAGTCGACAGGGAAAGTGACCTGCGGCTCGTCGTCAGAAGGGCCGCCCGCAGGAGCGGGCGCGGCGGTCGGCGGTGTCGTCTTCCTCACCAACGGCCAGTATGTGATCTACAACGGCACCGCCGTCTCATAGGTTGCGGGCTTGAGGCAGCGCCGCCGATGGCGGTCCGGACTCTAGCGCACCAATCCTGGCCAGCGGCGCCCCGAACAGCGCCCCACCCAGTCAAGCCCGGGAGAACCAAGCGAGTCTGTCTTCACGACAGAGACATGGTCGCCTTCATGGCAGAGTGCTTGGATCCACGGGGAGAGGCACGACCGGAGATAACGCGGTTGTGGATCCCTTCGGCCGAGGAACCAGACCCATCCCACTCTCTCGTCTCGTTGCCGGTCTGTGGCGACATAGAACGGACGGGAATCTACCCCTTGATGGCGCCTATGAACTGGGCCTTCAGTATGTATCTCTGGAATATGATGTAGAAGATCAGCATCGGGAGGGACACGAGTATTATTCCCGCGAATACGTTGCTCCACGACACGTAGTACGACCCCTGATAAAGCAGCAGCCCGGGCTGGGCCGTCTTCACGGAGTTTGTGGACAGAATTATCAGTGTGTACAGCAGCTCGTTCCAGAGCGCCGGGAAGTTGACTATGAGCAGGACGACTACGACGATGGAGGACATCGGTAGGACTATCCTCCTGAAGACCCCGAGTTCGCCAAGTCCGTCCATGCGACCCGCCTCCTCGAGGTCCTTCGGGAACGACCTGAAGAAGGCGCGAGCGAGCACTATGGAGAACGGTATGTTGAAGGCGATGTATGGAAGGATCAGTCCCACGAAGTTGTTGAGGAGCCCCAGGTCCCTCACCAGGAATACCTCTGGTATCAAGAGCGCGGCCGGAGGAATCGCGATCATCGCAAGCATCAGATAGAAGATGAGCGTATTCAGCCGGCTCCGCTTGGAGATCGCGTAGCCCGCTGGGATAGAGACGAGGAGGATGACCGCGAGCGCTCCGAAGACGACAATCCCCGAGTGAACGAGGAAGGAGCCCAGCGGGACGTGGAGCTCGCCGCCTCCGGTGAGGTCGTCGTAGTAGGCGTTGAAGTTGATTGACGTGGGGATTCCGAACGGGTTCTGATCCAGCTGGGCCGTCGACCTGAACGACCCCATGACCGCCCAGAGGAGCACGTAGATCTCGGTCGCCGCCCAGACCCCGACGAAGAGATAGGAGGGGATCCTGCCGACGTTGATCGCCTTGCGCCCGGCTTGTTTCTGGCTCATGCTCTCACTTCTCGAAGGTCCTGAAGAAGATCACGGCCACCGGGAAGATAATCAGGAAGATGATGATCGCTATCGCAGATGCGTAGCCGATTCTGAGCTCTGAGTATGCCGTCTCAAAGAGGTAGCTGACGAGCACCTGGGAGGAGTTCCCGGGACCGCCCTTGGTCATGGTGTAAATCTGACTGAAGGGCTGGGAGTTCCAGATGTAGGTCAGGGCGAGCATCGTGATTATGACCGGCCGTATGATCGGTATCTTGATCCTCCAGAAGATCTGCCACTGGTTGGCGCCGTCGACGATGGCAGCCTCGTAGAGTGAGGGGTTTATGCTCGCGAACGCCGCAATGAAGATTAGCATCGGGAACGCTGCGTACTGCCAGATGCTGGAGCCGAGCACAGAATAGAGCGTAAGGCTCGGATTCCCCAGGAAGTCCGTGGTCGCGAGGGCCTTCAGACCAAGGTCCCTGAACAGGGCGTCCAGGAGGCCTATCTCGGGGCTGTAGAGCGCGAGAAAGAGATAGCTGACCGCGACGGTCGGCAGCAGGACCGAGATGTAGAGGACGATTCTGAAGAACGAGCTAAGCCTCCGGCCCATGATGTCGATAGATCCGGCCAACATGAGCCCGAGGAAGTTGCACACGACCAGGAATATCACCACCCAGATGATGTTGTTGACGAAGGCGATGTTCAGGATCGAGTCGTTCAGGAGAACCTGATAGTTGGAGAGCCCGACCCAGACGGGTGCGAT
>JBEKFK010000197.1:0-3663 GCA_050013375.1 Nitrososphaerales archaeon | reverse complement strand
CAGCGCCTTTTTGGAATTCGACCAGGGCGTGGTTGAGTGTTTCTGGCTTTCCTTTGTTCCACACGTACATACTTCTCGGTCTACCAGTTGGAGCTATTGCCTTCATTAGCTATCTTGCCGATGAAAGCCTCACATCATATTTCTATGATCTAAGCTGGCTTCTGTACAATTCTGTCGTAGCGGGTTTCGTCTGTCTCGTCATCGCAATCGTGTTTTAGGGTTAGGTCGGTAAGATATCTTTCGAGAAGACTTGGTTTCAGAATCTCCTCTGCAGACTGTCTTTAGATTCCGAAAGAAAGGCATGGCATGCTAGCGCTCATGCGCCTCCGCCGGGGCCTAGTCAGGGCTGTCCAGCGACTTGTGCTGTCTGAGATATTCCCTGAAGAACCAGAGACAGAAGACTCTCTCCTTCTTGCTAATCTGGGACCTCTCGAGGGCATTGTAGTAGCCTCGTCTTTCCCTATACTCGATGTTCAGCATCGGATAGCCGTGGGCGTTCAGGACGAAGTTCATGATCAGCCTGCTGACCCTGCCGTTTCCATCGCTGAAGGGGTGAATGGTCACGAACTTCAGGTGTGCCAGCGCCGCGAGCTCGACTGCGTGCTTCCTCGCCCTGTTCGCCTCGTACCAGCTGAAGAACTCCCTCAGCAGCGGCTGAAGCTCCACCGGGGTTGGAGGGACGAATCTGCTCCCCCCTATCTTCACTCCGGTCCTCCGTAACCTCCCCGCAATCTGAGAATCGGTCTCCTCGAAGAGCCTCCGGTGCCATTCGAGGACGGCCTGGAGCGACAGCTCCCTCCGGTACCCAAGCATCTCGAAGAAGACCCTCCTGTGGGCCTCGGCTTCCTTGACGTCCTTCAGTGGCTTCGCGCCCGGGGTGAGACCCTCCTCGAGTAGCTCGGCAGTCTCCCTCAGGGTGAGTGTGGATCCCTCAATCCTCTGCGTGTCGTAGGTGAATCTGACCGAGAAGTCCCTGAGCTCCTTCTCCCGGGCGGAGTTGGGGGTCATTGATAGTTCAGAGGCATAGCGCTTCCGCATCCGATCGAATCTGTCGAACCACTTCTCTCTGTCGATCTCGTAGATGAACCGCCGCTGAATCTCCTCAAAGTCCTTCGGGATTGTGCGGCCCAGGTATCGCGACTTCTTTGCAACCAAACCCTTCTTCCTGACGGCGTGTTCCAGGTAGTAGTAGGTGACCCCGTTTATCGTGCGCTTGATGATTGACGCCATGTTGGTTGTTATCACTACATATTAATATCATTTTGCTTATCACATCAAGTGTAGTGATAAGCTCTGGATCGACCGGAGTCGGCGTGGTAGCCCTGAATGCGGACGCAGACCGCTATGTTAGGGTTCATTGCGCCTCCGCCGGGGCATTTCATCCACACGATGGACAGGATCGGGGTTAGGCCCTTGACCTACCTGGGCCTCAGGGCGCGCTTCGCCATCGATATCCCCAGCACGGCGAAGAGGAGCCCGTAGAGCGCCAACCCTGCGATGTCGCCCGCGAAAGCCGAGGTCTGGGCGGCCGATAGAGACCCGTTCACTATCAAGGTCCTCGCGGCCTCGCTTGCCAGAGAGACAGGGTTGGCCTGGGCGAACGGCTTCATCCAGCCCGGGAAGAAGCTGATCGGGAACAGGGCGGTGCTCGTGAACATGATCGGGAAGGTGAGGAAGTTGACGAGCGCGAAGAAGCTGTCGGTGCTCTTTACCGAGATGGCTATCCCGGTGAACAGCCCCGAGAATACCGCCGAGAGGAGGGCGAAGGTCATCAGGACGCCCAGGAGGTCGAGGACGCCGAAGCTCGGGACCAGCTTCAGGCCGTTCGGGACCACGAGAGCGAGGAAGAAGGTAATCACCGCCGTCGCCATGGCCTTCGCAACGTTCTGGAGCATGGCCCCGAAGTAGATCGAGGTGCGGGGAATCGGATACGTGCGGAGAGTGTCCGTGAAGCCGCTCATCCTGTCCATGACCACGTCCACGCCCATGAAGCTCATGGTGGTGAGCGATACAATGCCTATGACCCCGGGTGTCAGGAACGTGATGTAGTTGACGGCTCCCCCGAAGGCCTGCTGCAGGAGCCCCAGCGAACCCCCGGCCAGGGGCGAGGAGGAGAGGGCGTTGCTGGGGTTGAAGGAGTTGCCGAAGAGCACGAGCCAGAATATCGCCTGTATCAGAGCGGCGACGACCGCGAACGGGTTCCGGAGCCACTTCGTCGTAGCGCGCTTGGCCAGGGCCAGGCTCTCCGACATCATGAAGCCTCGACCTCCTGGAGGCGGCCGTGGGTGGACCTGCCGTTGTCGCCCGGCTCCTCCGCGTCCCTCATCGACCTGCCTGTGACCTCGAGGAAGACTTGGTCCATGGTCGGCTTGGTGAACGAGGTCTCCCTGATCTTCAGGCCCTTCGCCGTGATGGTCGCCATAATCCTTGGGAGCGCTGTCTCCACGTTCGGCAGCTTCACCCTGTACGCGTCACCCACCCGCGAAACCTCGGAGACCTCGTCTATCGTCCTCAGGAAGTCCATGAAGCCGTCACCTCCGCCATCAACCTTGAGGGTGAGGATGTCGCCGTGCAGGCTCTCCTTGAGCTCCCTCGGGGACCCGGAGACCACGATGCGGCCGTGGTCCATGATGGCCACCCTGCGGGAGAGGAGGTCCGCCTCCTCCAGGTAGTGGGTCGTCATGAGTATGGTCAGCCCGTCCCTGTTGAGCTGCTGCAGGTAATCCCATATCCTCGTCCTCGTCTGGATGTCGAGCCCGACCGTGGGCTCGTCGAGGAACAGGATCTGCGGCCGGTGGATGAGCGATGTCGTTAGCTGGAGCCGCCTCTTCATCCCGCCGGAGTAGGTCCCAACCCGCTTGTCCCCGGCGTCCTCGAGCTCGGTCAGCCGGAGCAGGTCCCGGGCCCTCTCGACCGCGACCTTCTTCGGGACGTGGTGTAGGCTAGCCGAGAGCAGGAGGTTCTCGATCCCCTTCAGCTCGTTGTCCAGCGTCATCTCCTGTGGGACCACCCCTATGCTCTTCCGGACCGCGGTCGGCTCCCTGCTCACGTCGTGGCCGGCGACCGTCGCCGTGCCCTCGGTGATCGAGGCGAGTGTTGAAAGGATCCTCATGATGGTACTCTTCCCCGCTCCGTTGGGCCCGAGGAGCCCGAAGATCTCCCCCTCGTCAACCGAGAACGTGACCTCGTCGACCGCCTTGGTTGAGGGAGGGTAGACCTTGGTCAGGCCTTCGACTTCAATTGCTTTCGGCAAACCCTAAGTTCACGAAGGATGCGACTCTGGTTTTCGGATTAATAGTCAGTGCACTTGTAATGGTCACTGGCTGTTAGTTGGGTCGACGGCTGGTGGGTTCATTGCGCCTCCGCCGGGGCACGCTAGGCGGGTGGTCGGGTGCCGAAGGAGTTCGCGCTCGGGCAGAGAGTAAGAATCAGGAGAGAGGAGGGCAGGGCGAACAGGCGCGTGCCGGAGTACGCGAGGGGAGGGATCGGGACGATCGTGCGGTTCTACGGGGTGGTCACCGGAAACAGACACGACCACGCGGAGGAGTGGGGGCCACTGTACGACGTGCTCCTCGACCCCGCGCCCGGTTCAAGCGGGGAGAGGCTGCTCCTGGACGTCCACGCCCCGTGGCTGGAGGAGACGGACGCCGACGCGGTCGAAGA
>JBEKFK010000196.1:0-5047 GCA_050013375.1 Nitrososphaerales archaeon | reverse complement strand
GCGGTCGCATCTAGACCGCCCGCGCCCCGGGGATGGTCCCACGTGATGCCTCGCAGCAAGGTCAACTGGGAATCGCCGCTCGCATCCGGCGCCGGGATTAATCTCTTGCCTAGGGACAGGAGGCGGAAGGGAGGGCCTGATCTGACTACTCGATCTTGAGCCTTACGCCCGCGCCGCCACCCTCTCTCTTGGGGAAGGTGATCTCGAGGATCCCGTTGTTGAAGCTCGACTTGGCTCCTTCCACCAGAGCCGATTCAGGGAGCTGCAGCTCCTTCCTGTAGTTCCTCCCCGGGGTATTGACTGAGATCGTCAGGGTCTGGTCGCGGACGCTCATCTCTATGTCCTCCTTCGTCGCCCCCGGGACCTCGGCAATCACCCGGACCTGCTTGTCGCTCTCAACAACGTCGACGAGCGGTTCCCTCTGGTTGGTGATGCCCTTGAGCGGTTCGTCGCTCCTCTTCACATTTCCGAACTCTCTGATGACGGGCTTGCCGTCCGGGCCGATTGTCATGGAGTAGCCGTAGACGATGGGGCCGATCTCCTTCCTCACGCTGCCGTCAGGAGTCGTGCGCTCCCTGATCATGTCCTTCGGGACCTGCTTCTCGATATCCTTGAACTGCATGAAATCCTTCTCCATCTCCTTCATCATCTCTTCGATGTCCGGGAAGGACCACGGTCCGAACGGCATTATCTTCCGCCACCTGCTTTGCCAGTTGTCGTCGTCCGACATGTCTTCTCGAAAGGCGAGGCCTCGCGGAAATCTATAAGGTTTTGCTGGAAAGGTTTTTACGGATGCCGCGGCGGCCGATTTTCAAGGTGCAAGGGTTCTGTCATTTTACCTGAGAATGGCCGCGCTGTTTTTCGTCCTCACGGGGCTGCTGATGCTCGTGGGATACGCCATCGGGCTCTACTTCGGAGACCCGCTTGTGTTCATGTTCCTGGGGCTGCTGCTGGCCGGCGGCGTCAACTTCGGGTCATACTACTGGAGCGACAAGCTCGTGGTCAAGATGACCAGGGCCAAGCTGATTCAGGAGAGCGACAACCCGACGCTCTTCGGAATCGTCAGGAAAGTCGCCAACGAGGCGAACATCCCGATGCCCAAGGTCGGCATCGTCAACAACCCTCAGCCCAACGCCTTTGCAACGGGCAGGGGTCCGAGCAAGGCCGTCGTTGTCGCCACGTCAGGCATCCTCACCGCTCTGAACCCCGGCGAACTCGAGGCAGTGATCGGCCACGAGGTCGGGCACGTGGTCCACAAGGACGTCCTGCTCTCGTCGGTCGCCGCCACCATGGCGGGAGTCATCTCGTACATCGGGAACATCGCGATGTTCTCGATGATGTTCGGGGGCTACGGGGGCAGCGGCAACAACAGGACCCATGGGCGCGATGTTCGTCCAGCTCGGGATCTCGAGGAGCGTCGAGTACAACGCCGACGACTACGGGGCGAAGCTCACTCACAATCCCGGCGCCCTTGCGTCGGCCCTGGTGAAGATCTCGAACCAGGCGAAGACGAGGTCGCGGGGGTTCGGCCGCAACTCGAACAACGGCCCGTCACCCGCCACCGCGTCGCTCTGGATAGTCAACCCGTTCCACGGGAGCTCTCTGATGGAGCTCTTCTCCACCCACCCCTCGACCGAGCACCGGGTCGAGAGGCTGAGGAAGATAGGCGAAGAGATGGGCGTCTACGTGCCGTGAGCTGCCGCGATTCCCTGCCTTCCCGAGCACATCGCGACGAAGTTGGCGACGATCACCCTCGCCGGTGAATCGCCTACCTCGGGATGGAACTGCACGGCATAGAAGTCCCTCCCTGTCACCTTCACCGCCTGGATCGGCTGACCCTCGACAGTGAAGTTCTCCAAGGAGCGCGGGAGGGGAGGGAGCAGCTGGTACTTGTGGTTCTGATGGACCTTGAACTCGCTCAGGTTCGGGCCGAGCGGAAAACCCCTGAGCGAGATGACCGACTCCCCGACGACCGGTGGCGTCCTCCCTATCCTGGCTCCATAGCAGAATCCGAGTATCTTCATCCCCAGGCATATCCCGAGGTACGGACTGCCGAGCTCCTCGAAGAAGGACGAGTACCTACGGAGCGTCTCCTGACGCGTGGCTGACCGGAGGTAGCCGCCCGAGGCAACCACCCCGTCGTATCCCCGAACCGGGAGTTTCCCTTCTATCGACTCCGGCTCGACGAGTTCGACTTCGGCCCCGAGGCTCGAGAGCAGCTCCACCAGGGCCTCTATCGAGAGGCCGCGGTGGTTCAGGACGAGCAGCTTGGTCATGTTAGGGTTCCCAATGCCATCCGGCGGGACCCTTATTGATTCATTGCTTCAGACGCGACCCGAGTCGAATCTGCGAGCGGCACGGTGGAGCAAGAGCGGATATCACTGTCCCCGCTCACGCGGACGTTCGGGCGCTCCTTGTCGCGACAGTCATCTTCGCCTCTCTGGCGTCGGTCGTGGTCAAGCGTCTGGTCCATTGAGGTAGCCTGGGGATGAGAGTGGTGGGCCGGGAGTGAGTTGAACACTCGACCTTGGCGGTATCTGCTTTCGCCGTGTCAGAGCGACGTCCTAACCAGGCTAGACGACCGGCCCTCCTCGGACGGCCTTAAACTTGCGGCATTTATCTCTAGTTAGGCGAGACCTTTTATCCGGACCGTCCGGGATGATCGCTAAAATATGCTCCCGGTCGACACGTACTCCATAGTCGCCATCGACAAGAAGTCAGGGGAGATGGGCGTGGCCGTCCAGTCCCACTGGTTCTCCGTCGGGTCGGTCGTGACCTGGGCCGAGGCGGGGGTCGGGATAGTCGCCACCCAGGCCTCTGTCGAGATCAGCTATGGGCCACTCGGCCTCGCCCTGATGAAGGGAGGAAAGACTCCCCAGCAGGCACTGAAGTCGCTCCTCGCCACTGATCCGAGGCCAGAGGTCAGGCAGGTGGCCATGCTAGACGCCCGCGGGAGGGTGGCCGTCCACACCGGTCGAAGGTGCATGCCGGAGGCCGGACACGAGTCGGGACGCGGGTTCAGCGTCCAGGCGAACATCATGCGGAACCGCCGGGTGTGGGGGGCCATGGCGCGCTCGTTCCGCAAGTCGAAGGGATCCCTAGCCGATAGGCTGATGCTGGCTCTCGAGGGCGCCGAGCAGGCGGGAGGGGACCTCAGGGGGAGGCAGTCCGCGGCCATCCTCGTGGTGAGGGTCTCCGGCAGCAGCTCGCCCTGGCACGACAGGGTCGTCGACCTCAGGGTGGAGGACCACCCACAACCCCTGGTCGAGATGAGGAGGCTCCTCAAGGTCCACGAGGCGTTCACCCACGCGAACAACGGGGACCTGCTCATGGAGAAGGGCGAGAACAAGAAGGCCCTCGAGGAGTACCGGAGGTCGTCAGAGCTCTCGCCCGATAACCCCGAGCTCAAGTTCTGGCAGGCGGTGACCCTCATCAACCACGGCCAGATGGCAGAGGGCAGGGCGCTGCTGAAGTCGGTCTTCAGGGCAAACGGCGACCTGAGGACCCTCCTTGGCAGGCTCCCCGAAGTCGGTCTCCTAGAGGCTGACAGACAGACGCTTCAGCAGCTTCTGAGACTGTAGAGGAAACCTTCGGCTCCCGCCGATTTTCCGCCCTCGGGTTTCGCTCAAATTAAATAGCCGACGGCGCCGCCCCGACGGGAAATGCAAGATTCATCAGAGCTGCCGGGTTTCTACAAGCTTCCGATGGCCGAGAGGCTCAAGCTGGTCCAGAAGCTGACCGGGCTCTCGGAGGAGGAGGCGAAGACGCTCAGCAACACGGGCGGGCTGCCGCCGGAGGTCGCCGATAGGATGATCGAGAACGTGATCGGCGGGATAACCGTGCCCATGGGCCTCGCGACGAACTTCATGATAAACGGCAAGGACTACCTGATCCCCATGGCCCTGGAGGAACCCTCGGTCGTCGCCGCGGCGAGCAACGCCGCGAAGATGGCGAGGGTGAAGGGAGGCTTCCACGTCACGAACACCGGGCCTGTCATGATAGCGCAGATCCAGGCGGTCGAGGTCAAGGACCCGTTCAGGGCGAGGATGGACCTGTTCCTTCACAAGGACGAGATCCTGGCTAAGGCGAACGACCAGGACCCGATGCTGGTCTCGCTAGGAGGGGGAGCCAAGGACCTCAACGTGAAGGTGATCTCATCGATCAAGGGCCCGATGGTCATCGCAGAGCTGATCGTCAGCACGGGCGACGCGATGGGAGGGAACGCCGTGAACACGATGGCCGAGGCCGTCGCCCCGATCGTGGAGAGGGTGACGGGCGGGAAGGTCTATCTGAGGATAATCTCGAACCTAGCTGACAGGAGGCTGATCAGGGTCTCCGCCACCTTCGACAAGGAGGCGATAGGCGGAGAGGCGGCGGTCGACGGGGTCGTCTACGCGTACGCCTTCGCCGAGGCCGACCCCTACAGGTGCTCGACGCACAACAAGGGCATCATGAACGGGGTGATCGCGGTGGCGATTGCCTGCGGCCAGGACATAAGGGCGCTCGAGGCGGGCGCGCACAGTTATGCGACGAAGCACGGCGGTTACAAGCCGCTCTCGACCTGGGAGAAGAACCAGGACGGCGACCTGGTGGGGACGCTGGAGATGCCCATGGCCGTCGGACTCGTCGGGGGCGCGGCGAAGACTCACCCCGCCGCCAAGGCCGCGATCAAGATAATCGGAGTGAAGACGGCCATCGAGCTGGCGGAGGTAATGGGGGCGGTCGGGCTGGCTCAGAACTTCGCGGCGCTGAGGGCACTCGCCTCCGAGGGGATTCAGAAGGGCCACATGAAGCTGCACGCGCGCAATGTCGCCGCCAACGCCGGCGCGACGGGTGACCTAGTCGACGTCGTCGCCAACAGGATGATCCAGGAGAAGATGATCCGCTTCGATCGGGCGAAGGCGATCGTCGAAGAGCTCAAGAAGAGCTGAGGGACCGGCAGGCGCCGTCCCGCTCGAGCCCTGATGGTAGGTCGGCCCAGACTCTCCTCTGATGCAGGGCAGCGTCAGGCACGGAGGGCGCGTCCTAGGTCTTGTACTTCGAGAAC
>JBEKFK010000195.1:0-3680 GCA_050013375.1 Nitrososphaerales archaeon | reverse complement strand
ACACCCCTGCCCCCCACCATCTCCCTCCCTCTCTCAACCCCCGTTCCCCCGGTAACGCTTTGCGAGTTCGACTCTGCCTTACGGAGTCTTCAACTTGGTAAAGCCCCCGGCCCCGACGATATCCACACAGAGATGCTGCTTCACCTCGGCCCCCTCGCCCGTACACTATTGCTCCGCCTTGTCAATAAGTCCGTCGTCTCCGGTGTCGTCCCGAAATCCTGGCGCTCCTCTTGCATCATCCCTCTCCCCAAACCTGGCAAAGACCTCCGCGAGCTCCCCAGTTGGCGGCCCATATCCTTGACATCCCATATTTCCAAACTGGCAGAACACATCATTCACCGCCGTTTACTTGCTTCAGTTCACCTCCCAGACACACAATGTGGTTTTCGTGCACAACGATCCACAACAGATCAGATCCTCCGCCTGTTGACAGACATGCACGTCGCGAAGACCGAAGGCCTGGTTTGGGCTGGTATTTTGTTCGATTTCAGTAAGGCGTTTGACCGCATCGAACATAATCGCTTGCTTGATTGTCTCCGCGAGCAGGGTGTCCCACCCTATCTCATTCGGTGGGTACGGAATTTTCTCGCTGGACGCAGCGCCTTCTGCCGCATCGGGTCTCGTACCAGTCCCCCCATGGCAATGACATGCGGTGTGCCTCAAGGCACCATACTTGGTCCCCTCTTATTTAATATATATGTCATCGCTCTCTCTCGCTCTCTCTCGTCCCTGAGCCCCTACGTAAGTCATGGGTGCTACGCGGATGACCTCATCGTCTCCACCTCAGGTGACTCCTCCCCCCTCCTTCACCAACGTCTTCAGGCTGCAGCCTCCCTTGTCTCCCGCTGGTGCTCCGACAACTTTATGGAAATTAATACCAGCAAGACCGAGCTTTTGGTAGTCGGTACTGCCCAGTTACGTCACAGTCTGGGTACATTCTCCCTGACGCTTGGTGCCGACACCATCCGGCGTGTCTCTTCCGCCCGTATCCTTGGTGTGCTGGTCGACGAGGCCCTCACCATGACTCCGCATGTCGACCGCATCCTCCAAGAAGGCCTCTCCCGCCTGGACCAATTGCATTGCTTAGCTGGAGCCTCTTTCGGCCCACCAATGCAAGACCTCCGCACCTTCTACCTTGGATATGTCTGCTCGGTGCTCCTGTACGCTTGTCCGGCCTGGTGGACTCTCCTCCGACCCTCCCACCTCCAACGCCTAGAGAGCTTTCACCGACATGCCGCCCGTCTCATCTCCGGGTGTGCACAGGCCGCAGACAATGCCTCCGTCCTCCTCGAGGCTGACCTTGAACCCCTGGACGTGATGGCGCGCACTCGAGCTATCTCTTACCTTGAGGAAGCTGCACGCCTTCCCCCCTCTCATCTCCGCCGACGTCTCTACTACTCCCCTCTCTTAGAATCTTTACGCAAGCAAAGTCACGCAGCCTGTCCTCTCCCGCTCTCTACCCCCCGTCAACTCCTCACATATCCATTCCTTCTCCCCCGCTCCACGGCTTTTGTCCAGCAAGTTCATCTCTTTCCCGAGGTCCCTGGCACTTCCCTCTTGTCCTCACCCGCGGCCCGCCGCACCGCTACTCTCCGCGCCCTCGCTTCTCTCCCCCCAGCCTCGCATGAGTTGTGGTTCGACGGCTCCGTCGTCCCCTCCCAACGCCGCTCCGGTGGTGCTTCACTCCTTTTTCATGGGCGCCGTCTCCTCCGTAAGGCACTTACCCCTGCTGGAGCCTATACAACCTCCTTTCATGCTGAGGCCGAAGCGCTCAAGTCCGGGCTCCGCCCTCTCCTCGCGGACCTTCGTGGGCACCGTCTTCCCGGATTCCATCGGCTCCGCATCTGCACGGACTCCCAATCACTTATCCGTGCTCTTGAATGTGGCCCTCTTCTTACCGACTCCCAGGACTGCGCCGACATCTGGTGTCTCCTCCGACACCTCTGTCACACCGCCCGTGAGACACATATTGACATCCAGTTTGTTTTTTCCCATTGTGGCGTTGCTCGTAATGAGCAGGCCGATATTGCAGCGGACGATGCGACCAAACTCCCTCAGGAAAGGGCTCCTATACCCCTTGACGCTCAGGTAGAGGCCTCTCATAAGCACCTCCGCTGGCTCTGGGCCTCCTCCTGCTTCCAGCGCTCCTGCCCCCGTGCCCGCCTCGTGGGTATGCAACCCCAACCCCGCACTCGTACGCATTCTCGCGCAACCGAGCGCCTCCTTGCCCAACTCCGCACCGCTCAATGCCCCCTTTTCGGACGCCTGTATCACCGCCTGCACGATGGCTGTTCTGCATGTCGATGGTGCTGTCCCTCTCTTTCCTCTGCTGTCTCTCCCATCTCCCCTCCCTCTCCTCCCTCTTCTTCCTCGTCTCTTTCCTCTTCTCTTTCCTCTTCTCTTTCCTCTTCTGGCCCTTCCCATATACCTCTGTCTCCTCCCAATGCCAAACGCACTCGCACGCTTCTTCCCACCTCTCCTACGACTCTCCCCCCTCAATCTAAGCGTCGCGTCTCGCTGCCCTCCTCTTCTTGCACTTCCTCCCCTCCTGTCTCTTCTCCTCCTCCTTCCTACCTTGTAGCGCGTCCTGGTGAGCTCCGCTGCACTCAGTGTGGCGGTTTCTTTCTTGGTTCCCGCGGTCTCGCTACTCACCTGCGATTCTGCCGGAGGCCATCCCAAACCTCCCCTAATGGTACAGCGTGTCCTTCCAACACCACCTCGCGTACCTCAACCCGCTCGCGCCCCCCACGACGCTCCTCCTCCGACCACAGCCGCGCCATTCCTCCCCCCAAACGACTCCGTCCTACCGCTGGACCGGGCCGCTACATACAATTGCGCCTAGACCACCAACTAAACGTGATAGCTCCACCTCCCTCATCTTCCCCCTCTGCTATCACGAAGCCCCGCACCCCCTGTCCTAAATGTGGTATGACCTTTGCCCGCCTACGCGGCCACCTCAAGCGCTGCGCCCCAGACTTGCTTCCAGGTCTCCCTCCCGACCCACTCCTTCTCCGCAGCGCCGGTGGCATCGTCGAATCGGTAGAGCATGTGCTTTTCGAGTGCCCCGCGTTATCCTCCATTCGCCCCACCACTCTCCAGGAATGGAATACGCGTTCCCTCTCCCACCGACAACTTGCACTTGCCCACTCGGACACCGCGACTTTTGTTCGCACTGCCCTTGCTCGACTCGGCTCCCATGGAACTCTCCCCTCCTCTTCGGTTTCCATTCCTCCTACTGCTTCTCACCTTTACCGCCCACCCGCCAACCCGGCACCCTCCCCACCGTTGTCCCGGCGGTTGAAGCCGATTGGACGCGTGTGGTGTCCCGTGGATTCCCCCTCCCTGGCTTCTCCCGCTCCGCCAGCATCCCTTCTTGCAGGAGAATACCCCCCGTCCACCCCCCAGCGCGTACACCCCGACACTGGGCAACTGCAATCTCTAAAGCAGCTTTCAGGCAGCCGGAGGTTGCCTACGACTTGTCGACTGAAAACCCCCAGGAGCTCTGGACACGGATCACCCCCGACTATGGCGAAGAAAGGCCGGACTCGTGCTCCTCCTGACGCGGCCTCCTAGCGCCGGAAGGATAAAAAAATGTACCACTTACATATGGAACACACGCGAACACACAAACGTACACAAGCAAACAGATACATAGATGAACACGCACCGTGGAGTATTTT
>JBEKFK010000194.1:0-3705 GCA_050013375.1 Nitrososphaerales archaeon | reverse complement strand
CAAGAGTTTGTTGTTAAAAACAAGGAAGTCTTTGTGGGACTCGAGGATTCGAAGACAACCTGGAAGATCGCGGTACGGTGCCAGAAGATGGTCATCCACCGGACGTCCATGGAGGCACGATATGAGGTGCTCATCCAGTACCTCCGCAACAAGTTCCCGGAGTGTACCATCCACCTCATCTACGAAGCGGGCTTCAAGGGGTTCAACCTCTACGACAGACTCACCGAGGACGGCATTCATTGTGTCGTGATTCCTCCCCACATGGTGACCGAACCGAAGGTGAACAAGGTGAAGACGGACAAGAGGGATGCGAACCGCCTCGCCTTCATTCTCGAGAACGACGATTTCAAGGACCCTTGTCATGTCCCCGACAAGGAGAGGAGGGAGGACCGCCAGGTGACCCGCACCCTCATCGCCATACAGAAGGACATCATCCGGACCCGCAACCGCATCCGGAAGCTCCTCGACTTTCACGGCATCGAGGTCCCGTTCCCCGACCGGTGGGGAAGAGATGAATTCCGGGCCCTCAAGAAACTCTCACTGTCTGAACCCCTGAGGATAAGCCTGGATGTCCTTCTGTCTCAGCTGGAGCAGCTGTGGGTCCACCAGACATCCCTCCGTACCGCGTTGCGTGCACTCTGTAAGAAGGAACGCTACCGGAAGGCCTTCGATATTGCCCGGAGCCTTCCCGGGATCGGGTGGTACACAGCCATACGGTTTGTGCTCGAGCTCGGAGAGGACCTCTCCCGTTTTACGAGCGGGAAGAAGATCGCGAGCTTCGTGGGACTCGCCTGTAGCGAGTATTCCTCTGGAGAGACGGAACATAAGGGGGGTATCACCGGCATGGGATCCGGATTCATCCGGACGACCCTCATCGAGAACTCGTGGGCGGCGATCCGCAAGGACCCGGTGCTCCTGGCCAAATTCACTCGGGTGTGGCGGGCGAGTGGAAACAGGAAGAAGGCAATTGTCGCGGTGGCGAGGGTACTGATCGTACGTCTCCGGGCGTGCCTACTCTCCGGTACGCCCTACGCATGTGGAGTGGTTAAATAAGAACCAATGAGACGATCGAAGAAAGGGTTTTATGAATGCTTATGCGGAACACAACGGCGTATGACGTGTGATCCACCGTGACATAACACGATTATGAGTATGTTGACGCCGGTTCCGTCTTTCCGCAAAGCAGACACATGTGGGTTCGACCACGAATAGGAGGTTGTAAAGAACATTTCTTCTCTTCGTCCGTGAAGGGCGGCGCACGTCGGCCACGGACGCGATTGAGGGCGTCGTTGGCCTCGTGCTTCGCGAAGGGTTACAAAGAGCGATAGGGCCATCGCAAAGGAGTGAGAACCATGGGTTGATACCATAGCCAGCAAAAAAGAAAAAACAGAGAAAGGGGTCTGCCTCGACAAATAGGCTTGACTTTCATCATAGGAGTGGATCAACGAGGTGCCGCTGAACGACAACAAGAGCACCGTCATGGTGAACTATATCGAGTACTGGATGGAGAAAGACGGGGAGATCACTTACCACAGCAGTTGGGTGACCGGCGCGTCCAGGCAAGGACGCATAACCCAGTCGGTGAAAGTCCGACCGGGGCCAAAACAAGGCTCAAGGCCCCGTAGCACGGGAGGCACCGTGGCGCGAAAGCAAGACGGTGAGGCCCTCCGACAACACTTCTTGAAAGGGAGGTGCGCAACGCTCCAGGTTGTAACGAAAGTGAACGCACACGTAGCCTCGTTACACTCACATCCGGTGGCCGAGACGGTCGGTAACGCGCGAAGGCAGCAGGAGGTACCGGTAATGAGCCAAAGTCCGTACCTTCCACCGGCGGGGTATCAGCGGCGACATGGAGCGAAGGGTTGTGCGGAAACTGGAGAAGTCCTCGGTGCCCGTCGAAGAAATCTCGACGAGGAGGCCCCGCCTATAACCTTGAACGGGAAGTGGCGGGAACGGCATCAGGATGACGGATCGGGTCGTAGTACCGTCGATCCGCGCGCACTAAAACGCGCGGGGAGGGAAGGGCCCGGACCGGGAGGCACTCCGTTGATCAACGCGAGGCGGGGGTGAGATGATAAAGGCACCCATCGATCCGCAGGAACTGCGACAGCGGATGTACCGGAAGGCGAAGTCTGACACGCAGCACCGCTTCTGGGGCATCTTCGTGCACGTGACGAGGATGGAGGTCCTTGAGAAGGCGTATCTTCAGGCAAAGAAGAACGGCGGCGCCCCTGGCGTCGACGGCCAGACGTTCGAGGATATCGAATCCTCGGGCAGAACGGCACTCCTTGAAAGCCTGAGAGATGAACTCATCAAGGGAACCTACAATCCCCGACCAAACAGGCCGGTCGAAATCCTGAAAGGAGACGGCAAAAAGCGCAAGCTCCAGATTCCCTGCATCCGGGACAGAGTGGTGCAGGGGGCGCTGAAGTACGTGCTTGAGCCGATCTTCGAGGCGGACTTCTGTCCGAACTCCTATGGATTTAGACCCGGCCGATCACCGCACCGCGCGCTCGCCGAAGTACGGAGAAGCCTGCTCCGCAGGATGAGTACCGTAATAGACGTTGATCTGTCCCGGTACTTCGACACGATCAGGCAGGACATTTTGATCAAGAAGATCGCGCGGCGCGTAGTGGACCCGGATGTGCTTCATCTCGTCAGACAAATCTTAAGAGCGGCAGGGAAAATAGGAGTTCCCCAGGGAGGTCCGTTCAGCCCGTTGGCCGCCAACATCTACCTGAACGAGGTGGACTGGTTCTTTGACGCCATCCGCCAGAAGACTGCGGAAGGGGAATACGAGTATGTAAACTACCACCGCTTTGCCGATGATATCGTGATCACGGTGAGCGGCCACCACACGAAACGGCGCTGGGCGGAACGCGCTCTGCAGCGTCTCCGGGAACAGATAGAGCCATTGGGACTCGTCCTTAACACGGAGAAAACAAAGGTGGTGGATACCCTTTCGGGCGAAGCGTTCGGGTTCATGGGGTTTGACCTGCGGCGGGTCCTGAACCGCGAAAAGAGCCGTTACCACATACTCCTGACGCCGGGGAAGAAGGCGCGGAAGGCAATCAAGGCAAAGATCGGGGAGATCATCTCGCACGGGGGAGCAACCCCGGTGAAGGAACTGGTCAAACAGACCAATGTCTCGGTGGCCGGATGGGTCGCCTACTTCCGGGTGGGGCACTCAAGCGATGCCTTCAGTGAGGTTCGCGACTACCTGGAGATGAAGGTACGGACACTCTTGACGCGCAGAAAGCGCCGGAAGAAGCGGAGCGTGGGCTGGCGGCGGTGGAGTAACGAGTACCTCTACGGCGTATTGGGGCTATACTGGGACTGGAAGATCCAGTATCTCAAGAGCGCGGAGGCATACAAGTGAAAGTGGCTGCTGGTACCACAACGACTCATAACCCTTGTGGTGAAGTCTCCTGGGCGAGCCGTGTGAGGGAAAACCTCATGCACGGTTCCTATGGGGAGGGGCTGGAAAAGGACCGGGCATGAGCCCAGGAACCGCGCCAGTCCCTTACCCGACATCTACCCCTCGACGATGAGTGTATCGAGGAGATGGTCCGTATCGCGAGAGAACGGTGGACCATCGAGAATGCGGTCTTCAATACCATCAAGAACCATGGCTACCATATCGAGCACAACTACGGGCACGGGGTGAAGAATCTCTCCTTCAACTTCTTCCTTCTCAACATGCTC
>JBEKFK010000193.1:0-3771 GCA_050013375.1 Nitrososphaerales archaeon | reverse complement strand
AATACTTTTGTCCGAGTGGTGGGACAAAAGGCCATCACACAAGGCGACCTGATACTGGCCCATGGTCGCAAAGAACAGCCTGACAACGCCATTGGCCGTCCTAGTACTCCTCCTCGTGGGCGGAGGTACCGTAGTCGGCATCCTGATCCCGGCGATGCGCGGGCAGGTCGGAGGACTGACCGCGGGTCCCGCGGATGACGAGCCACCGACGACCCAGCTGGTAAGCGGAATCGGGGACCTTGTCGGGTTCGGCTACAGCGTCGCCGGGTCGACGGCTGGTATCGGAGGGACCTCTCCTTCGACCACCGTGCTGGGGCCGACCTACACCACCAGCGAGACAGCATCCTCTACTGCGACCTCCACGAGCACCATCGCGAACCAGGGCGGTCCCGCCGGCAACAGCAGCGGCACGGGCCCCTCCGGGACGGACATCGAGTTCTACAGCAGCCTGACCCTCAACGTGACTCAGCCCTCACAGTCTCTTCAGAAGGCCGGAGAGATAGCGTCCTCTCTCGGCGGCTACGTGGAGCAGTCTCAGTACGGCCAGTCTCTGGCCACGATGACCGTGAGGGTTCCCGGCCAGAACTACGCGGAAGCGCTCGCACAGCTCGAAGCCCTCGGGAGCCTGGTCAGCGCAACCAGTTCGAGCGACGATGTGGCGGTCCAGTACGCCGACCTGAACGCCACGCTCCAGTCTCTCGTCACCGAGCAGGACTCGCTGCTAAAGCTGCTCGGGACGGCGAACACCGTCAACGCGACGCTCGACATCGAGTCCGTGCTGCAGAAGACCGACGCGCAGATCAACTCGGTCGAGAGCAGCATCCTCGAGACCGGCCAGCTGATCGACTACGCCACGATAGGCATCGACTTCCAGACCTCCGCCGGCCACGCCTCGGTACCGCTCGCGGTCAAGCTCTCCGCGACCCCGCTCAAGGGGCTGAGCCCGCTAAGCGTGACCTTCAACGCAGTCGTGACCGGAGGGACCCAGCCCTACATAGTCAACTTCAACTTCGGGGATGGGACGGCATCCCAGGGGCAGCAGCTCATCCACCAGTTCACACAGCCGGGGACCTACAACGTCACCGTCAGCGCCACCGACCAGTCCGGGGACGTGTCACTAGCCTGGATAATCGTGCAGGTCGTCGCCCCTCCTGCTTCGTCAGGCCTCTCCTCCTTCGGAGGGTACGTCTGGGGCCTCTTCGCGGGGGTGGTGGAGGGCATCGTCGAGGTGGCCGCGATCGTGCTGCCGATCTTCGCCGTCCTATACGTCGCAGTCTTCCCTGCATACAGGAAGCTCTCAAAGCCGAAGGATGGACAGCAGGCCGAAACCGAGACGGGCAAGCTCCCCTGAGGAGGCCCCGCCTCCCCACGCTCAGCCGATCGCCCGCTGCAGCTTCCTGAGCCCCACGCCCAGGAGCAGGATGAGGATGCCGACCGAGATGAACCCGGCGGCACTCTCGAGCGCGTCAATGGTCGGACCCGAGAGGTACGGCGGAACGACCCCTATCAGGCAAATCAGGACCCCCAGGACGATGAGCCTAGTCGACCACTTCAAGGCGGGCCCGACCCTGCCCGAATCACGGGTTAAACTTAGCGCCACGCCGAAGTGTCGCCGGGCCGCCCGCACGCATTCCCGCGGCTAATCCGGATAGCAGCATCCGGAACCAAGACTTATTCGGGGGTGCTCCAAGGGGCGGGCATGACCTCGAAAGGGGCCTCGGGCTATGCCCGGAAGAGCACCGGCCTCGTCAAGAACGTCTCGCTCTTCGACGCCATCGCCCTGAACGTCAGCTACATGTCGACGGGCGCCGCGCTCTCCCTCGTCGGCTTCACGCTCGTCCTCCTCCCCTCAGTCTCGGGCGTAAATCTCGTTTACGCCTCGCTGATAGGTTTCCTGATCACCATCCCGCAGGTCATCGTCTACACAATGATGTCCAGGAGGACTTCGAGGACCGGCGGCGACTACGTCTGGATGTCGAGGTCCCTGGGGGGTCTCACCGGGAGCTCGATCACGTTCATGGGAATCACCATGGAGACGATGCCCTACTTGGCCCTTATCGCGCTCTCCGCGGTCTTCGCCATCGGGTCTGTCGGGGTCTCCCTGGGCTACGGCGGCTTCAGCGGACTTGCCGTCGCCGGCTCCGACCCGTCCTCCCAGTTCACATTGGCCGCAGCGATCTTCGCCTCACTCATCGCCCTCAACATCCTGCGACCGAGGCTCGGGTTCAAGCTGATCTCGGTCCTCATGGTCGTCGGGCTGATCTCCCTGGCCGTATCCGTCGGGACGCTCCTCGCGGCCGGGAGGGAGGGGGTCGCGACCTACATCAACGGGCTGAACCTCGTCGACTCTGGTAACAACCCGATCACCTACCAGTCGGTCGCGAACTCCTACCTGGGTTCAGGCTTCGACCTCGGCGCCACGATATCCATCCTCCCGTTCTTCGCCATCTTCGTCTATCCTTGGTTCAACGCGTCCGCGTCCGTCGGGTCCGAGCTGAAGGGCAAGAGCGCGGCCACTTGGAACGCCCCCATCTCCGCCGTCATGGCGTTCCTGATAGTCACGGTTCCGCTTGGCGTGATGTACTACGTGGGGGGGTTTGGCTTCACCAACGCCGCGCTCTCGAACCCAACCCTGGTCTACAACGCGTCGTTCAACTTCTGGACGCTCGCCATGGGCGTGACCCAGCTCACCGCGCTGAAGCTCCTGATCGGCCTAGGCTGGATACTCTGGGTCGTGGCAATACTCGCGTTCGGCATCATCACGATATCCAGGTACATGATAGCGCAGTCCTTCGACAGGTTCCTCCCCTCGAAGCTCGGCTACGTCAGCCCCAGGCTCAGCTCCCCCGTTTACGCCCACCTCCTCGACCTGGTCGTCACCGTGGTCCTCATAGGCCTCGCCGCCTTCGTCTACGGGACGCTCTCCTCCCTCTATGGGGCCGTGCTCGCCTCCATGTTCTACTTCCTATTCGTGGGTGCGGCCGCCGCTGTCTTCGGGCTCAGGAGCGAGAAGGGGAGGCCAAGGACCATCCTCGTGGTGGCGGGATCCCTGATGGCCGCGGTCTTCCTCTTCCTCGCCTACGAGTTCCTCTCGGCCCCCCAGATCTGGGGAGGGAACCCGCTCGCCTACGGGTACATCGCGACGACCTTCGCGGCCGGGCTGGCTCTCTACCTGGCCTCGAGGAGATATCACCTCCGCCAGGGGATGGACATCGGCCTCCTCTTCAGAGAGATACCTCCCGAGTGAACCCCCGGACCCGCCCTCGGAGCGCTATCCTAAAATGAAGAGCGGCGCCCCGTTTCTGCGCTTGAAGTTCTCGACCGTCGTCGATGCGTACGGGAAGCTCGAGGCCCTCAGCGGTAGGCTGGCCATCACCGAGGTGCTCGCCTCGCTCCTGCGCGAGACGCCGAAGGCGGAGCTTCCGATGCTCGTCTACCTCACCCAGGGCAAGCTCAGGCCGGACTACGAGGGCGTCGAGCTCGGCATAGCCGAGAAGTTCGCTATCAGGGCGCTCACGACGGCGTCCGGCATCCCGGTGGAGGCGGTCAGGCGGACCTACGTCGAGGCGGGGGACATCGGCACGGCCGCCGAGAAGCTCCTCGAGGAGGGTAGACAGAACCACCTATCCTCGGAGCCGCTCACTCTGAGGAGAGTCTACGACGCGCTCTTCGACATCTCCCAGATCTCAGGGTCGGGCTCGATCGAGTCGAAGCTCAAGGAGCTCGTGAGCCTGCTGAGCGACGCTTCCCCGAAGGAGGCGAGGTACATCC
>JBEKFK010000192.1:0-3782 GCA_050013375.1 Nitrososphaerales archaeon | reverse complement strand
GCCGTTGGCCGGCATACGTTCAGCCATCGCGCTGTACGCCGATACCATGCCCCGCCTGAAGCCCTCGTCTTCGCCCTTGATAGCGAGTGCACGCCGACTGTCCCAGGTCCAACTGGAGAACTCCCGAGGCGGATTCCTCCGAAGCCATGCAATGAAGAACTCGAGAATCTCCTCGTACTTCACCGCGTCGCCGTACGGCGGGTCTGTAACAAAGATGTCAGCCGTCGTGGAGAATGACTCGGCGGGCTGGCACACGACGTTCGTCGTGACTTCAACCGGGCTCTCCGCAAGTTCCTCCAGAAGGTAGGTCTGTGCGAACGCGAACGAGCGGACGCCGTAAGTGAAGAGCGTGTTCAGCGCCTGGTTGTAGAAGGTCTGTGCGACGGACTCGCGTGCTGCGCCGGTGCCATATCGACACAGCTTGGACGACCAATCGGCAAGGCGCGCAAGGAACACGAGCAGCGGAGCGACGTATTCATCGTTGCGCGCGCGGATGTGCTTGCTCGCAAGTCCGAGGAAGAGCAGCTGGCGAGGGGAAAACAGGTGGTGCCAGTGCGTCCAGCCGCGGGTGCGGATCGGTTCGTCCGTCTTGTCCCCGGGCTCGATGCGCATGTCCGGAAGCCATCCCTCAGACTGCCAGCGCTGAATGTGTTGCGCCAAGTATGATTCGACACGACGCTCGCGTTCCACGTCTGCGGCAGAGATGGCACGGAACTCGTATTCGTTGGCCTTGCCGCCGTTCTTCGGCCGCATCCATTGGATCGCGTACAGTCGCTCTTGAAAAACATCGTCCGGCGCAGGGCGGAAGTCATCGACCATCCACTGTCGGAGCCGGTTCGCCGTTGTGCCATCAGCGGCGACGTGATCACCACGGAGCGACGAGATCTTGGTGCGATGCTCTACGTCGTCGAGGCTGTAGGAGAGGTATGGGTCCTGCCCGCGTCCGTCCGTGCGGACGGTGCCGCGCTCGGACTGGGTAAGCTCCCTCGTGGAAACTCCGGAACGCACGAGGATATCGAACGCGCGCTTGTCGTGGTTCGGAACCAGCTCCGCGATTGCCGACTTCCCTTTGCTGATCAGACGAGTCGAGAGCAGCGGAACGGCCCAACCAGTCTCGGGGCATCGGGCTTCAAGACAGTAGAGGAGAGTCTTCGGTCGCCAACCGTTGCCGTCGGTCTCGACCTCCAGCTGGTCGAGGTCGTGCTGAACGGCTTCCGCGAGTTCTCGCTGCGCGCGCTTCATTCCCTTACGGAATGCGGGAGAACCGCCGACCAGGCGGAATGCCGCCCACGTCAGCATGCACGCGATGGGATTGAGGTCAGAAGCAACGACCTCGCACCCAAGTCGGGCCGCTGCGAAAGGGATCTGACCGGAACCAGAAAAGGTATCGGCGACGCGAGGGCGGTGCTCGTAGCGCATCACGCCGAGCTGCTCGACGAGGTCGCTCATGCTTCGAGCGTCTGTCTTGAGGTGAGCATTGACGCGACTCCACATGCCGGCCGTCTCTGCGACCGTGAGTTCCTCCGGCCGCCTCGCACGTGCCACAAGGTCGCGAAACGGCTCACCGGGCAGGCTCTCGCCGGGGTTTACGCCAAGCCGGGTTGCGAGCGAAGCATCATCCATCCCGAGAAGCAGCTCGAAGACCTCAAGGTCTGCGGCAAGGTCACCGGTCGCGGGAAGAAGGCATCCCAGCACGCACGCTCGGTTTAGGATCAGAGGCTTTCGCCCCTTCCAGTAGCTGCCGAGGGTTGTCAGCATCTTCCCCTGCTTCCCCTCTTGTTCGCGGTGCGCTTCGACCGATAGCCGTTGCACCGGCATCGCCGCTTCGATGAGCGCAGGGGTGCGTTCGAGGGAGAGTGGAACGACTTTGGTCACTTGAGACCTCGAAACAGGGGAAGGTCGGTTTGCTCTTCCTTCGGACGTGCGCGTTTTCTGCGGTCCTCTGTCGTAGTTCGCGCCCCGTCCGACAGCGCGTAATGCAGCGCTTTTCTCCACCCCCGGTCGCTGTCCTCTGGGAGCCCAGCCTCAGCGACGGTCATTGTGAACAACCACCAGCGCTCTTCAGGTCGAAGTGCCGCCCAACGCGTACAGATCACGGGCAATTCGTCGGCCGTGGCCCCCTCAACTGCCCAGACAAGCACGCAGAGTTCTTTCCCGAGCAAACGCTCAAGAAGTGTGCGACCGGTCTTCCATCTCCCGGTGCTCAGCTTGTTCGCTTTCAGCCTCTCGTTGAAGTCACGACGAGCGGCGTCTGAGACCACGGTCCATGCTTGGCGCTCTACGATGGCGCGCGGCTCGTCATACGGCAGTCCGTTCTCGCCGCCTCGATATCCGAAGTCCTCGACAACGCGTACGGGCTCAGTTCGGCTAGCCGACACCTCCACACGGAACACGTGCGCTCCGAACGCTTCGGGGGCGCCGAAGTCAACGGTGCCCGTGCTTCGCGCGGAGGGGCGATCACTCACTGGTGGACGTCTCCCACCGCCAGCTCGATCCCCAACGACTCCGCGAATTGTCGGAGGTCGTGCCCTGATGCGAACTGAGCCTTCTTGAATGTCATGGTCACCACGGCGTCCGGAGGAAACTTGGTAAGAGCCGCATTGAGAAGGCTCTCCACGTAGCCACCGTCAACTGGAAGCTCGCCGACTGTGATGGTTACGCTCTTGGCGCCCTCGCCGATGGTCAGGGTGACCCCCTCGAACTCGATGGCCTTCTCGCGAGCCGCCTGCAGCCCGGAGAACGCCTTCTGCCTTGAGTCGAGCTTCTTCTGTTTCGTTCCCGCGAGACGCGCAGGCTTTGTCTCCTCGATCTGGACGCCTTTCTTTCCCCTTGCAGGGAACGAGAAGTCCGTCTTCGTCTCGAAACCTTCCGCCTCGGCGTAAACCCAGATGCGTGCAGCCTCGTTGGTGAGGGGGATCGGTGCCGAGTACGGCTCACCGTTTCGCGGCTCGCTGCCGTCAAGTGTGTATCGCAGGTTTCCCTTCGGCGCGACGAAGAGACGGACCTTCCTCGCCCCTCCCTCTTCGAATAGCTCATTGCGAATGGTGAGCGCGTTCGACCAAACGACGGGATCGCCTGTCTCGAACTGGCCGGATGGATCCACGACGATGAACGACACCCGGAGGGCATTCGTCATCAGATGCGTATCGGATAGCTCTGGACTCTTCGTCGTAGCCGTCACATCCAGCGCGTAATGGATCCGTGGCGCGGGTCCCGCATTCTGCGGATTGATGCGTAGCCGGACTTCGCCTTTGTCGTCGGCCTCGGTTTCGGGAACGACCTGGACAGAGGTCTTCTTCTTCTTGGGAGCCTTGGTGACGTGGCCGTTGCCAAGGTCTTCCCACTTGCCACGGTTGCACGCGATCTGCTTGAGCTGGTCGAGCCCCTTCGGCGGCAGCCAGGGAAACCCAGCTTGCTCATCAGCGCGATCGACGATGTCGGACCAACGCGCCTCAGTCTGACTCATTGGCCAGAGCAGCGTTTCCGCCTTGTCCCGCAGGCCATCGTGGTCCTTCTCAACGTCTAGGAAGAGCTTCTTGGGGTCACTCGTGAGTGTCTTCTCGATCTGCTCTTCCCCGTTGAAGGGCTTGGACGTATCGCGAGTCATGTCGAGTGACTTCGAGACGAGCTGAGCCGGTTTCCCCGCTCGCTGGATTGGGAAGAGGATCTTGTCGAAGACGCTCAAGATAGTGGCGTTGAAGTCCTGTCCGTACTGTTGCTGTTTGCGCTCCAACTCCTCCCGCTGCGGATGGCCCTTGGGAATCCGCGCGTCCGCTTTCTGG
>JBEKFK010000191.1:0-3800 GCA_050013375.1 Nitrososphaerales archaeon | reverse complement strand
AAGCCCTCCTTTGACGACACCCCGTTGTTCCCTCTTCAGGAGGACTTCGGGGACGACGTCGCTAGCTGGGGGATGAACTCCAACAGCTACGAGGACGATGAGTCTTTAAGGTAACTTAGTTGAAAGAGAGCTTCCTTCTGGGCAGCGTTGTTAGTAAGCCTTGTTCTTGACATTAGCTCGAACGATGACGTCACGACCAACCCTCCTTTGCCGACCGCCGTCGCGTCGCGTGGGGATCCCTTGAAGGAAAACACCCCTGATGCCGTCGACGTCGGAGAGCTCGTTGGGGGTCGTCGCCGTCCCCGCCGCCAAGCCATCGTGGACGAGGACGACGACGCTGAGACCAGCACCAAGACCGTCCATGAAGAAACCACCTTGAAGATCTCCGTCTTCGCGCGATCCGTCAAGAGGACGACGACTGAAACGCCATCTAGCGCTCAGGCCTGGAAAGAAGAAGAGGAGAGCGTGACCGACGGAACCCCGGCTGCCTCCGGGGCCGCCAGGCTCACGGCCTTTGAAGCCTGCTCCCTGGGGAACATGATCCACTTCCTGGGAGAAGCTCCCTCCTTCTCCGGTGTCTTCAATAAGCACTGCTGGGACCGCTGCCTGAAGGAGCGCGCGGGGACCATGAAGTCATCCGCTAGTCTCCACCGGGGGTTCCTGGCAACGCTCTTCAGCCTGATCGACCTCCCCCTGGCCTACCTGAGGCCCCTGATGGTCGGCGGCCGGGAGGAACAGCTTCGCCTACGACGTGAGGCCCTCCAGACCGTCGCCGTCCCGCCGGGCCAGGCTAGTACCAGCGGACTCACGATGGACGAGGCGTTCATGTTGCGCCAGAGCCTCCAGGCCGAGAACAACTCCATCCCGGAGGACATGGTCATGAAGTCCCTGATGCAGACCCAGTTGCTCTTCCGGCCCCTGAAGGAGGTGTCGCCGGTGGCGGGCTGGGCGCATCTGACCTTCCGCATCAACTTGACGGAGATCCTCGACCTTTGTGAAGAAGTGGAACATCATCGGCAGCGTCTACTCGACTACACCATCGCAGAACGGACCGTCAACAAGTACTGGCAGCCGGTGACCGACACCAGCGAGTACCAGCTGCTGGACCGGACCAAGGAGGACCTGAAGTTAATCCTGACGGACTTCAATCTGACCCGGAACGCGTGGACCGCTCCCCGGTACCGGGCCGACTTCGCCAAGCAGGTGCTCGAGAAACATGCCTCCCTGGCCAAGGACATCAACGCCAGGGGCACTCGGGACGCCTCGCATGAGCTCGACCTGGACCGGGAGAAGAGAGCCATCCCCGTGATCCTGCCCATCTTGTTGGGAGTGGGCGCGGGGGCCACGCTGAACGGCATGTTCACGTCCGGCCACCTCAGGAGCATGGTGGACGCCCACGAACACCAACAGAACTTCGTCATCGCGCAAGTCCAGCGCCACGAGGAGTCCTTGGCGTGGGCCAACGCCAAGCTGAACCAGACGGGCCGGAACGTGGACAACCTCCTGAAGTTGGCCAACCACCACTCGTGGCACATCACCGCCATGTCATTGGAGTCGGCTCTGGAACCAGCGGTTGGGGTATGTCGTGAGTCAGTGCGCCGCGTCTCAGCGGGACTGAACTTCCTACTCGTGAAGCGGTTGACGCCGGAGTTGGTGGGGCCTGAGGTGATCCTCAAGGCCATGGAGGAGTTAGAGGCGCGAACTCGAGGCTTGAACTTCGAGCTCGCGGGGAGAGATCCCAGCACGATTTACCAACTCGATGCCTCGTTCCTTCAAACGGCCCCGGACCAATTCTCGGTCCTCGTCCACCTCCCGTTGACCCACGTGGACAGGTCCATGGACCTCCACGAGATAATTCCTTTTCCCGTGGCTCTGCCCGGCGTCTCCACTATTTACAAGGTGGAGATGGGAGACCAGATGCTCGCGGTAGACCGTCGAGACTCGGGGTACGCGCTCCTGACGCCCGAGACCCTCGCGGCCTGCTACGATGTGGGACCCAAGATGTTGTGTCCTGGCCTGACCTTCCTGTTCAGAGACTTCGGACGCACGTGCCCCTCGTCGCTGTATCGACGCATGGACGCGAGGCATGTGTGCAAGGTCAGCGTGGTGCCTCCCGCTGTCCAAGTCCGACAGGTCACGGAAGACAGTTGGTTTGTCTTCCACCCAACCTCGATGAGCGTTTTGATTAAGTGCCCGGACCGCCCGGGTCTCCCGGAGACTCTCCAGTTCCGGGGCACCCGTAAATTGACATTGGCGGCAGGTTGCGTAGCGACCAACACCGAGTACGAGATCGAGGCCCCCTACCAAATCTCGGCGGAGTACGAGGTCAGCACGGTCATAGACCATTACTGGCACGTCTCTGATTTTCTGTATAATCACACGCCGAGCCAGTTGGCCCCGTTGGTGCCGGAGGACCTGGTCGAACCGGTCGATATCCCGAACTTGGTGGCCGAGTTCGAACGAATAGGGGAGCAATATCGCCACCGAGGGTGGACAACGTCGTTGGGTACACTTTGCATCATCTTAGCTGTGCTTTTTATAGCAGTAATTTTGATCACCTGGTGTCTGAGGAAGAAGATTCGCCTTTACATGGCGAGGGCTGTCCTCAAGCATTCCTTCCTGAACCAATTAAGTATGGCGCTGCCTAACTACCTGCAGCCGCGCGGTGAGGATCACAACGCGGTTAGGGTTGGGGGTGCTGCTCCGCATCCGTACGGACCCGACTTTAATCCTGGGACCAATCCGTACCAGCAGCAGACTAACGTGCTGCGCACCCCGGGAAGGACTGCTTCGGCCGTCGACATTACCAACGTCGCGACCGAGGACAGAAGGAGGGTAGTGGTAGAGAAGTCCCGAAGTCAGGCCGATTTAGCCAGCCCGGACTGCGCGGGGAGAGTGAGGCGAGTCCAAGAAGACTTCCGCCCCTCTGCTCCCCAAGCTACGCCCCGGACTCGGCGAAGATTGGACTACCCGGACCTGGCCCCGATCTCCCCCTATAAAAAGGCCATCGACGGTCTCCGTGAGGCCAATGAAGCCGCACCGGCCCGACGACCCCCCGGCCAGGAGAAACCCGACGACGCTCGGCCACTAGTGAAAGGTGGTAATCACGGGCAGGTCGTGGGCGGTACTCTGGACCGTGGGGCGCGGCCGAAAGTGCAAGCTCGGGACCCCGATGCCCCTCTGCCCAGGCGATCCACGTTTCAGGACTTTCGCGCTCGTGACGAGTTGCTCTTGGAGGACTCCTACGTGGCCCTCCAGGACATCCGGCCTCTCCGGTCCGGACGGAAAGGAGTCCAGTGTGTGGACTTCTATGCCGGCGAGTCCGAGCAAGAGTACGACTGAGGTCGCTCGACCTTGGGGGAAAGGGAGAATAGCTCTTGTCATCGGTTTCACTTTCCTTTCTTTCCGAGTTGCCTTTCAGGCAGCAAAGATCGTGTTCTCATGTAAATAGTGTGAATAAAAATTGTACATATTGTAGTGGCCGCATTTCATTTCAGGTACTGCAACATGTAGCTAGGGAAGTAGCTCTTATCAGCGAGTAAGAGAACCGTTGCTTCACCTTCACGATTTATTACCTTTACTGGTCGTAGGACGTTTAGGAAATGGAGCTGCCCTTGTTTGCAAGCGGGGGTTGCTCTTGAAGCTGCCGGTTCTCACTGGCATTTAAAAATTAGGATGCTGCTGCAGCGAACAGGAAGTAGATACGTCGAACCCTGAGGATGTTCGCTGCTTTATCTCTGACATTTGATGATTGATTAAGTGGTAGTCTCACTGGAGAATGTCTGGGGTCAAAGATGGTA
>JBEKFK010000190.1:0-3834 GCA_050013375.1 Nitrososphaerales archaeon | reverse complement strand
GACAACGCGCCGACCGACATTGACTTCCTGATCTATTACAAGGTGCTCGACGCGGCCCAGAGCATCGTCCAGGTGCAGAACTTCACCGGCGCCTCCGTCGGGATCGCGACAACGACCCTCAGGGCGGTCGTAGGCGACATCCCGCTGGACGAGCTGCTCGCCAAGAGGGAGCAGATCAACAGCATCCTCAGGACCAAGCTGGACGAGGTCACGGAAAGATGGGGGGTAAAGGTAACCAACGTCGAGATCAGGGAGATCAAGCCCCCGAAGGACGTCCAGGAGTCGATGGTCAAGCAGATGAGCGCAGAGAGGACCAGGAGAGCCATGGTTCTGGAGGCCGACGGAAAGCGCGAGTCGACCATCCTGGTGGCGGAGGGAGACAAGAAGTCGGCGATCCTAAAGGCGGAGGGAGACAAGCAGGCGCTGATACTCAGGGCACAGGGCTACGCTGAGTCGTTGAGCCAGATCTACGCCCAGGCAAAGCTGATAGACGGCAAGACGATGACCCTCCAGTACCTGGACACGCTCAAGACGATCGGGAACAGCCCGTCGACCAAGTACATCATCCCGGCGGAGTTCACCGAGCTCCTCAAGCCGCTGCGGGCGCTGATGGGCGACGAAGACACCAAGGGCTAGTCTCGCCAGCGGTCGAGCCCGTAGACCGCCCAGAGGTTGCGCTCGACTACCGGCTCGGGGACGCCGGCTGCGAGCAGCCTTGCCTGAACTTTGGCTATCATCTCCTCGACGGTGATGTCGGGCTCGGTGAACATGCCGTTCCTGTAGCAGTTCGAACAGTACTCGATCGACCTGGTAATGCCGTCCGACTCCGTCCCGCCGCCGTTCCGATCGCTCGACATCGGCATCAGGCAGCTCTGACAGGTCGGCCCGGGAGGTATGGGATGCATCTTCTTGTTTCGCCCCCGGACAAAGCCCCTCTGATGTTAAGCGTTTTGACCGCGTCCGCCCCGACCCGGGCCGGCCCTCTGAGCTCCAGCGCCTCCTTTCAGGTCCAACAGGGCTGAAAGGAAAGGGGATACCTCGGCCTTATATTACATTATTTTTATCCCACTGCGGGGAAATAATACTGTCTGGTTCTGAAGCCGACCTCCAAGCCAGAAGGAGGACTCTGCTTGTACTGGAAGACATGGCAAGAAGGAACACCGACGCATGCAGGGTGCTCAACGAGGAGTTTGCAGCGCTGCTGAGCAACGACCGCGCAGGCATCAAGGCCTCGATGGAGAAGATCAAGAAGGCTGAGGAGGACGTGGTATCTCTCCGGAGGATGCTGATAAGGGAGCTCGCCCAGGTCGGGACGCTCCTCCTCAACAAGGAAGACCTGCTGAGGCTCGCATTCCTGATCGAGGCGATCGTCGGATACCTGAACGGGACTGCCTTCAAGGTCTCGCACCTGAGACGGCCCATCGTAAGGATGAAGAAGTACAGGGAGCCGCTCACCGAGCTGTTCAGCCTCCTGATCGAGGAGGTCTCGAAGCAGAACGAGTGCGTCCGCGCCCTCTCGATGAACCCGGACCAGGCCATAGAGACCGCCGGGGCCATCCAGAAGATCGAGAGCGAGATCGATGCGAAGCAGAGGGACCTGATGAACGAGGTCCTAAAGTCCATGAACGGCTACCGCGACCTCATCGCGATGAAGGACGTGATCCAGTCGATCGAGGACGCCTCCGACGCCGCGCTCCACGCCGCCGACTCGACCACCATCGTGGCGCTGGGCGTCTAGGCCCCGGTGTCCGCCCATTGACCGGAAAGGTCCCCACGGGCAAGCTCTTCGAGAACAGGATCGTCGTCTGGGACATCGAGTCCTCGAGGCGGCTCTTCAAGGAAGCTTACTACGGGAAGCCCCTCGGGATCCCCAAGCCCAAGGACTTCGAGTTCGACGCGCCGCTCATCCTCGACCTCATGGAGGGGTACTACCTTGCAAAGAAGAAGAAGCTCAGGGTCGAGGACCAGGAGGGTAAAATCATCCCGACAGAGGGGCTGGAGGATGTCTGCTCCGAGTCCTACTCCGACTTCGCCGAGAAGTACCGCGTCTACAGCCTGCTCAAGGACGCAGGGTACATCGTCGCGCCCGGGATAAAGTTCGGGACCGACTTCGCCGTATACGAGCACGGACCCGGCATAGACCACGCGCCCTTCATCATCCAGGTCGAGAAGGCGGGAAACGAGATCAACGCGATGGACATGGTCAGGTCCGGCAGGCTCGCAACGACCGTGAGGAAGCAGTTCATCATCGCGGTCGTGAGCGATACAAAGGAGAAGGTCGAGTTCCTGGCCTTCGACTGGTGGCGCGCCTAGGCTCGCGTGCCAGAAGAGCCCCACTCACGTTATAAGGCCATCCCGCATGGGCGGCCCTCGATGGAGACCATAAGGGAGGACTCGTTCATCCTGGTCTACAGGGACCGGAGGAAGAAGTGGCTCGTGAGACCGGTCGACACCCCGAAGCTGCACACCCACCTCGGGATACTGGACTGCACGTCCCTCGTCGGAAAGCCCTTCGGGACGGTCGCGGCCACCACGATGAACGACGCTGTCTACATCCTGAAGCCGACCCTCGAGGACATAGTCATGAAGTTCGCGAGGAGGACCCAGGTGATCTACCCCAAGGACCTGGCGATGATAGTCATGCACTGCGGCATCCACTCAGGGTCCAGGGTCTTCGAGGCGGGCACCGGCAGCGGGGCCGCGACGGCCACGTTCGCGTACATGGTCGCCCCGGAGGGCCACGTCTACAGCTACGACATGAACGCCGAGTTCCAGGACGTGGCGAGGAAGAACCTGGAGAAGTTCGGGCTCATGGGCTCGGTCACGCTGAAGGGGAAGGACGCGAAGGAGGGGATCGAGGAGGAGGGCCTCGACGCGGCGCTGGTGGACATGGGCGACCCGTGGGAGCTCGTCCCCAACGTGAAGAAGGCCCTCGCGCCCTCCGGGATGATGGCGGCGATCTGCCCGACGATGAACCAGGCGGAGAAGCTTACCGAGAAGATGAAGGAAGAGGGGTTCGCCACCGTCGAGACGATCGAGGTCCTCGTGCGCAACCTGGAGGCGCGGGTGGGGATGACCCGGCCGTCCCAGTTCATGGTCGCGCACACGTGCTACGTCACGTTCGGCAGGAAGACCATCTGAGAAAGAAGGGCCCGTCGCCCGCCCGCACGAACACCGTTAATCGGTTCCCTTAACGCCGTACGGCCTAAATATCACATAAGTTTTGGCCGGCGCATGGGAGTCCGGTCCGAGCCTGTGGCTCGCATCACCGTGTTCCCGGCAACCCTGCTCAAGGCAGAGTACGCGCTCCTCCGTCGGTGCTCCAAGCCCTGGTGAACGGGCGAACGACGAGCAGACTCCGCGAATTCACCCGCTCCTTCGGGCCCGCATGGATCGTCATGATCGCCGATGTTGACGCGCCCAGCATCCTCACCGCGGCGACCGTCGGGGCAACCTTTGGATACGGTCTGATCTGGTTCTTCCTCCTGCTCACGGTACCGCTGTTCGTGATTCAGGAGGCAAGCGGCAGGATAGGCATCGCGACGGGGAAGGGGCTCGGCGAGGTCATCCGAGCCTCCTACTCGAAGAGGGTGGCAGTCCTGGCGAGCGTGCCGATGGCCACGGTGGACGTGGTGAGCTACGTCGCCGAATACACGGGGATAGCGGTCGGGATGGGACTGGTCGGCATCCCCCCGGTCGTCTCCATGCCCGTCGCATACTTCGCCCACATCGCGGTCATCAGGAGAAGGAAGTCTGTCTCCATACAGAAGATCCTCCTCGTCATCTCGACCGTCCTCATCATTTCGTACGCCGGCTCTCTGTTCGCACGCGGAA
>JBEKFK010000189.1:0-3851 GCA_050013375.1 Nitrososphaerales archaeon | reverse complement strand
CCTCCGCGCCGTTGGGGGCCTTTGCGATCTTCTTGACGGTACCTCGGACGCCGATGCTCGTCTGCTCGGCGATCGACCCCATCTTCTCTAGGAGCGCGTCGCTCGACTTGCCCCTGATGGTCGTGACCTGGAACACCCCCTCCTTGTCGTTAACTATGAGGAAGGTGATGCCGCCCTGGGACCTGACGCTGCTTACCCAGCCGAAGACTGTGACCTCCTTGCCGTCGAGGTCTGGGGTCACCTGGGAGGAGTAGTGGGTCCTCCGCCAGTCTCCCAGCTCGTCTTCGCTCTTCATGAATGCGGCAGTCCGGACCGCGGATTCTATTTATGCCTTGGCGGGTCGTCCTTCCCGGAAGGAGGCTCCTCGCATCCCCGAACTTCGCGGCCGTAGTGTCGACAAAGGCTCCCGGGAGCTCAGCCGGTGCTCTGGGGGGTCGCGCCTGGCCCCGCGGGGCCCTCGTGTGGCTGCTTCAGGGTGTACCCGAGACCGAGCCCGGCGAGCAGCAGGACCGCCATGAGCGCGTAGGACCAGACGGGGAGAGAAGTGAGGGCCGTCGCCGTCTGGGTCACGGTCTGGGTCGTCGTGCTCGTGCTCGCAGGGAGGGTCGATGTCGCCGTGGCGGTCGAGGTAGCAGTGGACGTCGAGGTGTAGGTGACCGTGACTGGCTGGGTCGATGTCACCGTGGTGGTGACCGCCTGGGTCACCGTGGCCGTGGCCGTCGAGGTCTGGGTGACGGTGACCGGGACGGTGGTCGTAATCACCTGTGTGGAAGTCTCCGTTACTGTAGAGGCTGAGCTGGACGACGAAGAGGTCGTCGTGGTCGAGTTCGACTGGGGGCCCGTGATGAACTCCCGAGCGTCGCAGTACTCGGTTATGCTTCCGTAGGTGAGCCCCTGCAGAAGGAATGGGTTCGAGTTGAACGTATCCAGCGAGGACGAGTTGGTCGCGAAGACGATCTGAAGAGTGTTCGCGTTGAACTCGTCCATCCACAGCCAGGCCGAAGAGAGCGAGAAGTTCGACCTGTAGATCACCTGCTGGACGTTGGAGTAGGACGGCGCCCCGTGGTAGAACTCGGTCATCAGGCCCGTGAAGTAGCCGTTCGAGTTCGAGTCGCCGGTCGGCTGTCCGACGAAGTACGTGCTCCCCACCGCCGAGTACACCTCCTGGGCGGAAGCCCCGGTGGTCGTGTCCATTGCCAGGAGCACGACCTGGCCCGAGCCATTGAAGTAGAGGTTGAGGGTCACGGTGTCGCCCGCGTTCACCGTCCCCGTGAACGGCGCCAGTCCGCCACCCCCGTTCGAAGGAAAGATCGAGTTGCCCAGGGAGTCGAAGACCTCGTAGCTCATCTGGAACCCTGTCCCGACGCTCCAGTCCCAGGAGAGCCCGACCTGGTACCAGTAGCCCGTGGTGGATACCCCGCTCAGGAGGTATCCTGGGCCGGTCCCGAGGGTGGGATCGACCTGCTCCACCGCCGTGACGTTGTACTCCATGGAGGAGAAGTCCTGGGTGAACGTCATGCCGAGCTGTTCGTCGTAGGCCGTCTCGGCCGGAGGCGGATGGCCCCTGAAAGGCGGGGCGACCTGCGCGACGGCCCCAGACCCTGCGGAGAGTGACGGGCCAGCCGGTGAGACGACGTGGGTCGGCACGAGCGCCGGCCGCGGGGTCACAGCGGCTGTCAGCCCCGGCGTCATGGCAGTCAGGGAGAGGAGCAGCACGACGACGGGAAGCAACGAACGAGTCGAAAAGACCTTCAAGCGGAGCTACTCCTCGCAACCGACGCGCCCCCGTAGGCGCCTTCGAAGTTCCTCATTTCGATAGACCTCAAGGCGGCCTCGCCAGCCCCCCTCCGTCCCCCAAGAACATGTATTCAAGGAATGCGGCTCGGTATTTAGCCGATTTCCCGAATCGTTCCCGAATCTCTAGAGATTCGGATCTCAGGTCCCTGCGAAGGTTCCCCGCACCTCCACCGGCGTGAGGCACTCGACGGCGACGAAGCCGCACTTCAGGCAGATGGCGAGCACCTTGGGGACAAGCGAGAGGTTCTTGACGTAGTCCCACTCGAGTTCGGCGAGGTCGTCTGGGACGATCACCGGGGGGTTCTCGAGTAGGTGGAGCTCCAGCCCGCAGTTCGGGCACCTCTTCCCGACCAGCGCGAGCGTCGAGCTCGGCCTGCTCCTGCCGGAGTCTCCGCTTGGCATCGGACCGCTCACATCGGCTTTTCGGCCGCGGCTGCGATAAAAGACTTGTCCGGAGCTACTTGGACAGGAGTCTCCACGAGGCGACTATCCCAACTATGGAGAAGAAGGCCGCGAACCCGATGACCACTGTGAAGTCCAGCCAGAGCGCGTAGGTCCCGGTCGCGCCGATCAGGAGCTGGCGTATCCCGTCGATGGCGTAGCTGACGGGGTTGACCTTCACGACGTCCTGCAACCACCCGGGCATTATCTTCACCGGGAAGAGGGCGTTGCTCGCGAACAGCAGCGGAAGGTTGAGCAGGTTGATGATCGCCATCTGTGTCTGCCAGTTGCTCGACCTGAGGGAGAGCATGACGAAGAGGCCCGAGAGGCCCATCGCGACCAGGAAGATTATCACGAACGTTCCCGTGATCCCCAGGACCGAGAAGTTGCTGGTCTCCATGCCGAGCGCCACGCCGATCACGACCACGACGGCCGCCTGGATCAGCGACCGCGCCACGCTCTGCAGGATCTTGGCCATCACTATCGTCCCTCTGCTGACCGGGGTGCTGAGGGCCTTGTTCATGAACCCGAACCTCCTGTCCCAGACCACCGACATGCCCGCGAACGACGAGCTGAAGAGTATGATGAAGACCAGCATCCCGCAGACCAGGTACGAGAAGTAGCTGTCCGTGCCGAAGAACCCGATCAGGGTCTGGTCGATGGTGGTCGTGCTGGCGCCCGCCCCTGCGCCGGCCGTGATGAAGGAGCTGAAGTTGAGGGCCTTCCCGAAGAGCCCCATCCAGATTACCGGCTGTATGAGCGATATGATCAGCTGGTAGGGGTTGGTATACCACTTCCTGAGGTCTCTCCGCGTCAGGGCCCACAGGCCGTGGGTGGGGGACTTGTTGACCTTCGGGTTCGGCATCCCGGGAGCCGTCTCCGAGGGGGCCGAGGCATCGGGCTCGCGAAGGGCCGAGTCCTGCTTCGCCGCCTCGCCTAGGTTCGTGTGGTGGTCGTTGTCCAATTCAATCCTCTCCCTCTAGGACCTCGCCGTCCTCATCGTCCTTCTCGCACTCATCGCCGCCCACCGGTTGGTCTCCTCTTCGCGCAGCGTTCTCCCGGTCAGCTCGAGGTAGGCCTCGTCGAGGGTCGGCCTCGTGAGAGAGATCTTCGAGACCTGCATCCCCTTCGACCTGATCAGGTCAATTATCGCCGGGGAGGCCTCCTCCCCCGCGTCCGCCTTTATCCTGTACTCGCTTCCGGTCTTGGTGACCGCCGTGACCAGCGGGATCTTGGCTATCTCATCGGTGAGGTCGGGTTGGGGTTCCTTGACCCCCACGACTATCACGTCCCCTCCCACCGCGGCCTTCAGCTCCTCGGGGGTGCCGATCTTCACGATGTGGCCGTGGTCGATGATGGCGATCCTGTCGCAGAGGGAGTCCGCCTCCTCGAGGTAGTGGGTCGTCAGGAACAGCGTCATGTTGTAGTCCTTCTTGAGCTGTCTGATGTACTTCCAGACCGCGGCCCGCGTCTGCACATCGAGCCCGAGCGTCGGCTCGTCGAGGAAGAGCAGCTTCGGATAGTTGATCAGACCGCAGGCGAGCTCCAGCCTCCTCCTCATCCCTCCGGAGAATGTGCTCACCTTCCTCTTCGCGGCGTCCTGGAGCTCGACC
>JBEKFK010000188.1:0-3857 GCA_050013375.1 Nitrososphaerales archaeon | reverse complement strand
CCTCGCCGACCTCCGCCTAGGCCGACTTGAGTGCTGACTTCAGCTCGCCCGCGATGAACCCGACCTGTTCCTCGGTCACCTCGGGATGGACCGGGAGGGAGAGGACGTGGTCGACGGCGTCGTAGACCTGGGGGAGCTTCTCGTCTGCGTAGCCCAGGTCCTGGTAAAGCTTCATCCTGTTGACTGGCGTCTTCCAGTAGACGGCAGAGCCGATGCCCTTCGCCCTGAGCGCCTCGTTCACCCTGTCCCTCGCCTTCTCGACCTGGAGCGTGTAGAGGTACCAGATGTTCTTCCGGTCGGTCTTGGTCTGGCGCATGCTCACGCCCCCCGCCCCGGCGATCGACTCGGTGAGGGTCGCCGCGTTCCTCCGCCTCGCCGCTATGAACTCCGGGAGCCTGTCCATCTGCACGGAGGCGATCGCCGCCGCGACCTCTGGCAGCCTGAAGTTGTAGCCAAGTATCCTGGTGTCGTAACCATCCCTCATGCCGTGGTTGCGCATCATCCGGAGCTTCTCGGCGAGGTCGTCGTCGTCGGTGGTGATCGCGCCCCCCTCGCCTGAGGTTATCACCTTGGTCGCGTAGAGGCTGAAGCAGGCAGAGTCGGCCGTCCTCCCGATCTGCGCGCCCCTGTACTCGGCACCGAGGGCCTCGGCCGCGTCCTCGACGACCCTGATCGACCTTGCCGCCGCGATCTCCCTGATCTCGTCCAGGTCGACCGAGTATCCGTAGAGGTGGACCGGGATTATCGCCTTCGTCCTCGGGGTGATCTTCCTCTTGACGTCCTCGGGGTCGATGGTGTAGTCCGACTGGATGTCCGCGAAGACCGGTCTGGCGCTGCATGCGACCACGACGTTCGCGGTCGCCTCGAACGTGAAGGCGGGGATGATCACCTCGTCGCCCGGCTTGACGTTGAAGGCCATCAGCGAGGTCTGGAGGGCCGCGGTCCCAGAGTTGACTGCGATGGCGTGCTTGACCCCTATGTGAGATTCGAGCTTTCGCTCGAACTCCCTCACGTTCTTGCCGCCCTCGAAGCTCGCGTCCGTCAGGAGGCCGCCGTCGAGGACTTCCCTCACGGCCTTCTTCTCGGCCTCGCCGAGGACCGGTTTGTTGATCGGAATGAAGCCCATCGGTCTTTCGCCCCTAGGCTGCCCGGATTTCCTGTATTATCTCTCTTCCCCTGAAGTGGTCTCTCACCGGACCGAGGACCTCCGCGAGCTCCCGGGCGACGGACTTCTTCAGGTCGTTGGGGTGCAGCCTCCCCTCCGAGTAGTCCTTCTCGAGCGCTGCGTATGTGTCGTAGGTGACATTCCCGCCGTACTTCTCGGGCCTCTCGATGGTTAGGGAGGACCTCTCGTGGAAGACTATGTAGCGCGAGAACTCCAGCACCGGGTTCGCCTCGACGACCCTCTCGGGGCACCAGGCCTTCCCGACCTTCCGCGATATCTCCTCCGGGCTGTCGTGGATGAAGATGGCGCTGTCCGGCTTGGACTTGCTCATCTTGGACGAAATCGTCTTGTCGAGGGAGGCGTCCTCTTCGTCCAGGCCGCCCTGGCCCGGCTGTCCCAGGCCGGCGAGCAGGTGGTGGTGGACGGCGACGGGCACCTTCCACTTCAGCGACGGGAAGACCTCACGGGCGAGCATGTGCACCTTCCGCTGGTCGAGGCCGGCGTGGACCACGTCGAGATCCATCGCCTTGATGTCGGTGGCCTGCATCGGCGGATAGAGGTACTGGGCGACGTCGAGCTTCTCCTTGGTCGTCCTGCCCATTATCGTCAGGCACCGAGTGTCCCGTGCGAGGGTGATCTGCTTGGAGAACCGGATCATGTCGCGCCAGTACTCGTCGTTGTTGTGGTAGAGCTCGCTGCCGTACTCTATCTCGACGCCGGGGCAGAAGAAGGTGAACGCGTCGGCGTAGTACCCTCTGGCGACCTCGCGAATCTTATCCCAGTCGCCCCCCCACTTGTTGTTGATGTAGCTGTGGTAGTCGGCGAGGTAGACCTTGCACCGCATCCCCGCCCTTATCATGTCGTTCACCTTGTACCCGAGTATGATGAGCGACCCGAGATGGAGCAGCCCCGAGATCTCGAGTCCGACGTAGTGCTTCGGGTGGGCCTCCCTCTCGAAGAGCGACCTCAGATCCCCCTCGGTCACTACCTCCTCCGTGGGGGGCCTCTTCACTAGCTCCACCTTCTCGTCTATGTCCATTCCTGAAGGGTCCTTCCCCGCTCTTCATTTAAGGTATCTGGGGCCGCGCTCCGAAGCTTGCGCGGCTCGGGCCCGGTCGTGAGCCGGGACGGGTCAGCCCGGTCAGACGCCGCTTGCCTTGATGACGATCTGGTTCGATATCTCGTCGCGTGTCTTGCCCTCGGTGGAGATACCGAGCCTCTTCGCCGTGTCCAGCAGGGTGTCCCCTGTGGAGGGAATCGCGGGAACGGAAGCCGCCGCGGGCGCAGCACGCGCCGCCGCAGGCACGTCGCCTGCCGCGGCCTTCGAGGCGTCGTTGAACTCCTTCCTCGCCATGCCAATCGACTTGGCCAGCTCCGGGATCTTCTTCGGTCCGTACATCAGGAACACTATCGCCACGACGGCGATGACCACCCATTGAAGCGGATCTGTTAATGCCATGTCTCTGGAAGCCCCGGGCCTCCCTATTTACGTCCAGACGCCGATTCTCATTTCCAAGAATGAAGGCCGTGGGAGCCCACGGGGGCGGTAGAGACCTACTCCTCTTTGGGCCAGGTGCAGGCGTAGAAGAGATACAGGTAGATCACCGTGAAGACGGCGAACAGAGGCGCGGAGACTATCGCCAGGCCCGGGAGTCCAGACCCGAGCGTCACCAGCGCGAGGTAGAGCTGGTAGATGGTGAGGACGACCCCGAAGAGCGCGCTCGCGGCGACCAGGGGGCGCGTGAACCAGCTGGTGGCCCAGAGCATCAGGAACGCGCCGCTCGCGAAACAGGTCAGGATGGCCCAGACGAGGAGCGACCCTCCGCCGTCGACGATGATGCCCGCCCAGAACACTCCGGTGACGAAGAAGAGGATCGTCGGGACCCTCGCGACTAGGGACTGGTCGGTCTTCACAACGCCAGCCGAAACTCGGTCTGAATATAAATGTGGTAGGTCCGCCCTTCCCTGCTGCGCGCACCCGCCCAGGGGCCCGCGCATGTGCAGCGCGCCTCCACCAACTATAAATCCCCTCACGGAGCCGGAGGCGAATCCCGTCCTCTATGTGATGCTAGCATGCTAACAACCCCCGATGAACCGCAGAAGCTCGACGAGAAGCTCTCGAAGCTCCTCGTGCCCGCCGCGGACCTCGACGAGGGGCTACTTGTCTCCGCGACCTACGACGGCGAGAAGAAGGTCGCGGTGCTGAAGTTCTACGATCCGAAACTCGACCGGGTCTGGAGGTGGGAGGACAACACCGGCCACAGGCCCTACTGCTACACCAGGCTGCCCTTGAGCGAGCTCGGCTCGATAAGGTCGAGGCCCGACATCGTCTCCATCGAGGACGTCGAGCGGCTCGACCTGCTCTCGGACTCTACAGTCACCGTGAGGAAGATCACCGCGACGGACCCTCTGGCGATAGGGGGAGGGGCGCCGGGGAAGAGCATCCGCGACGACATCCGCGCCTGGGAGGCCGACATAAAGTACTACGAGAACTACGTCTACGACCGGAACCTCCGTGTGGGGACCTACTACACGATACGCGGTGGCAAGGTCACCCCCCTGGAGAAGGAGATCCCGGAGCTCGTCTCCCGGTCCCTCGAACAGATCCTCGCCAAGAACATAGGCGAGCAGGCGCGCTTCATCCGCGAATGGGCCGAGCTTCTGAGCCAGCCACTCTGCGCCTTCAAGAGGA
>JBEKFK010000187.1:0-6198 GCA_050013375.1 Nitrososphaerales archaeon | reverse complement strand
TCCTGAGCTTGTCGTCGAGATCCACGCTGGTGACTATTACCTTCGAGGCGTCTATGGGGGCGAGAGCGGTCCCTCCCGCGATCTTCTCCCGATTGACCCCCTCCACGAAGAGCTTCCCCTTCTGGCCGTCCACGCGGGAGACCTTCCCTTCGATGCCCTTGAAACCTCCGCGCACTATCTTCACGGAGTCCCCCTTCCTTGGCCTGATGGTCTTCTTCTTGTACTTGAGCTTCAATTCATCCGACAACGGAGAGCCAAATTTCACTTCATGATCACCTATACAACTATCGAGGCGATGTTAGCAAGCCTTGGCCACTTCTCAGCTGCCTCGCTCGCCACGGGTCCCTTTATATCGGTACCCTTCATCTCGCCTTCCGGCGTTACCAGTACAGCCGCGTTGTCCTCGAAGCACACCCTTAGACCGCTCACTCGCCGGACGGCATACTTCTGCCTCACGATCACGGCGCCGAAGGTCTGCTTCCTGAGGTCCGGGGGCCCCCTCTTCACCACGACGAGGACGTGATCTCCGACCGAGGCGGCCGGATACCTGCTGAGCCTGGTCTTGGCCTTCGACACCATGATTATCCTCAGGGTCTTGGCCCCCGTGTTGTCAGCGCAAGTGATGACCGCGTTGAGTGGGAGAGCCCTCGTGATGTAGGTCTTGAATTCCTCAACTCCCTTGGCAGATACGGCCCTCGACTTGGTTGACATGTCTACTCGCCGCTCCTCGCCTGCACGACCACGAACGAGATCGTCTTTGACAGCGGCCTGCACTCAGCGATCGTGACCACGTCCCCCTCCTTTACCTCCATGCAGGGCGACATGTGCGCGTGCACCTTCCCTCTCCGCCTCTCGTACCTGTTGTACTTCTGAATCTTGTAGAGGAACTCCCTCTGGATGACCACCGTCTGCTTGTCCGAGATCGAGACCACCCTGCCGGTGAGGATTTTGCCGCGGACCTTCACGTGTCCGTGGAACGGGCAGCGCGAGTCGCCGCACGTCTTCTTGGGCGGCGGGACCATCAGTCCGGCGGAACTCATGTCTTTGACCCCCTTGAGAGCCTGTCTTCAATCCTTCCGTTCATCTCGTCCGCGAGAACGACCTTGCCGCTTTCTTGCAGCTGGAGCACCGTGCCGGTCTTTGCTACCGTAATCTTCCTCGTCCCTGAGACAATCGTGATCATCCGCATGCTCTCCAGAGCGAGCGTCCCGCGGACGCCCACAAGGAGGGGGTTTGCGCTCTGCACTATCGCCACTTCCTTTCCGAGGAGCTGAATCATTCGGTGATGCCCTTCTCCTTCATTATCGTCAGAACCCGGGCGATGTCCTTCCGTATGCGGGGGATCTTCCCGGACTGCTTCTGAATCATCCCTCGCGCCGCGAGGCCGCTTAGCTTCATGAGCTCTCCTCTGAGCTCGAACAGCCGGTCTCGGAGCTGGTCCGAGTCCTGTTCCCTAAGATTCTTCGCTTTCACTCTTGGCAACTTGTTCCACCGTTTCTACAACCGCTGGTTCCTCAGCCTTCGCCGGCACGGCTTCTTCTGTGGGCGCCGCTGCCGCTTCCGCTGGAGCTACGACCACCGCTTCCTCCGCCCTTGCTTCCGCCTGCACAGGCGCCGCTTCCTCGGGCTTCGCCTCCACCGGCTTGTCTTCTACCGGCTCGGGCTTCTGCTCGGGTTTCGGTTCGGCCTTCGGCTGCCTCCGTCGGGTCTTTGTGTGAATGGCCGGCTTTACCTCCTCCTGGGGGGCTTCAGTCTTCTCTGCCGGAGCTTCAACGACGACCGGCGCTGGCCCAGCCACCGTCGGGGCATCTGTGGACTGCGGGGCCTGTGGGGCCTGTGGGGCCGCGGGGGCCACGGGCGCAGGAGGAGCTTCGACGACCTGTTCCACGTACTCAACCATCGGCGGCACGAGGTCCTTCAGCGCTATCTTGACCTGGATACCATAAAGTCCGAGCTTGAGCAGGACATCTGTGGTGGCCTCGCGGACCACCTGCTTGGACGCCTCGCCGCTCTTCGGGACCACGCCCATCCTGTACTTCTCGCTGTGCGACCTGTCGCTTCTCAGCTTGCCGGCGACGCCTATCTCGACTCCCGACGCGCCAGCGGCCATGATCGAGTTCATGGTCCAGGTGGCGGCGCGCCTGAACGCAGTGCCGCGGGCCACGATCTGGGCGGTCCGGGCAGCCATTATCCGCGGGTTGAGCTCCGGCTGTTCGACCTCGGAGACCGCAATCTGGGGGTTGGGTAACGGGAATTTCGCCGCGACGCGCTCCGTCAGGTCCTTGATGCCTGTGCCTCGCCTGCCGATCGCAAGTCCGGGACGGGTCACGTCAATCTCCGCATATGTGCGGTGCATCGCGAGGATACTCTTGACCGCACTCTTCTCGGAAGCGGACATCAGAGTTCTCTCCCGACGAACTCGACATGGACCAGGATGTGGAAGTTAGGGCTGCTGCTGCCGTGCGCCCTCGGAACGAAATCCTTCAGGACCCTTCCCGCTAACGCGGATGAATGGATTAGGCGGACCCGATCTGGGTCCAACCCCTTGAACTCACAGTTCGCCTGGAGATTGCGCAAAATCGATAGGATTGCCTTGGCCGGCTTCACCGGATAGGAACCCGTTGGAAAACCGACCAGCTCGCTTCTGTGGCCGACCTTGAGCTTGTGTCGCCTGAAAGGTATGGGGGTCTTCATCTCTTCAACGTTCTCTAGGAGCGCGATTGCTTTGGTCAGCGTCATCATTCGAACTGTGTTGCAAATCTCGCGGGCTGCTTTGGGGGAGATGTCAACCTCCCTCCCGCTAGCCCTGACATGAATCGCTGGGTCAAATGCCTTGAAACTGTACGCGAATTGAGGCAACTACCGGCTTCCGTAAACCACGCTCGATTTCTGAACAGCATAAATACTTTGCGAGGTCGAGAGGGGCAATACCGCCCCGTAAGGGGGCCCTGAGCGGTCGAACGCGCCGCAAATCCGGTACAGCAGACTCTCAACATCCGAGTTGCCAGTCAGTCGTGGGGAAGCGCCCGCCAGCAGTGCGCACCGAGGTCCATTGTGCGGAATGGATTGCGAGCGAAGAAATCTCGTCAAAGACGAATTCATGCGGGCGAGCCGGTCGTCGGCTCGGGAGGTAGATCAGGGGACTAGTGGTCCGAGGGCTCTTCCAGTGCGGCACCGAGGTAGCCGTAGACACCCGTCTTCAAGACCTTCATCGAGAGAAGGGCGCACTTTATCCTCGCGGGACCAAGGTCGGACGTGCCGAGCATCTTCAGGATGTCTCCCTTCGAGAGCTCTTTCACCCATTCGAGTGGCCTTCCCTTCGCGAGCTCCGTCAGCATCGACGCGGAGGCCTGACTTATGGCGCACCCCTTTCCGAGGAAATGGATGTCCTCTATCTTCTGGTCTGCGGAGACCTTCACCTGTATCTCTATCTCGTCGCCGCAGAGCGGGTTGGAGTCCCGAGCCTCGATGTCGTGGGGGTCCAGCTTCCCGAAGTTGCGCGGGTTTCGGTAGTAGTCGAGTATCAGCTCGCGATATATGTCGCTGCTGCTCATAGGCAGAAGATCCTCCGAGCCTTTGAGAGCGCGCCCATGAGCGCGTCGACGTCGTCGTAGGAGTTGTAGACGTAGAAGCTGGCCCTGCTCGTGGCAGAGAGCCCCATGCTCTCGAGGAGCGGCTGTGCGCAGTGCATTCCCGAGCGGATCGCGACCCCCTCCTCGTCCAAGATGGATGCAAGGTCGTGCGGGTGGATGTCTCCGAGATTGAAGGAGACCACACCGCCTCTGAGCGTGACATCGTTCGGGCCATAGACGGTTATCCCCGGGACGCTCCCCATCTGTTCCAGAGCGTAGGCCGCGAGCTGCTCTTCATGTCTTCTCACCCTGTCCATGCCGAGCACGTTGAGATAGTCGATGGCCGCCCCGAGCCCCACAGCGCCCTCGACGTTCTGTGTCCCAGCCTCGAACTTGTAGGGCAGGTCGTTCCACTTGGCCCCCGAGACGTGGACCTCCTGTATCATGTCCCCGCCGCTAAGGAACGGCTCCATCTCCGCGAGAACATCCCTTCTGCCGTAGAGCACTCCAATCCCGGTCGGACCGAGCATCTTGTGTCCGGAGAAGGCCAGGAAATCGCAACCGATCTTCTGTACGTCGACCTGCATGTGGGGAACGGATTGCGCCGCGTCAACGACCGACGTCGCGCCGGCCTGGCGGGCCATTGAGCAGATCTTCTGGGCGTCGTTTATCGTCCCGAGGACGTTAGATGACTGGGTGAAAGCCACCAGGGCGGGGGACTGACCCATGAGCGACTCGAGTTCCTCGAATCTCAGAGAGCCATCGGGGGTGACACCGACGTACTCTATCCGTGCGCCGACCTCCCGGGCAAGGAGCTGCCAGGGGACGATGTTGCTGTGGTGCTCCATCAGTGTGAGTACGATGAGGTCGCCCTTCTTGATGTGCCGGGACCCCCACGCGTACCGCACGAGGTTCAGCGACTCGGTCGCGCCCCTCGTGAAGACTATCTCCTCGAATGCGGAAGCATCGACGAACGACACGACCTTCTTCCTCGCGGCGTCGAAAGCCTCGGTGGACTCGATGCTGAGCTGGTGAACACCCCTGTGCGGGTTCGCGTTGTGCTTGCTGTAGAAATCGACCATCGACCTTATGACGGATCTTGGCTTTTGGGTCGTGGCAGCGTTGTCAAGGTAGACGAGACGCTTTCCGTGGATCTTCCTCTTCAGTATTGGGAAGTCCTTCCGCACCTGCTCGACATCGAGCGACTGAGACTTCAACAAACGCGATCACCCAACGGCCTAGACCTCGACAAAAATCGCATCTTCCTGTATTTTAACATTCAGGACTCTCAGCGGGACCGTCGCGGGAGGATTGTAGACCTCACCGGTCTTGAGGTCGAACTGGGAGAGGTGCAGCGTGCAGACGACAGCGCCGTCGAGGATGAACCCTTCGGAGAGGTCGTACTCCTCGTGGGTGCAGACGCCCGAGACTGCGTGGACCTCACCGTCGAGGTTGGAGAGAAGGACCTTCACCCCCTCCAGCTCCACCCCGGCCATAGTGCCGGGTTGAAGTTCTGAGAGAGGCAGGGCCCGCACAAAGTGAGCCGTCGACCCTCAACCTCTGTACTTGTAGTGCCTTTCGAAGACGTCCCCGGACTGCTTGACCTCGACCGGCGCCTCCCCCGTTATCGCCATCAGGGCCTCGGTGTCGATGAGCCTGCGTCTCTCCCCGTACCACTTGCCCTCGATGATGAACTTCGCGCCCTCGCGGGCCATCTCGACCGGTATCCTGGAGATGACCGGCTCGAAGAAACCGAGGACTATCATCTTCTTGGCCTCGTCCTCGGGCAGGCCCCTCGCCCTCAGGTAGAAGATCTGGTCCTCGTCGACCTGGGCCACCGAGGCCGAGTGGGTCGCCTTGACCTCGTTGGTCTCGATGTCCAGCCCGGGGATCCCATCCGACCGGGCCCCCTTGTCCAGGATCATGGCGTGGTGGGCCAGGTAGGAGCTCGCGTTCTTCGCGACGTGGTTGATCTTAATCATCCCCTTGAATATCGACTGGGACTGGTCCTTCAGGACGCCTCTGGCGTGGAGGGCGGCCGTCGTGTCCGGGGCGTTGTGGATCAGGTTGGACTCCAGGTCGAACCTCTGCTTCCGGTTGCAGAAGAAGACCTCGAACCCTTCGACCGTCGAGCCCCTGCCGGACATCACCATGTCCATCCGTGAGCGCGAGACGCTCGAGCCGAGGAAGATCGATGTGATGTTGACGTGTGAATCGCTCGCGGCGTCGACCTTCTTGTTCGTGAGGTAGGTCCCCTTCTCATCGAGGAGCTGGAGCGAGCTGGCATCGACGTGCGAAGCCTTCCCCGCCCGCACCTCGAGCAGAGAGCTGACGAGGTAGTCTTTCTCGGCGGCTCCCGTGTAGAGCTCCTCCAGGAAGTTCATCCTCGAGGTATCCTCCGCGTAGATAATCGACTGGTCGATGACGCTCGTACCAGGATTCTTGACGACCAGCATCTTCCGGAGGGGCGAGGATATCTCGACGCCCCTAGGAACGTGGATGAACGTCCCCGTGTTGAAGAAGGCGTTGTTGAACGCGGCGAACTTCTCCCCGCTCGACTTGGCCAGCTTGTCCTCGAAGAGGCCGCGCATGAGGCTCTCCTTCCTGGAGACGGCCTCGTGAATCG
>JBEKFK010000186.1:0-3884 GCA_050013375.1 Nitrososphaerales archaeon | reverse complement strand
CGCATTCGAGATCAAGGAGAAGGAGGGCGCGTTCTACGGGCCCAAGATAGACGTCGACATCAAGGACTCGCTGGGGAGGGAGTGGCAGTGCTGCACCATCCAGCTGGACTTCCAGATGCCGAAGAGGTTCAGGCTGACCTACGTGGGCTCGGACGGGAAGGACCACACCCCCATAGTGATACACAGGACTATCTACGGGACGCTCGAGAGGTTCATCGGGATCATCACGGAGCACTACCAGGGGAAGTTCCCGGTCTGGGTCTCGCCGGTCCAGGTGAGGGTCCTGCCGGTCTCGGACGACAACAAGGCCTACTCGGCTGAGGTGGCGTCAGTCCTGAGGGACGCGGGCATCAGGGTCGAGACCGACTTCGACAGCGGGACCGTGGGAGGGAAGATCAGGAACGCCCAGCTCCAGAAGATCCCCTACATGCTCATCATCGGCGGCAAGGAGCAGGAGGCTCGGACCATCTCGGTGAGGGCGAGGGACGGCGACGTCAGGTACGGTGTGAAGGTCGATGAGTTCGTCGCCGAGCTCAAGCAGAAGATAGCGTCCTTCGCCTAGGCGACGGCCTTCTTCTTCTTCGGCTTCCTGGGCTCCGCGAAGTAGGCCTTGAGCGGCTCCCAGTAGGACTCCGGCCAGCCCGAGGTGTACTCGTCGACCTGCTCGGCCGGCACCTGCGAGTGCACCATCTTCAGCTCGGTGCCTCCCTTCTTGGGGGTGAAGGTCAGCTCGAGCCTCGACCGTGGATAACCCTTCGGCCACTCGGACGTCTCCCACTCCTGGACGATCTTCTTCCCCTTGACCAGCTCGACGTTCTTGCCCGTTATGTACCCGTCCCAGGCGTGGAACTCGGCCCCTACCTTCGCGTTGGTCGTGGCCGGCGACCCCGTGAACGCGCCGTGCTTCTTGGCATCGAGGAACGCGTCGTAGACTTCCTCGGGGCTCGCCTCGATGTAGACCGTCTGCACTATCTTCCCGAACTTTAGCGCCAAATCGCGGTTGGAGCCAGGTGTCCGGCTAAAGTGCTTTTCGGGGGTGGGTCACACGAGGACGGGCTCGACCTGGTCGATCCAGTGGCGCGCGATCTCCTCCCTCGTCGCGATCCAGACGTCGTCGAACCCCCTCACATACTCGAGGAACTTCCGCAGGGCGACGATCCGGCCCGCCCTCCCCGAGACCCGGGTGTGGAGCCCCACCGACATCATCTTCGGCTTGGACTTGGACTCCTCGCGGAGGACGTCGAACGAGTCCTTGAGGTAGACGAAGAAGTCGGACGAGTTGCTGAACCTGTGCATCGGGGACAGGAAGTGGAAGTCGTTCACGTCGGGCGTGTAGGGGAGGACCAGGATCCCACCGGGCGATGCCCGGTACGGCAGGTCGTCGTTGTAGGCGTCCGAGTCGTAGATGAAGTTGCCGAGCTCCTGGACTATCCGGAGCGTGTTGGCGCTCGGCTCCCGGGCGTAGAACCCAACGGGCTTCCTCCCGGTGAGCTCCTCGATGATCGCGACGGACTTTGCGATGGCGTCCTTCTCCTCCTCGTAGGCGTAGCGGTAGTGCTCGGTCCAGGCCAGGCCGTGGTCGCAGACCTCGTGGCCCGCCTTGACGATGGCGTCCGTCGCCTGCTTGTTCGCCCCTAGGGCCAGGGCGGTCGCGAAGAAGGTTGCCTTCGCGTCGTATTTCTTCAGCGTCTCGAGGATCCGCCAGACGCCGACCCGCGACCCGTACTCGTAGGCGGACTCGTTGCCGATGTCCCGGATCCTCTGGTCGACGGGGAGGAACTCGCCGATGCCCTCGACGATCCCATCGGTCGAGACCGAGTGCTCGGACCCCTCCTCGAAGTTCACCACGATCGAGATGGCGAGCCTCCTGCCCCCCGGCCACGAAAAGTGGAACTTCTTGTTGCCGTAACCGACGAGGTCCCGAGCTGCCTGAGACATGAGCGCGTGCGTCCGCGAGGCCGTGATAAGAGTTGCGATATCACGACCAGAAGGCGTCGAGCGTGGTCGACCCAAGGATCTCGTCGAAGCTGAACCCGAGCGAGTCGAGCATCTGGTCGAACATCGAGCTGGCGTACTCCAGGTACTTGTCGACGTCGACCTCGTCCACCCTCGCAAGTGAGACGGGCTTGACGTTGGGTGGGGTCTTGGTCTTGACGAACGAGATGATGTCGCCCGCCTTGATCTCCCTCCCCCTGTCGCGGAGGAGCTGCGCCGCGCGGACGTGCTGCGGGGTCGTCCCGGAGTAGCCGGAGATCGCCTTTCCTATCATGACGTTGAAGGAGAGGTCCTCGAGCGAGATCTCCTTGTTCCTGAGGCTCGAGACCATCTTGGTGAGCAGGGCCTTGGTCTCGCGGCGCGCACGCTCAAAGTCCGCTGGGGCGTAGACGGTGCCCAGTATCGCGAGGCACTCGTAGAAGGCCTTCTTCAGGAACTCAGGCGTCTGGCTCTTCTTCCCGGTCAGGCCCTTGATGTCCGCCGTACCGTCCTGGAGGACCCCGAAGTAGTTCTTCTTCCTCTCGCTGAACGCGACGTAGCGGTAGCTTTTGTCGACGTCGAGCTCCACGCCCAGGTCGTGCTCCGCCCACTTGGTGAGCTCCTCAATCTTCGACTTGTCCGGGTTCTCGACGAAGAGCGAGTCCGTGTCCGAGTAGATCACCGAGATCCCCTCCTGCTTGCACTTCTCTATGGTCTTGGTGATCGCGTACCTCCCGTAGGCGGCCGTGGCCTCGGCGACGGGTAGGCAGTAGAGCGCGAAGGTCTCGAATCCCATGACGCCGTAACTCGCATTTAGGATCACTTTTAGGCCCTGGGAGACGACGCCGTAGAGCTCCCTCTCCTCCTGGGTCAGCGACCTGTCTTTCGCCAGGTGTTTGTAGTGGCCCACCCTGAGGTCCCTCAGGGAGCCCGTCACGAGGCTCTCTATGCCGGACCGCTTCCGGCAGACCCAGTGGTCGGTGTCGGGGACCTTGTTCGACCGGCACTCATCGTGCGGGCAGTTCACCGTCTCGTAGGAGAGGTTGTGGACCTTGATGATGCTCGGATAGAGGCTCGCGAAGTCGAGGACCGAGACCCCGAAGTGGACGCCGGGCGTCGGCTCGATCACGAGCCCGCCCTTGTACTTCTTGCCCTTGATTATCGCCTCCGAGGTGGCGCCTCCCTTCTGGGCGAGCTCGTCCTGGCGCGGGATGATGGCGCCCATCCGCCGGTGCTCGTAGAAGAGCATGGACCTGATCCAGTTCGAGACCCCGAGCCTGGCCACGTCGTTCATCGGCATCTTGCCGATGCGCGAGATGACCAGGAGGATCTTCATCATGAGGGAGGAGTTGAGGCTCGTGAGCTCGTAGGTGAGCTGGGAGTCGTTCAGGCAGTAGTTCGCTAGCTCGAGCAGTGGGAGGTCCCCGACGTTCCCCTCGAACTCGATCTTCGACTTGCCCAGGACGGCCTCCGATATCCCGTTGAGCGTGTGCTCCGAGTATCGGTTGCTGTAGACGTAGACCTGGATGGAGCGGTTGTTGAAGAACCGGTAGAGGTCGATGTGGACGCCGTGCCTCAGCGACGCCTCCTGGCGCATGAGGTAGATCGGTATCTCCTCGGGCTTGACCCCCAGCCGCTCCGCCCTGTGCACGAGGTACCTGAGGTCGAAGTCGTCCCCGTTGAAGGTGATGAGGAACGGGTAGTCCATTATCTTCGAGAACGCCGCCCGTATCATGGCCGCCTCGTCGGCGAAGACCCTGGGGGTGTACGCGGTCTTCGCTCCGTCGAGCGAGACGTCCCCCTCGCGGGCCACTAGGTAGACCAGCGACTCGGTGTCGTTGTGGAACGAGATCGCTATCACTTCTCGGTCGGCCTTCTCGGGGTCGGGGATCCTCGCCTCCTCGTTCGCG
>JBEKFK010000185.1:0-3917 GCA_050013375.1 Nitrososphaerales archaeon | reverse complement strand
CGCAGGGTGTGCATTACACACCGCCGGACTTGGCTGAGTTCTTGGCGCGGGAAGGTGCAGCCGCGTTGGGCCGCGCGCCTCAGGTCATTCTCGACCCAGCTTGTGGAGGCGGCGAACTCTTGGAAGCCGCTTGGAGACAGTTACCGCCGCTTGCTCAAGCAGGTGCGAAGCTGATCGGTTTCGATACCGACACTCGCGGTCTCGACGCTTGTCGAATTCGACTTTCGCATGCGGGGATGCCCGAACCGTCCCTCTATGGAGCAGACTTTATAGCGTCTGTGCTCACAGCCTCGGAGCAGGGACGTCTCTTCGGCCACGCCGCGCAACCTTTTCCCCTTCGACAAGTGGACCTCGCAATCGCGAATCCACCTTACGTGCGGACCCAGACCTTGGGTCGCGACAGAGTCGCCGCAATTACTAGTCGCTACCATATTACCGGACGCGTCGATTTGTATATGGCATTCGCGTTCGCCATGGCGGATGTACTCCGAACCGGCGGGGTCCTAGCCCTGTTGTGCTCGAACCGCTTCCTCACGACGCGCGCTGGCCTGTCTCTCCGCGACTTACTCCGGAAGCAGTTCAGCGTCGCTGCTATATTCGACTTCGGAGACACTCGGTTGTTTGAAGCTGCGGTGCTTCCGGCGGTGATTATCGCCATTAAGTCGGACGCCGCGCGCCCTGCCCGATTTGTCTCCGTGTATCGCGACGGCAGACACGAGGATAACAGCCTACCGACCTTCTCTTCTGTGCCGCGTCTAGTGGCGTCGGGGCTAGTGGGCCATGCCCAGGTTGAAGACACCGTCCTGCGTGTTCGACGCGGGGAGCTCCCGGCAGGGATCCGACCTGAGCAACCGTGGACCCTCCGTGACGACCAAACTACGGCTTGGCTGGATCAGCTGACGAAAGGCAACGCGCTCACGATCGGTTCTCTGGCCAAGATCCACGTGGGCATCAAGACGACCGCCGATTCAGTGTTCATTCGAGACGACTGGGCCTCCCTGCCCATCGACCTGCGCCCCGAGCCGGAGCTGCTCCATCCTCTTCTGACCCATGATGTGGCGGGTCGGTGGTACGCAGCCGAGCCTCGTAAGCTGGTCCTCTATCCGCACATGAACAAGAATGGTCGTACGGTGCCAGTGGATCTCGATTCGTATCCGCGGGCGGCTGCTTACCTCGCGTCCCACGGCGAGCAACTCGCACGTCGCCACTATCTCGCGTCCGCTGGCCGCCGATGGTACGAGATCTGGGTACCCCAGAAAGCCGATGTCTGGGCTCGGCCGAAAGTCGTTTTTCCTGACATTGCCGAGAGCCCCAGGTTCTTCGTCGATACGAGTGGCTATGTGGTCAATGGCGACTGCTATTGGGCAGCCCCGGCGTCTTTGAATGATGCATTTCTAATCGCTGCGATTGGCAACTCCCGCCTCGCGGAGACGTTCTATGATGCCCAGTGCGGTAACCAGCTATATGCCGGCCGACGTCGCTTCATGACGCAGTACGTCGAACAGTTCCCGCTCCCGCGTCCCGACTCCGCCTTGGCACAGCAAATCATCAGCTTGGCTAGACGATTGTGGTCTCACCAGCAGGACGACCCTGATGGCGAGCACGAGCTTGAAGGGTTGGTATGCGCATCACTCGGCGTCGAAGAACTTGTCCGGTAGTGGGATCTGCAGTTTGCGATTGATCTTAAGCCCGCCAAACTGCCTGAACTGTTCGAAGAACGCCTCCCCGGTGGTGACCACGACTTCGTCAAGGAGCACTGTTCCCTCACCAGTACTGGTGCCGTACACTACGGCGTAGCGAACATCGGAATGCCGCATCCCTGCTCCTAGGAACGCGGCGGGTTCCGTGCTCGAAGGAAGCACGAGGCCGAGGTCGATCGTCCGTGCCATCTGGAGCTTTACCTCGAGGACTTGTGAGCGAATGTCCGGCCACTGGCCGACGTTCTCGTAACGACCTACGCGAAGCGCGGCCGTCACTGCGCGTTGCAAGCCCTCGCCTCGAACTCTATCTTGCCCAACTCCCGGATCCGGAACATGAGTACCCACCAATGCCAAGAGTCGGCCATAGACATCACTGATCGGAAGCACCATCCCCGTGCGGGGTAGGTGCGCAACCGAATCCGCGGGGGTAAAGACCATGTTGCGTGGGGCCCCAAGCAGAGGGATGAGGTTCAAAGTGTCCCGCGGGGTTACTAGGACGGAACCGCTTCGACCCTCCTTTCGACTGGCTTGGTACTTCGACGTGAGTGTGCCTGTTCGATCGAGGGCAGCAATTACCTCGCCGGTCACCACCCTGACCGCGACGACTCGTCCGTCGACATCAGGCCTCAGGAAGGCGTACCGACGCAACGAGTCGACCTCTTCATTCCAAACCTGGTAGTTGTTTGACAGTTGTACAGCCACATCCAAGTTCTGCCCTGGGAACCTCGGACGGACGCGTGCGAAGGACCTCAGTACTGGATAGCCAAGAGCATCGGCTACTGCCCCCTTTGCCAGCAGCGAGCGTGTCCGAATTGGCCCAGCAAATGCCTGCCCCAGCAGCTTGACACGGAGGCGAACCTGTAGGAGGGGCGTATCGAAGTAGAGCGACGGGTGCAGATCCAGGCGGTCATAGATGCTGAGACCAGATTGCCGAATCTGGCGGGCTATTTTCTCGGCCGCAGCTTCCGAGGCGTTCACTTGAGCAGGTCAAGAGGATCGAGACCGAACGGTGCCGCAATACGCTCAACCGTTTCTAGAGTGACGTTCCGCTCGCCACGCTCAATGCCTCCGATATACGTGCGGTGGATGCCTGTCTTTTCGGCGAAGGCTTCCTGCGAGAGCCCTCGCTCTCGACGCAGGCGCCGAAGGTTCCGCCCAAGTGCAAGCCTGAGGTTGCGCTTCACAGGTCGCAGCTTCGCCCCTCTGATGGCTTAACATCAACAGACGATGACCAACATCCGGACCGTCTCGAGAACGCCTCCGATTGCCTCAGGGAACTCGCCGAACCAGATGGCTCACGCACAGACGTTTGGTCATGTGCGCGCTTATCCACCTTGTGGACCGTTATCCTCTCGAACCTAGATGCGAAAGAGCCCCTTCCTGTCGCTGGTTCGTGCGGGCCGCATCCCGGTCGGCACGGAGCTTTTTCACCGCGGAATCCGAACAAACGATTACGACTCGGCCGAGGCCTTGGTGGTCGAGGCTGGCATTCAGGTCAAAGGCTTGGAGAGGATCTACACAAGCCCGTCGACGGCGGCCACCGCCGTCACGCGCAAGAATGAAGACGGATGGCTCTTCTGGAGAGTCCGACCATCCGGCGAGTTGCTGGACACCCTCCGGGACCACCCGTTGCGTGGGAGCTCATGACTCCTAGGCCAGACTAATCGAGACTGAGGGATCCCCTGTCACGCAAGGCTGAGCGGTGGAACCTCGCCCCTTGCCCGGCGCAGGTTCGTGGTGTGCCGAAAGGGAGGGCGCCGCCGCCGATTCTCCACCCGCCACCCCTCTGCCACACTCCTCGCCAGATGGCCAACCTAACCCTCCACGACCTGGTGGCCACACGCCTCACCGAGAACCCGCCCACCGTCGAGGGAGCCGCGAATCTGGTCCTGTCCGCCTTCCAAGGGCTGGACGCCCTCCGGGCCACCCTGGACGGCGACCAACCGAGCCCCGCCCCGGTCCCGGACGCGACCCAGGCCCCGACCGCCACCTACCTCGCCGCCATCGAGGTGGAGGGCTTCCGGGGCATCGGCCCCCCGGTCACGCTCACCCTGGAGCCCTCCCCGGGCCTGACCCTGGTGGTCGGGCGCAACGGCTCGGGCAAGTCCTCCTTCGCCGAGGCCCTCGAGATGCTCCTCACCGGCTCCAACCGGCGCTGGACCGAGCGAGCCAAGGTCTGGCAGGACGGCTGGCGCAACCTCCACCACGGACCACCCC
>JBEKFK010000184.1:0-3917 GCA_050013375.1 Nitrososphaerales archaeon | reverse complement strand
CATCGACGCCGGAGCGGATGTGGATTATTTTGAGAAAACCGGGATCCCCGCGGTGTGGTGCGCGAGCGAAAGAGGCAATTATGATCTCGTAAAATGCCTGATTGCCCACGGTGCGGACGTAAACGCCCAGGCATCTTATAGCATGGATGACAAAATTTTGGCCGCCCCGCTCCATTATCTGAACCTTGGTACGGCCGATCTGTTGCTCGCAGCCGGGTGTGAGGTGGATAGTCTTTTTAAAGAGAACGGTCAGGACATGTCGGCAATGGACGTCATTTTGGATCACATTAAAGGGGATGGACGCGATGATGCAATGGAGTTGATTTTAAAGTATCATCCTGATCACGACTGGGGATACGGGGTTAACGAATTTATCAGTGTGTGGCAAGAGTGTCCTTCCGGCAAACCTGCGTAAATCCAAATTGTGGGTCAGGAACAGAGTTTCAACGTCTACGGGGGCAATGCCGCCATGGTGGCCTCGTAGTTCCATGGCAGCCAACTCTGGGGATTCTTGAACACTTCATGTGTGTGCCTTTGAAGGGCCACGAGGTAATCGAAGGGGTTGACCTTCGACAAACGGCAGGTCTGGATCAGGCTCATAAAGACATCGCCGATGTAGGCGCCGTGAAGGGTGCGAAAGAACAAGCTATTTTTACGATGCCGTATGGCCATCTTCAAGGATCTTTCGACCGCGTTGTTGTCGAGTGGTGCCCCGGGGACCTTCAAGAACAGGGTCAGGGGGCCCCAGTGCCTGAACATATAGGCAAAGGCCTTCCCAAGCCCGGAGTTTGGCTCCGTCCGTTTTTCGTCGAGTTCTGCGTTCATCCATTTATGGAGGTCCTCCATAACGGGGCCGCTATGTGCTATATGGTACGTGAGCCTCTCCTGTGGGGTCATCTTCTCTTCTTTCGTCTTCGCGTCATTCTCGTACACCTTCGCAAGGAGCCTTATGACATGCCGGCACTCCTCGGGGAAGCTCTCCGCCACCTCGATGAAGTTCCTCCTCGCATGGGTAAGGCAGTTGGCTAAAAGCCTGGAGAACTCCCCCGACATATTGCTCGAGAGGGCATCTGCCATCTGGATGGGAGCACCGAGGTCCTTCCGCCTTTGGGCGAGGAGGGTATCGAGGTTCTCCCCTGCATGGTGGTGGCCGGTGACGAAGAGGGCGATTGTTTTATCCCCCACCGAGAGCATCCCCGTGGTGAAGGTGCCTTTTCTCTCCCCTTCGGCCTGTTCGAGTATCTTCATCGTCGTGTCGTCCGTGTGGAGCAGTGGGCCTTGCGCTGCTTGGCGGATCAATTCCTTGTAGACGGGATGGGCACGCGAGGCCGCTTTCTCGACGATGTCCCACTGGGTGGATGCGGGCATGGGGATGCCAAAACCGTTCTGCAAGTGTTCGAGCCTCGTGAAGGGGACACCTGTTCCATACCGCAGAAGCGCGACCATTGCACTCGCGGTGGGGTCGTACTTCGGTCCCTCGTTGTGCGTTGCGGTGAAGATCTCCCCGCAGAGGTTGCACCGGAGCTTCTCGCACTCGAAGGAGGTTGCCTTAAGAGGTGCACTCCCCGTGATCCTCACCATTACCCCGGATTCGACGGGGTAGACCTTGCCTTTTTCGCACCCGGGGCAGCGGTCACCCTTTTTCAGCGAGGGGTGGGGGACCGTCACCTTCTCACTGCCGGTATAGGATGAGGCGCCGTTTTTGCCGTGGCCTTTCGATTTCTTTTTGGTGCGGGTCATCTTCTTGAGCTCGGGGATGATATTTGACGCCTTCTCGGTCGTTCCGAAGATCATTCCGAGGAGCCTGTGGATGGAATGGCTCTTCTCCGCATATGCCTCGCCGAGGCGCAGATAATCCCTTAAGGCGGTCTTGATGATCGCGCGGTAGTGCTCCGGAAGGGGGATTTCGTCCACCAGGGCGCAGATCTCTTCCACGAGACCGGCCGTGAGACCGATGCGGTCGGGACTTTTCATTCGGACGAGCCCTCCTCGAGCTTCTTCAGGGCCTCCCTTAAGCTTTCCCCATAGGGCCCCTTCTCGAGACCGATCCGGACCGCGTCGAGGAGGATCTCCCTGATGAGGGCGCGGTCGCCCGGTGCCAGGGCATTGTCCTCGAACCTCTTCAGGACCGCTTTTACCTTGTCGGGAGGGATCTTCGGTCGTTTAACCATTTTTTGAAGTCCTTCTTTAAGGGATAGAGCCAGACGCTTTTTACGGGCGCCTTATGCTCGTGGCGGACGTCGAGCTTTCCCCTGCCTTTCGTATCGCCGACGAGGATCCAGTTCGAAGCCTTATAACATGCACCGGTGAAGCGCTCCTTCTCGACGAAGGTCTCGAGGAGGACGGGCGCATACCCGTAGCGCGTGCGCCAGTCGGATGCGATCCTCCTTGCCGCGGTCGACAGGATGCGCGAGGCGAGGTTCTTGTGCCTTACGAGTATGAGAAACCGGGCGTTGTTCACGACGAGGTGGAGGTTTTTCTTTCTCGTCTCCGCGTCCCAGCCGATGGTCTCATCCCGGGGGGCGACCTTCCACGCCGCGGCGGAGAAGCCTAATAGGGCGAGGACCTGACCCTCTGACCGTATGAAGTACCGTAATTGCGCCCCGGGCAGGGGCGTATACCCGAGGTAGTGGTACCGGTCGATGTAGGCGTTCCACAGGGCGCTCGTTCGCGTGTCCACGAGTGCGATATCGAGGTCGCACCGGCCGGCGGGCTGGTCGGGCAGGGGAAGAACTCTTTCCTTAGGTTTTTTGAGGTGGTTGTTGGCGGACTTCAAAGGGGGAGGCAGGACGATACGGCCTTCCCGGTGCATCTTGAGAAAGGCCACCTTGCAGCTCATCTCCTTGAGGCCCCCGTCGGGTTTTCTCCAGCCGGTCTCTTCGCAGAACATCCGGGAGAGCTTCTGGCGGTTGGAGCCTGTCGCGATGAGGCGGCCTATCAAGTCCATCTCCCTTTCGGTGAATTCGCGGCCACAGTATCTCATGGGTGAAAGGATAAAGAAAAAGAGGCTCGGTGTCCAGCACTATTTCAAAGGTTTCCACACGTCCACCCTCCCCGGGTCCTTGTTCCACAGAAGGGCCTGGAGCTCGTGCGCGGCGAGGGGATGGAGCGTCTCGCCAGCCTTCGGCCAGAAGCGAAAAGTTCCCTTCGACAGCCTCTTCTGGCAAAGCCAATATCCTTGGGAGTCGTAGGCCAATACTCGGAGAGACGCGCCGCTTCGACTGCGGAAGACGAAGAGGCAGCCGCTGAAGGGGTCGAGATGGAGGGCTTTCACGATCCCTGCGAGGCCGTCGATGCCTTTACGGAAGTCGACCGGCTCGACAGCCACGAGGATGCGCATCTGGGGCGTGACCTGGATCATCCCAGGAATACCCTGACCAGATCCGCCACATCGCAGCTCCCGGTGATTGTCATCCTTTCGCCCGTGGGCTTTGCTATTTCGATAGTCGCGGTGAGCGGGCCGAGCTCGATGAAGGCGGGAACGCCCTTGTCCTTGCCGAGGGCAGGACGACCTTCAGCACGGGCCTTGAGGTTGATATAGTGGAGCCGAAGGCGCTTCGCTATCCGGTAAACAGAGTGGCTTGCTGTAAGGGAAACAGCCGCCTCCCATAGAGCGGGAGGGATGGGGTCGCGGTGTTTTCTCTTTTCTCGCCAGCGGTCGAAGAGATCCTGGACCGCTTCCATGGTGGGATGATTTTCTTCGGTCTTGACCGGTAACATCGGATGCCTCCTCTGACTCGATTGGCGCTCACTGATGTTACCGCACCTGAAGCTATTTATTCACGCAGGCTTGCCGGAAAGACACGATTGTTCTGGCCGTAAATGATTATCTTCGCCATTTCGGGTCCGGTGTGAATAGATGTCTTCTCCATGGGCGCTCCAAGAGCCACTCTGATAGGTGGTTGAGGATCGCAAAC
>JBEKFK010000183.1:0-3918 GCA_050013375.1 Nitrososphaerales archaeon | reverse complement strand
GAGGTCGGAAAACGCTTCGTTCGTTGGCGCGAAGACGGTGTACCGAGTGGAACCTGATAGAGTGCCGGAGATTCCCGCGACCGAGAGTGCGTTCACGAGAGTGCTGAAGTCGCCGTCTGCTCGCAGAGTGGCAAGGACGCTGGTCTTCCCAGGAGAAGCCGTCGTGTAGTACTCTGCGACCCCAAATATCGAGGCTGCCACAAGAATCATGATGACGATCGATGAGGCGACCTTCGAAACTGCGGCTGATTCTTTCTTTGGCTTGGGCACGGCGCGCTGCGCAGGTTTCGGATTTCATCGGTAGATAAAGCCATTTTGCTCCCCGGGGCGCTCAAAAGACGACCCAATCTCACTGATAGTCGGGCGGGACGGCCTATCCAGCCTTCTGTGGAGCAGCAGAGCCGGAACTAAGCTTGAATTGGATAGCCCGTCTAGGATAGTCGCGCTTTAGTTCGATTAGTCCCGTTAGCCCGAGCAGGGTTCCGACCTGAACGGGTCCGAATCCATTTCAGAGTGCAACTGCTCGCCTTCGTCGACTGGAATGGGTTCGAGGCCGGATGGGGTCCAGACTGGTCTTGGCTCGAATCCCTCTCGAGGTCCATCGCATCCAAGCACGGAACGTGATCTCCGATCAACAAGTACGCGATGACTACTCTTGGCCGTGCCGCGGTTCTAACTCATGAGGATCAGGCCAATCCTTAATAGATTCGGGAGGAACAAACAACTCTTCAGAGGAACATTGGGGAGTTTCCGGTATCCGGCGAGCATTCCCACCCATATTCTGACATTGACTCTTGCAGCGCTGATTCTCGTGGGAGGAGCTCCTGGAGGACTTGTGATTCGGCCTGCTGCTGCCCAGGCCCAGCCATCCTCATCATCATCAAACCCGTCGACTCTTTGGGTGCTGTTTTATGACGCGCAAGTTGAATCGGATAATCAGTTGACGGAGTTGTGTGGTTCTGGGGCTGAGTGCCAACTGGTAACGACTGTTACTCACCAGTTTTACCAACTGTCAGCAGAAGCTTACCTCAACGTAACCAAAGGAGGAAGAATCGACAGCTTTCGGAACTCGGAAGGCGAATATGTCGCGGTGAGTGATTCGTCTGAAACAACAATGCCGGAAACATCATCCGTTAACTGTAGTTCGGGGTTGCGGGATTCGTTCGTTTTCAATGTGACCGGGTCAGTAACAGGTCAAGTGGTAAAGTTATCTGCATCGTCGCCGACCATCACTTCGACCGAGACTCAATCTAGTGGCATCGTCGCTGACTGTCAACCGACTGCATATTCGGAGAGTGGCTTGCAGAGTTTCCCGGGCATCAAGAATCTGCGTTGGGTGGACGGCTACACCTTCTCTGATGCGCCAGAGAATCTAACATCCCTGACCTCTCCAGATGGCACCTCGTATGCAAGCCAGGTCATTGACAGTCTCACCATTGGCCTCTGGCAGCTCCAGAGCTATTGCAACACGTACGCCGGTTCTGTGGACTTATACGTACCTCCCGTCTGCGTCGAATCCGGTAGCGACGACCAAGGCCCGATTTCTCCGCCAGCCAATATTCCTTCCCCGAACGCCGTAACCCTCTCGGACGGCAGCACTATCAACTTGCGAGGGAGCGCGCTCTCCTGGAGTTCACCCGGGAACTTCACCCTCAACTGCTCTCAGACCTGCACCTCAGACTCCTTCAACTTCCTAAACGATAGTCGGGGCACAATTGTGAGCGTAAGCTGCCCTTCGGGCCCCTGTGCAACAATAACAGCCATCCGTGGAGCAAGCTTTTCTCTTTCGGCTGCTGGGAATCAGGTTACTGTGAATGATTTCGACGGCATCGTCCAGGTCAGCGCTCTAAACAGCAGCAGCACTCTCTTCCTGTCGGGAGCTCTCGGAACATACACTCAGAAGGTAACGGTGAACACCAATGAAAACTTCACGACACTGCAGAAGAACACCACCACGACCTATGTGACCGTTCCACGGACGTGTAGCAACGACACGATCCTTCTCAACTCTGGGCAACCCATTTCTGGTGGTTTGAATTCGATCCAGTTCTGCGTCCCTGCGGGACAGGTGACCAGGCTGCAGATCTCCGTACCTCCTTCGCTTCAGGACGTGACTGGTCTCTACACTGCGACCAGCAACTCCTCCGCCATCGCAATGCTTGCGAGCGGCGAAAACAAGACCGGCACTGCCGCGAGCGGAGTCATGGCTCTTTCTGGCCTACCAACTGAGATGCCGATACCGCTAATCAGTCCCTCTGGCAACGACCTGGTCACCATCGCGGTGAACAATACGGGGAGTGCCAACGCGGTGGTCACGTTCCAGCTGCAGTTCCAGTCTCTCACTACCGCATCGACGAGTTCTACTACCTCTTACCTACTGGTCACGGCCATCGTCCCAGTGGTGCTGGTCGTGGCTTCCTACCTCGTCATCAGAAATCGGAGACATGCGAGCCGCCGATGACAGAACGGTATCAAGGATTGAAGGGCCCGAAGGGGCACGAACCTCAATCGGTTCCGAAAGTTGATTCCAAGACAAAGTTAGCCCGACTAGGATTCGAACCTAGGTCAGAGGCTCCAGAGGCCCCTATCCTTGACCACTAGACGATCGGGCTACGTGCCAGCAGCCCGTGGTACCTCCCTTTTTAGCTTCTTCCCGCTGGAATCATGACGATCGCGCTCCCTCCTCCCCAGGATTAGATCTTCTCTGATGTCTGGATTCCCGTCAGCTCGAGCGCGTCCTTGAGGGTGGTCGCGAACCCCTCGACGAGCGCAAGCCGCGCCGCCTTCAGGAGGGGATCCGGCTCGCTGTTCACCTGTACCGCCTCATAGAACTCGTTGAAGAGCGCGCAGAGACCGTGGGAGTATCTCGCCACCTCCTTCGGGTTGAGGTACTCGCCCGCCTCCATGATGGCCTTGTCGAACATCGAGAGGCGTTTGACCAGCTCTACCTCCTTCGGGTTAGTCAGCTTCGCGGCGCTCGCCTCGTCTATCGAGGGATCGGAGCCGGCCTTGGAGATGATCCGCTTTGCCCGCGCGTAGCTGTACAGCAAATAGGGCCCGGTCTCGCCCTGCAGCTCGAGCGACGACTCGATGTCGAAGGCTATCATCTTGTCCGGGTCCTGTTTCAGCAGCTCGAACCTGAAGGCCGCGATAGCGAGCTTCTCGGCGACCTCCTCCACCCAGCTGTCCGGGTCCTGCGGACTTCGCTTCCTTGTCTCGGCGCTCGCCTTGGCCCTGAGCGCTTCCAGGACGGTGTCCACGTTGATGTACACGCCTTTTCGCCCCTGCATGTGGACGAACTCCTTGTCCGTCTCGATGCCGAGCGACTCGGCGGACTTCTTCGACAAGGCCACGACCTCGTAGCCGCGGTGGAGGTACCTCTCGCTCTCCCTCCCCTCCATCCGCTCCAGCACCCTGCTCACGATCTTCTGCAGACGGCTCTGTCGGGTGTCGATGACCGAGATGGCGAGGTCCGCGCCTCCGAACTTGGGGTGGTCACTCACGCCCGGCCCAGTGGTCGTGGTCCAGAGCTCGCCCGCCCCTGGCTGCTTCGAGTAGACCTCGTATCTGAACGGGTCCTCGATCAGCCCAATCTTCCACGCCGCGTACGGGATGTCCTTCGAGACGTACACGGCCGTCCCGTCTGACCTCACCAGGACCTTCTCCTCGCGGTGCTCGTCGTCCTTGATGACCCAGCACCCGGCGTTCTCCCCCTCCGTCTCGTACACCGCTATCCCATTCCTCTTCAGCTCCTCGAAGAGCCTCCCCCACATCCCGGTCTTCAGTATGTGCGACTCCCAGTTCAGGAGATCGTAGCTCGCTCCCAACCGCCAGCAGGTCCTTAGCTGGGCGGCGAGGATTCTCAACACTACCCTGTGGGCGAAGTCGCTCATCTCGCCCTCTCCTCTCTCGATCTCT
>JBEKFK010000182.1:0-3918 GCA_050013375.1 Nitrososphaerales archaeon | reverse complement strand
TCTCGTTCAACTTCTGGACCCTGGCGATGGGCGTAAGCGGCAACATGGCCGTCGAGGCCTTCCTGGGTCTCGCGTGGATTCTCTGGAACGTCGGGATCCTGGCGTACGGCGTGATCGTGATCTCCAGATACATCTTGGCCCAGTCCTTCGACAGGTTCCTGCCGGCGAGGATCGCCTATGTCAACCCGAAGACAGGCTCGCCCCTGATCGCGCAGTCGATAGTCCTGATCCTGACGGTCTCACTGGTGGGGGCCATCTCTTATCTCTACGGCAGCCTGCAGGTCCTCTTCGCGGCCGTAATCGCGGCCATGATCTACTTCGCTTTCGTGGGTGTGGCGGCCGTCATACAGGCGCAGAGGACAGAGAAGGGAGGGACCAAGAGCCTCCTAACGGTCTGCGGCGCGCTCATGACGATAGTCTTCGGCTACATCACCTATCAGTTCCTTGCCTCCCCGACGATCTGGGGAACCGCGGCGACGGTTGACGGATTCCCAGGCTACTATCTCGCCTACGCCTACGTGGCCGGCTCCTTTATTTTGGGGCTGCTGCTCTACTACGGGTCCAAGAGGTACAACGGCAAGAAGGGGATCGATATCTCCCTGGCGTTCAAAGAGATTCCTCCAGAGTAGGGCTCAGTCCCCGTCTCTCGCCATGAATCCCAGCGGTGCGGTCAGGAGATACAGCGGTCAGCGGACTTACAGGGTCGCGCTGTCCGAGATCTCGAGGGAGCTGCCGCTGGTCCAGATCAGTCAGGGCGTCTACATAGCCTCGGACGCCGAGCTGATCCTGGGGGACGTCGAGTTCCTCTCAACGGCCGCGCGCCTCCTCGCCAGGAAGCTGAGGAAGCTGGACATCGACGTCGTCCTCACTGCGGAGGCGAAGTCGATAGCGCTTGCGTACGAGCTCTCGAGACGGCTGCGGCACGACAGGTTCGTAGTTGCGCGCAAGAGCGCCAAGGCCTACGTCGACCACTACTTCTCGCAGAAGGTCAAGTCCATCACGACCAAGGCGGAGCAGCAGCTACTGCTAACGAGCGAGGACCTCGCGTCTCTCTCGGGGAAGCGGGTCTGCCTCTTGGACGATGTCGTGTCGACGGGTGCAACCTTCACCGCGCTCGAGGGGCTGGCCAAGGAGGCCGGAGCTTCGGTGGCCTGCAGGGCCGCAATCTGGAAAGAGGGACCCTGGTACACCGGGAAGGACCTCGTCTGCCTCGGTCAGCTGCCCATCTTTGTCAGCGAAGCCAGCCTGCTCGCGAAACGGATACACTAGCAGAGGGATGCCCGAGACTGCCGGGACCCGCGCTGACGGTCAGACCAGCTCCTTGGACATGACCACGTTGGTCTCCTTGTACCCGACCTTTGCGTACAGGTCCCTCGCGGCCCTGTTGTGGGCGAACACGTGTAGGGAGATTGCCTTCATACCCATGGCCTTTACGCGCTCGTCCAGTTGAAGCAGAGCCTGGGTCCCGTAGCCCTTGTGGCGGCGTTCCTCATCGATTCGGAAGTCGTAGAGGAACGCGTGCCCCCTCCCGGGGTCCTCCCGCACGAGCGCGAACCAGATCATCCCGACGGGTTTTGAGGTCTCCTGGTCCACGAGCGAGTAGACGTAGTTGTCAGGCGTGGATAGGCCGTACGGAAGGAGCTTGGAGAACTCCTGCTCCGACTTGAGGTGTGCGTCCGTTCCGCTCCAGCGCCCCGACGTGAAGTTCTCCTCGGCGTAGTCTTCGATGGAGTCCGCTCTCCACGATTCGTACTCGTCCTGTGACATCGGAACGAAGTTGAGCACGATTTCGAGACTCCGGGACTCCTATTAATTCATCGTTACCGATTGCGGCATCGTGAGCCTCCGACGGAGCCTGGGACGACTAGGAGCAGCACTGGTACAGACAGTCTGCGCACGTACAGGGGCAACTGCACCCGCAGTGGCCGCAACGCCTCCCGTCGCTGTTTAGCGGGGTTATCTTGACCCACTTGTTCTGAACTTTGTCCCAGATCCACTCGTAGAGCTCCTCTTCTGGCGCTCCACCTTCGGGAGCCTCGAGGGACGCCGTCTCCGGTTCTGCCAAGGTAAGCCGACGCTCGATGGCAACCACCTCGGCATTAAGTCTATAATCGTGGGGTCTCCGTCGCCTTCCGGCGCCTCCGCTCTCATAATGCGGCGATCATGTGGCGAAGCACTGTGGTAAATCTCCTGAGATGTCGATAGCAATGGGGGCGGCCGGACACAACACGGGCTACTGGCCGCACACGGCGTTCGCGGCAGCGCTGCCGCAGGTAAGGAACGCAGTTGGAAGTGCGAACGCGGGTTCATTCCTCCTCCCTCGCGGAGAGAATCTCATGGTGAGAAGCTTTCTTTCACTCTCCGCACTAACCAATCGATGAATTGGCTCCGTCGGGGCCCTTTTTCGACGAACGGGTCGTCGAATGTGTGACGCGGATGTAACCGAGGACAGCAAGCAACAAGCTTCAAGATGTTCGCATCCTCGGCCCCTCCAACGATTCAGCTTATCTTCCAGATGCGGACTTACGTGGACGACGCGGCCCAACACCGGAGTGCAGGCTACGCTTTGATGACTATCCCTCTTCCGGGCCTGATCTCGAACTCGTGAACCTTCACATCGTGCTGGCTTCGCAGCTTCAGCAGGACCATGGACTTGACCATGGTGCCGTCTCGCTCAGAGTTTCGCAGAGCCAGAATCCCGTCGAATAGGGGAAAGACCACCTCGTCGGAATTGGTTGCGCCGACGACTGGATCCGTGCTCGTCACGAGCGTCGTCATACCGTTGGAGTTGGAGAGTGCGCGAAGCGTTGAGATCAGGTACCTGATTTCCCGGCTGGTAAGAAGCGTCGACAGCCCGGAGAGACCGTCGAATACCAGGCGCTGAGGCCTGAACTCCTTGATCATCGCGTTTAGTTTGTCCGTGAGCTCGCTGATTCCCATGGTTTCGGTATCGATGGTCTCCATCCTCAGGCGGTCGGTGTGCTTTGTAAACTGACTCAGGCCAATCAGCGAAGCCCCCTTCTTGAGCTCGGCAACTGAGTCCTCATTCGTCAGGAACATGCACTTCTCCTTCCTCGTTAAGCCTTCGTTCAGGAACTGAGTCGAGAAGTTGCTCTTGCCTGTCCCGGTGGCCCCCTTGACGAGCGTGATCGAGCCCTTGAAGAGCCCGCCCCCCATCATCTCGTCCAGGGCCGGGACTCCAATGGAAATCCTTGAGCGGTAGGCCTTGTCGGGGAAGAATGCGCTGACCTTGGTGTGAGTCCTTATTCCGTGATCGCCAAGGGAGAAGTTCAACGTGCAGTCGTCAAGAGGTGTCGCCCTCATCTTCTCGACCCTGAGCGACCTGGTGTACCTGCCCGTCCGCTCATCGTATTTCACCAGCACGAGAACGACTCCATCAGCGAGGAACTCCTTGAAGTCGAAGGTCAGCCTCCTCCTGCCCATCGGGATCTCCCCGACAATGATTGTCGCGACGCCCATCTTCTTGGCAATCATCTCGAAGATGAGGTGCATGGCGTTCCTTACTTCAGACTGGTCGCCCATGGTCTCAATCATCGCCGAAATCGAGTCGATGACGAGCCTCTTCGCCTTCGACTCGACGACCAGATTCACGAAGTCCTCGAACGATCCCCCCGAATGCTTCTTGGAGGTCGTCAGGAAACTGAAGAAATGAAAGAGGTCAGAGTCGAAGTCGAAACCCGAGCTCCGCGAGTCTTCGAGGAATTGCTCCCTCGACTCTCCCAGGGAGACGTAGACGCAGGACTCCCCTCTCCCAATCCCTTCAGCGAGGAAGTGCCGACAGAGCGTTGTCTTTCCTGAGCCCGGGTTACCGGCTACCAGAATCAGGCTCTTCTTGGGAAAGCCTCCCCGGAGAATCCCGTCCAACGCACCGAGTCCAGTCGTGACCCGCCCATCGGG
>JBEKFK010000181.1:0-3954 GCA_050013375.1 Nitrososphaerales archaeon | reverse complement strand
ACAAGGATTACGCCAAGAAGTTCGGCTACGGCCTCTAGCCGCGCAGCTTCACGCTCGCCTTGAGGAGCGCTTCCAGCTTCGGGTTGTCGACAGCCACCCAGACGATCCTGCCCTTCCCGTCGAACATGATCTTGTTTGACGCTTCCAGGTACTCCAGGACGCCGACGAACGTCTGGTACATCGTCTTCCGCGGGAGGGAGCGCCACAGCTGCATCCTTGAAGGCGGGAGGTTGCTGTTCTTGATCGCAGACTCCACCATCATGACCGTGTCTAGGGTAGGAGAATGAATCGCAGGACCGTCCTTTAGTCGATGAGGCTCCTTGAGCAATGTGAGCGCTGGCTGAGCAACGAATTATATAAGTGTATATAGTTGTAATCAAGTTCTACTGCGAGATGGACGACAACACGGACTACTGCCCGCACACGGCGTTTGCAGCTGCGCTGCCACAGGTGAGGAACGCAATTAGGCGCTGAGGTCTTCTGGTCTGTTTCTTGTGTAGTAGTAGAGAAAGTCCAACAGCGTTCCCTTCGCCAATCCGAGTAGGTCCTCATCTTTTCCTCTTGTGAACTCCGCGACTCTCATCCCAACAGCTCGAAGGTCGTTCTCCAGCATCTTCGAGAGACATCTTGCATCTGACCTACCCTTTCGCATCGTCTCGATGAAGACTACACACTTGAAGACATGCTCCGGGTTCTTCAGGACGTAGTCGAGCTCACGCACAGCGCCTTGCTTCTGTCCGCTGAAGGTGAGCACGAAGAGGTTCACATTGGAGTTGTTTATGGAGAAGATGCTCTTGTCCATCTCGTCCTTGAACTCGGACAGATCAGGCATATCCCTGACGAGTTTGACCAGGGAATAGCCCTGCCTCCTGATTGAATTCTTCAGAGATTGGAGTCTCTTGAGTTCAGCCGGTGGATAGTACGAGCCATAGATTCCGATCTTGAGCGAGGGCTTTTGCTGCAGGATGCCCGACATCCACTTCTGCGCCTCTTCTCTCAACACATCATCTGAAGACAAGTATGAACGAACGACTGCGGGAGCCACTTCGTCGCTCAAAATAGATTTGGATTTACCACTATCAAGTTGACTTGATAGCCGTCAAGTTTATAGAGGCCTGTACGCCTGCAAGGAATGCGATGCAGTCAACCATTCTCAAGTACAAGGAGAAGATCCCGAGTGAGACAAGGACAATACTTGATGCCTTGGCCGAGGCCACGAGGCAGGCACTGGTGATGATGCTGGCAGAGAAGAACGAAGTCTCGTTCAGAGAGCTGTCTCGCTCCACCCAGCCGATGAACCCGAGCACGCTGAATCACCACCTCAAAGCGCTCATCAGCGCGGGCCTCGTGGAGAATCATTACAGGAAGATAGAGGGCCATAAAGACTACTCATTCTACGCGCTGACGGGTCTTGGAAGAGAGTTCCTGAGGCGAATAGGAGCGCTCTAGACAGTCCTGACCGCGCGTTACTTTTGTTATGATTGTTATTCTTGATGATTGTACGGAGTCTGTGGCGGCGAGGTCAGGTTCTATTGCGAGATGGACGACAACACGGACTACTGCCCGCACACGGCGTTCGCGGCGGCCCTGCCACAGGTCAGGAACGCAATTAGACTCTAAAGCCGAAGGGTTCATTGCGCCTCCGCCAGGCTCACGAGCCCACCTCGATGACTAGCCAGACTGCCTGCTCGATGTGGAACTGGCACCCATTCGACGCCAGAAGAGCGGTCATGTTCACATTGCCGGGAAACTCCGTGATGCTGCACGGCTGACTCACGAAGATACTGGGACCGTATCCTATGTAGAAGCCGAACTGCGTGAAGTCGGGGTTCGTGAGGACCGACCAGTGACCGGGGGCGGACTGCTGCAGGAAGGTGATGTACTCCAGTGGGGTGTCGGTCCCGGTCCACAGCGTATCCTCGCCGATCTGGGGCCCGGAGCCTGGGAATGACTTGGCGTAGTCCTGCTGGAATCCGTAGTTTGAGATGCTGGAGTTGGCGACCTGCGTCTGGAACCTCTCCTTCGCGAACGCGTCGAGCGTCGAGTTCTCGGTGAGCTTCGGACCGGTCCTGTCCAGGTTGACCTGCTGGATGAAGTTGCTCACCCAGCTGGGTGTCGCCTCCCTCGTGGGCCAGACGCCCTGGAACCACTGGTTGTACAGGAGGCCCACGCCACCTACGGCTCCGGTCACCTGAATCGTGTACCCGAACGTCTGTCCGGGACTCAAGGTCTCGCTTATGGCCTGGAAAGAAGCGACGCACTCGGCTCCCGGCGCCACGGAGTCAGGGCAGCCGACGACGTTCAGGAGCTGTCCAAAGGTCGGCAGCTGGATCCAGTTCACGCCCATGTACGTGAAGTTGTCTCCGTTCCCCGGCACCCCGAACACGACCTGGGCTCCGCTGATGGCTTGCGTGCCTATGTTCTGGACCGTCGCAGTGAAGTTGACGATGCCGAGCGGTCCGCGGACAAGCGAGACGTTGCGTATGGCGACGACGCCCGAGGGGTCGACCTCCACCGAGGGATATGGAAGGTACTCCGCTCCCGTGACGCTCGTGCCCTTCAGGAAGAACACGTCGGTGCCGCGTCCCCCCGAGGTGCTGTAGTTCCCATTGGCCATGGTGTAGTAACCGGGGAAGGGCGGGCCGCCCACTCCGAGGAGCGCGTACGAGAGGGAGGCGCGTGCCGTCAGCGTCGTGGGGTCTGGGTAGAACTCCGATAGATTAGCGCACGTGACCTGAGGCTGGGAAGGGATGCAGTGCGACTGCAGCAGATTGAAGGCTACCGGGTTCAAGGGGATGCTGTAGGTGACTATCGGGGCGACGAGCAGGACGACTAGAAGGACGGCGGTCACGGCCAGACTGGCCGTGATCTTGGTGCTCCCAGGTCGGGGCCCGACTAGGCTGGTCACTTGGTTCTGAACCTGACTCTCACGAAAAGGCACAGGGGCAAGGCAAACGCGACCGCACTGGCGCCAATGATGCCCAAAGCCCCGAAATAGAAGTCGGTTGCATCGAGAAAGGAGCCGGGCGGAGGACTCTGATTCTGGACGATCTGTTGCACCCCGCTCCCGAAGGCGAGGTTGCCGAGGACAAGGTAGCCGAACAGGGCCCCAAATGCGACGAGTATTGATGCGAGAGCGACCAGCCCGTAGGTCAGCCTCCTCCGACCTGTCAGGCCCGGTCCGAGCCGTCTTATCACAACATATGCGACTCCGGGCGAAGCGAATAGCAGGGCGAGCGTTATCGAGGCCGCAGCGTAGATCTCGAGCGGTGCGGATAGATCGCCACTCGCAATCAGGGTCCGACCCGCAGGCAACATCTGGCGATCAATCTCCTGGATGAACAATCCGACCAGCGGGCGGAAGCTTCCTCCGGGGCCAATGGATATGGTGATACCGGACGGGATGGCGACGAGCGCGACGAGCAGCACCACGAAAGCTGCGAGCGCGGCCCTCGTCCAGACGCGGTTTCGGGCTTCTTGCGAGGCGGTGCCATGAGGGTTCTCGCTCCACACATTCCTGATGAGCCGGATCGCCTCCCTTCCGTCGTCGGTCAACGTATAGGAACCCGCCTCGTCGGTCCGAATCAGGTGGGCGAGCTTTCTTAGGTGGAACTCGAGGTGGCCGCTGCTCCCGATGCCAACTTCCTTCTTCAATTCGCCGAAGCCCAAAGGCCTCTCGTTGAGCGCCTGGAGAATCCTTATCCTCGTCGGATGACCTATGGCTTCGAAGACCTCGGCTCTGGCTTCATTGAAGTCGGAGTCGTTGTCATCTGCCAATGTCTCTACCGGCTGTTACAGTGTACGGTTGTGATTTAATGCCTCGCTCGTAGACCAAGAGAACACGTACCTTATTGCCAGTCTACGATGATAGACTTCAGGGAGTTGAGACACAATGAACCCTATGGTTGCAATGATTCCCTACTTGGTGTCCCATCAATCAGGAACGCGCCCCGG
>JBEKFK010000180.1:0-4053 GCA_050013375.1 Nitrososphaerales archaeon | reverse complement strand
GACGGGAAGGTCGTGCTCGACCTGAACGACACCGAGGACAAGGAGGGGTCAGGAGACATGCCCTACGCGTTCATGCCCAACCTGAACCAGATCACGCTGCTACAGCTCGACGGCATGTTCACACCGGACGAGTTCAAGCAAGCCCTAGAGATGGCCAACCAAGGTGCAAAGAAGGTCTACGAGCTCCAGCGCGAAGCACTGCTCAAGAAGTACTTCGCGGGTGCGAGCGTCGAGACGACCACAGAGGAGGTAGGCGAGTAAGATGCCCCAAAAGTCGTACGTTGTAGAAGCTCTGAGGAAGGCCCAGCTGCTCGAGCTACTCTCAAAGGGTACGAGGCTCGACGGGAGAGCACTCGACCAGGTAAGGAACATCGAGATCCAGACCGGCCTGATCGAGAAGGCCAACGGCTCCGCGATGGTGAGCCTGGGAAAGACCCAGGTCATTGCGGGAGTCATGATCGACAAGGGGACGCCCTTCCCGGACACACCTGACAAGGGCCTGCTCATCGTCGGCGCAGAGGTTCTTCCGATGGCTGCCTCCTACGTCGAGGCGGGCCCTCCGGACGAGAAGGCGATAGAGCTCGCCAGGGTCGTCGACAGAGGAGTGCGAGAGTCCGAGATGATCGACGTCAGCAACCTGGTCATCAAGGAGGGCAAGTTCGTCTACGCCGTCTTCGTCGATGTGAACGTCCTCAACGTTGATGGCAACCTCTTCGATGCGACCAACTACGCGGTCGTCTCGGCGTTGCTCACGGCAAACATGCCCGAGTTCGTGCTCGACGGCGACACGGTCAAGAACACCGGCAGGAAGATGCCGGTGCCCGTCAGCAAGGTCCCGGTCTCGCTGACCATGGCCAGCATAAACGGCATGCTCGTCGCAGACCCCACCTCTGAGGAGGAGGGCGTGATGGACGCGAGGATAACCCTGACCACGGTCGACGACGGCAACATCTGCGCCGGCCAGAAGGGCGAGCCCGGCTCGCTGACACAAGAGCAGATACTCACCGCGGCCGACTGGGCCATACTGCGAGGGAACGAGATACGCGCGAAGATCAAGGAGGCCACCCACCGTGCCTAGGTCCAAGTCCCTAAGAGGCCTCGGAGCCAAGTACGGAGGCACCGTAAGGAAGCGCTACTCGAACGTCCACCGCCTGCTCAAAGCAAAGAAGGAGTGTCCGTCCTGCGCCAGCCTCAAGCTGAAGAGGGTCTCGTCGGGGATCTGGAGCTGCAGGAGCTGCGGGTTCACGATCGCGGGAGGGGCCTACGACGTCTCCCAGACAAGAACCGGCTAGTCCGATCAAGAAGATCAAGCTCAAGGTAACTCTCGAGGGTGACGGCCCCTCCGTGGAGAGGGCTGCCAAGGCGTTGAAGGGTTCGAAGGTCTCGGGGACGACCCTCGTCAGCCGTTCCCAGACGACCGACCTCGACGAGGCGATTGGGGAGATTTCGCGCCTAGGCGAGGCCCTCAAAGCCCCGAAAGACTTTAAGTAGTCTCGGAGAATCGGTGCGAACAGTTTGAGTCAAGAGTTACCGCCTTGGTTGAGGGAGCAGCTCACCAGGCTCGACAACCTCCAGCAGAATCTACAGTCCGTAGCCATGCAGAAGCAGCAGGTGGACGCGGAGCTCGCCGACGCCGAGAAGACCCTGGAAGAGCTGAAGACCGTCGCCGACGAGGAGCAGATCTACAAGTACGTCGGAAGCCTGCTAGTGAAGGTCACAAAGGAATCGATCTCGAAGGAGCTCGAGGAGAAGAAGGACATCTCGAGCACGCGCACGCTCGTGCTCAACAAGCAGGAGTCGCGGCTGAAGGAGAACATCAAGGAGCTCCAGACGAAGATCGACGAGATGATCAAGGCCCGCACCCAGGGTTCCAGCTCAGATTCATCGAAGGGCTCCTAGGGCGCGTGCTCGCCGTCCTAGGCCTCCTGGCATCTTCCGTAACTTCTCAGAAAGCAGCGGTCGCGGTGAAAGAATGGGCCTGACCCTTCCACCGGCCGAGGGCGTCAAGAGGGTCGCCATACTCTGCCACCGCCACGCCGACGCCGACACCTACCTCTCCGCGTATGCGCTCTGTTTCATGATCGGAAAGCTCATGCCGGGCGCCGAGACGTCGATCATCATCCCCGACGGGATGAGTTCGCTGACGCAGCGCCTGGCCCTCTCGTTCCCACACGAGAGGCGCGAGGAGAGCCCCGACTACGACCTCCTGATCGCCGTAGACATCGGGCACATGGAACTCCTCAAGGACTGGAGCGAGAAGCTCAGGAACAGCCGAGGCACAAAGATTCTGGTCGACCACCACCCGATCCAGGAGGGGACGCCGTACGACCAGCTCATGGTAGACACGACCGCTTCCTCGGCGGCCGAGATCGTCTACAGGCTCTTCAAGGACTTCGGAGTCGTCCCGGACGCCAAGGCCGCCCAGGCCCTACTCATCGCAATCCTCTTCGACTCGCAGCACCTCTCCATCGCGGGAGTCGGGACCCTAAGGGCCGTGGTCGAGCTCGTGGACAGCGGCGCGAGCCTTGACGACGCAAGGGCGATCCTCAGGTCCGCACCCGACTACGGGGAGGTGATAGCAAAGCTGAAGGCCGCGCGCAGGTCGCGGATCTACAGGTCCTCGGGCTGGGTGATTCTCATAAGCACGGTTGGTTCCTTCCAGGCGAACGTCGCGAGGGCCTTCACCCACCTCGGGGCCGACGTCTCGCTGGTCGTGGGGGACTTCGACGGCGAGCTGCGAGGGTCGCTCCGCGCCAACAGTCGGTTCAGCTCGGAGACCAAGGTCCATCTGGGGACGGACGTGGCCGAGGTCCTGTCAAAGGGCAGAGGCTACGGCGGCGGTCACCCGACGGCGGCGTCCTTCACCTGCTCCGCGAGCGAGGAGGACGTGATAAAGCAGTTCCTGGTCCTCATCGGCGGCCTGCTCCACGAGCCGCCGACCGAGGTCAAGTGACCTTCTGGTCCTTGCCCTGGAGGTAGGTCAGTATCCAGAGCCTCCGCCCGGCCGCCCTCGTGTTCTGGACCTGTGGCAGGGACACGACTCCGTAGGAGACGACGGAGACGAAGGCGAACTGGAGGGCGTTGAAGACGCCCGTCATGGCCAGTATGAGGAGGAGCGCGTTAGAATCCGAGAGCGAGATGCCGATGTCCTTGAAGCCGCCTGACACGTACCCGATTATGCCCGAGAGCCCGTAGAGGTAGATGATTATCAGGTAGTTGGGCAGCGTCATCGATACGGCTCGGATGGCCATCCCCAGCACCGCACCGAGGCCGATCGCCCCGCGGACGGTCGGGCGCTTCATCCGCCGGACCACCACCAGACCGATCCAGAGCCCGAGGAGCGACGAGAGGATCGCTATCAGCTTCAGCTCGGGGCCGAAGAAGGCGACGTTCACACCTATCGCCATCAACGTCGCGAACTCTATGAACGCGGCGGCGAGGGCTGGGATGGGGCCGAAGATGAAGAACGCGAGGAGTATCGCGATCTCCCCAAGATCGAACTGCAGGTACGGGATAACTGGAAAGTTGAGTCCTAGGGCCTGGGATATCGACGTGAGGACCACCGCGAGCGCGCCGAAGACGGCGACCCCCGCTAGCGACCTGCTGTCGAGTCCTGTCCTCGAATAGCTCGCCACGGCCGTGCCGTTCGGGAGGAGTCTAATAACAATTTGGTAATAACCAAATACTTAGTAATACCATCCCGGGAGGCCGACCAGGAGGGACATGACCTCCAAAGGGTTATCTTGCGTCCGCTGGGGCCGTCCGCACAGCGCCCGATTGGGCCCCTGACCCAGTGATAGAATTGACCACCCTGCTCCGTGTCGAGAACCTCTCGTTCCGTTACATCGATACTGAGAAGTGGGCCGTTGATAAGTTCGACCTGGAGATAGAGGAGGGGACCGTCACCGTCCTCGCAGGGCAGAGCGGCTGTGGAAAGTCCACCCTGCTCAGGTGCATGAACGGGCTCATCCCCCACATGTACCCCGGCGAGTATCTGGGAGGGATAACCATGGACGGCGTGACGGTCGACAAGACCAAGATGGGTGAGCTCGC
>JBEKFK010000179.1:0-4059 GCA_050013375.1 Nitrososphaerales archaeon | reverse complement strand
CTTCAGGAACTTCAGGGCGGCAGTGGTCGAGGTCTGTGTGTCGAGCGTTATCTCGCCGGCTCGTGCCGCACTGACTGAAAGTTGGTCTGCTCCGAAACGCGCCGCCTGCTCGGCATCAGCTTGTGCAGCATCCTTTGCCGCTGCAGCCCTCCCGCCGTCCACGACCAGTCCGAGGAGGACGAGCAGCGCGAGTGCGAGTACCGCGACGAACGCCACAATTGAACCACCCTCCGCCACTGGATCACGAGCGGATGTGCCCGAACGGTGCAGTACGACTGGCATCAGGACCCGGCCCGGTAAGGGTCGACCGGTGCAGACTGGGTGGCGTGCACGACTGCCCCCCCAGGGATGCCGGGGGCGGCAAGATCGGAGAAGCTGATGTGGCAGGTCACAGTGACACTGACAACCCCTCCTTGTACGAAGTCCGACTCGGTCACGGCGACCGAAGACCCTGTGCAGGGGCTTTGCCCAGGTAGGGTCAGCCGCGCAGCGTCGACAGCCGCTTGTCGAGCCTGCTGGGCAGAAGGGGCGGTGGCAGCCGCCTCCGCACCCGCTTCAGCCTCACCCCGCACCTGCTGGATCGCGCCTTCGTAGCGACCCAGCGCCAACCCGAGGGTGACGAAGACCAATAAGACAGGTGTTAGCGCGAGAAGCTCGACGGTTATGCTTCCGTCGCCCACTTCGCGTGTTGCCCTCGCCTCGCAGGACCCCTCACCGGTAGACACGGAACACCTGCCTCGTTCCAACCTGAACCGCGGACACGTGCAACCTCACCCAGGGGACGATCGAGATGGCCATGGCTTGCGCTCGCACTGCGACCTCATCAGGACCAATGCTGGTTGCGGATACGGATGGATCTGATATCGCCTTCTCCCCGGAGAGAATGGAGTCTGCTCGCTGTGTCCCCACTGCCACGGTGCCACCCTGAACACATGCCGCCTCATCGCCTCGAGCTGCCGCCACGTGCACAACGGTTGACGCGCGCGCCCATAGGCATGCCTGGACCGCCATCAAAAGAAGCAGCATTGCCACCGGTATGACGATCACCGCCTCGGCGACTGACCCGCGTTCATTGCGGTCGACATGTCGCCTCCGCCCATCGAGCTCGAGGCAAGACGACGACCGTTTCAATTGAGGTTTAGTGAGTTCGCCTTTGCCGTGACCTTTGCGACGATGATCGCACCGACCGCGATTGCCAAAGCCGCAAAGATCGCCGTAAGGATCACCTTTTCCACCACACTGCCCTCGTCGCCACGAATGGCGCGGCTCGAGCACCACGCTCGGATGATCGTCCAGGCGACGCGTACCTCCATCAACATGACCACTGTCTCCTCTCAAGCCGACTTCCTCCATGACGGTCATGGCAATCTCCACTCACACACCCGACACGATCCGAGCAAATGCCGGATAGCCGATAAACAAGAGGAACCCAAGCAAGAGCAGGATCCCTGGGAGAAACATCCGCTCGGTAGTCGCGTTTGCGTCTGCTTCGGCCTCCGACAGTTGATGGCGCCGGATCGAGCTGGCCCGCGCTGCAAGCGAGGCCCGTATGCTCGCACCCTCGCTCCCTGCCAGTTTCGCCGTAGCGGCCAGGTCCTCGAGCTCTTGGATGCCGAGCGTCGCTCCGAGCCGGCCAAGAGCCGCCCAGGGTGCCTCGCCTGAATCCCGACCGAGCAACAAGGCAGCGAGTATCCGACGGGACAAGTCGCTCTCGCCAAGTTGCGCTGCGGCCAGAAGGGCGCTCTCTATGCCCATTCCACCCGCGAGACCCAGGATGACGAGATCAAGGAATGTGCAGGTCACTTGGCGTGCATGCCGACGCTTGGCCTTTGCCTCGGAGGCAAACGCAAAGACTGGGACGGATGCCCCACCAACGAAACAGACGAGGCCCACCCACATGGGCACGACGATCGAAAGGTGAATCACCCCTGAAGCGGCAAGCACCCCGACGAGAAATGGTGTGAGCAGTGCTAACAACCCAGCCGCGATCACTTTGGCACACAACGCCTCGAGCGAGACATTGCACAATGCAAGCCTGCTTTCGAGCCATCGCCTTACAAACTCGAACTGATCGATGATCGGCGCTAGGCGCACCCCTGCCTTCCTGTCAATCCTCCAACTTCGCAAGGACCGCGAGGCACCCACCACTTCACCACGATCGGTGTTGTTTGACAGATTGGACAGGATCATGTGGATCGACGGCTTTCGCCGGCGGAGTCCGAGTAGCAGGCTGACGGTACCGATCGCCATGCCAAATGCCGAGACGAGGGCAAGCGTCACAGCTGACCCAGATCAAGCAGCGGTATTGAAGGGGGCGTCCGGACCAACCACAACATGAGCAGCAATCCCCCTCCGTAACAGAGGCCGATCGCGAGGAGAACGACCTGACCGGAGAGCGTGCCGAACGGCTGGAGGTAGGACCGAGCCACTACCATCAATGCCCCCACGAATCCAAGCGAGAACAGCACGATTGTGCGAACACTGCTCCGGGCAGATGCCCTGCTGGCGTGAACTCGCAGTCTCATGGCGACGTCGTCTCTGATCGACTCCGCCAAGGCGCCCAACACGTCAGTAAGTCGTTGCGTCTGAGACGTTGCCGCGAGGGTCAGCGAGCACACAAGGACGTCTGCAGCCGGGTCCTGGAGGTCGACTGCAAGTGCGCGCAGAGCACTCGCCATTGGCACGCCATTGCTCAATCGCGTCGCAAGATCGACAGCTTCGCCTCGGATAGCCACCGGAGCTGCTGGTGCCGTTACCACGATCGCTTGAGCCAGGCCCGCAGAGGCTGCTAAGGCATCGCGCATCGACTCTGTCCAGCTTGCGATGGATTCGGCGCGAGCCGTGGCGGCACCGGGCGATGTTCTTCGCAGGATCGATGGCATCGACCCGATTGCCATTGCCGTTAAAAGCCCGACTACTGGCCAGCGAGTGAGCGATGCGGCGAGGAGCCCTCCGACAAGGGACGCTGTGATCAGACCCAATCGGCCTTGAATTTCTCGGTGGTCACGGAAGGCCCGTGCCGGCTGCGCACCAGGGGCGCGCCCACTGCCCCTCTGTTGTGCGCGAACTGCCGATACAAGGAGGATGACACCGCAGCCCGCTCCGACCCCACATGCGACAACGGCGGCAACTACCACCGGGATGCCTCGAACGGACTCCGGTGCGGTGAGTAGCCGTGTTCCGCCAGCTGGTGCAGGGTGTTGGATCGAAGGGGAGATGATTGGGTCACCTCTCCGTCTTCGGTCGCACGGAATACCTCGTTCGAGATCACCTGCAGTCCCTCAGCTCCGACGACCTCGCGAATGGACGAGACGAACCTGTGTCGGCTCACACCTTCGAATCGTCTCTTCTGCGCTCGGACTCCGGCGTTTGAGAGACGGGCCTTTCCCGCTCTCAGAACGCCCGAGGGCCCCGCTTTTTCGGCAATCTCGACGAAGACCGCAAAATCGACTGCGCCAGCGATGAGAAGGTTCGTGGATTCGACCGGGAGGCGCTCAGGAGCTTGAATGGCATATGAGGCCAAGCGATGAAAGACGCCGATCGACGAGTCGGCATGGATCGTGCACATCGACCCCGCACGTCCCTGGCTCATGGCATTCAACATCGGGAGTACTTCGTCTCCGAGCACTTCACCGACGATGACGCGGTCCGCATTCATCCGGAGAGCCCGTCGCACGAGCCGCGCCATTGACACCGCCCCGTGGCCCTCCGAGTTGGGTGGGCGCGCTTCGAGCGCAACGAGATCTGGATGACGGTCAGGAGCTTGGTCGAGTCCCAATTCAAAAGCTTGCTCGATGGTAACGAGCCGTTCCCGGGGGGGTATCTCGGCAGCCAGAGCTCGGACGAGAGTCGTCTTACCCGCGTTCATCGCCCCACCGATGACGATGTTCTTACGCGCTCGGACTGCGGCCTTCAAGAAGGCCGCGACCTCCTCTTTTAGGCCGCCCATCGCCACTAAGTCGTCGATCGTCAGGTCCACATAGCGATGACGTCGGATCGAAATCACCGGACGACTTGCGACGGCCATCAACGCCGATAGCCTGCTTCCGTCCGGGAGGC
>JBEKFK010000178.1:0-4100 GCA_050013375.1 Nitrososphaerales archaeon | reverse complement strand
GCGCCGTCGAGGATGCAGTCCGCAAGGGGGAACAGGAACGTCTGCTCACCCAGGCCGAGGCGGCGGGGGCGATAATCAGGAAGCTTAGCCGGGAGGACTGGGTCCGCGCCATCAGAGAGGACAGGGACTCGCGATGAATCTCCTCGACTCGTCCGCCATTCTAGACCTCCTCCACGCGGGGAAGAGCGGCGAACTGATCGGAGGGTGCACCATCGACCTGGCGGACCATGAGCTCGGGAGCGCGGTCCGACGCCAGGTGTACGTCGAGAAGACTCTCTCGGTCGCGGACGGTACGGCGGCCCTGAACGGGCTCGGGGCGATGACCGCATCGATGGCAAGGGCATAGGCCCCGACGCTTTTCGCAGTGCTGGATGTCGCATGCAAGGAAGGGCTGACGTTCTATGACGCGTCCAACCTGACGGCCGCGGCGGAGGGCGGCCACAAGCTCGTCACCGACGACGAGCGGCTGCTCCGGGTCGCGCCAAGGCGCGTGGAGGCGTCACGGTCCACCGAACTGGGATGGAGCCCGATCTGTGCGGGATGCCGAAAGGAGGTCAAATCGGGGTATTTGGCCCCGCGAGTTGCCTAGTTGAGGGCGTGGTGGGCATGGTCTAGCGGGGCTAGAAGTGCCGAAGGCCACGCTCGGCGCGTCCGTGGGGCTTAAATGGGTCTACGGGATTCCTTGCCGGCGTTTCAAGTCTGTCCGACTCGAACGATGAAATTGAAAAATCCAGCAAAGTAACTATCCACGTAAAGATAGACGAGAAGCTGCTTCAGCGCATGGTCGAGTTGCACATCTCCCCATCTCATCTCATTAAGGGAAACCTGAGGGAAGAGATTAGGCGCCGAGAGAAGAAGTTGGAACTCAAGGAGCTGCAGAAGAAGGATCCGAGGGCCACCGAAGATTGGTTGAGCTCCAGCTCGTCTAGGAGAAGGCGATTGCGTGGCCTCTGACCAAACCTTCTTTCCGCGGGGCTTTTCTATACCCCTGTAGGGACACTGGTCATTGCGAAAAAGTAGCGTTTTGGATGGGCACCATCCTTTGCTCCTAGGAGCTGGTTTATGTCCCTGCAGGATACACTATACATTTAGAGGACGTCACCTGCGATGTTCCCCTCCAGGGGAACTGCTTGCAAACGCTCAAAAACGATTGAAAACCGAGATTCTTGGCATTCTCCCGCCCTGATCGTCGGGAACAGCCGGGTGTCTCTGACGGGCTCTCCAGGGCATCGGCTTCATTGCACCAGGGCTGGGGGTGGGGAGCGACCCTAGTGGCCCTTTTATCATCCCAACTGTATGAAGTGGGATATGGAAGCCGTTGGAAGACTTGATTCCAAGGGGAGGGTCGTGATCCCGCCAGAGATGCGCACGGCCCTGGGCGACCGTGTGACGATCAGAAAGACCGAGGAGGGCGTCTTGCTCGTACCTGGAGAGAAACCCGATTTTATCGCGGAATTCCTGAGGAAGGTCGAGGAGGGGCCTCGAAGGACCGGGAAGCCATCCAATCCGGACCCAGCCAAGATGAACTCGATCTGGAACGAGCGACGCTAATGGCGTTCGGGCTCGACTCTAACATCGTGTGCTACATCCTGGATCCGGCATTTCCAGAGCACGGGCGGTCAGGGGGCTGCCGGGCTCGTTGTCCTCCGAATTCAGGTGCGCGATAAGCCCTACGGTCCTTCACGAGTCGTACCACACCCTCGTCTACTCGCAGAACTGGGACAGGAGCGAGCCAGGCGGACGTCGGGCAACCTTGTCCGGCATCCTTTCGTCGAGTTCCTCAACCAGACCAAGTCGGTCTCCGTGACCGCGCGGAACGTCGCCGGGGGGTATGGGCTCGGGGGCAGGGACTCGCTGATTCTTGCGAACTTCCTCGCGAACCACATCGCCGAGGTGTACACTCACGACGGCGAGCTCCTCGAGCTCAGGCAGATAGAGTGGAGAGGCACAGTGACGAAGCTGATCGATCCTGTGACCAAGTCGGACGGAATCTGGGTCGGCTACTTCCTCGTCACCTCTGCGGCGAAGGCCAAAGGGACCGTCGACCTCAGGAAGCTAGGTCGTGAAGGAACCCACCGCAGCTGAACCTCCAGCTTGATATCAAGCTCGATTCGGATGGACGCCACTCCGAGACATATATACGGCTGAACAGAACGTTTCCCACATGCCGAAAGTGGAGAGCGTGGTCGAGATCGACGCGCCCACGGACAAGGTCTGGGACATCCTCACCGACACCGCCTACATAGTGAAGCTCTTCCGGGACGCCGTCGGGGTGACGGTCGACCCTCCCGGCCGGTCCTTCGTCGGCCAGAAGTACCACCTCATCGGGAAGGTGGGCAGGAGAAGGATAGAGATCTTCCTGCAGGTGGCCGAGCTCGTCCCGAAGACCAAGGTGGTCACGACGCAGTCCCCGGGAGGGCTCTTCAAGTCCTTCCGCCAGGAGACCCTGCTGCGCCCGGGGGCGGGCGTGACGGTCGCGAAGACAACCTTCGAGTACGAGCTGTCACTCGGCTACATCGGCAGGGTCCTGAACCGGATACTTGTGGAGAGGCTCGTGGGAGACAACCTGACCTCATACTCGGGCACGCTCAAGGAGCTCTCGGAGCTTCTCCCTCTGCCCGGCACGGAAGACGGCGAAGCCTAGGTCCCGGCCGGTCGCCGGGCGGATGCGTGAGCCTGGCTGAGTAGCCGTGAGAGGCCCTATGTTATATAGTGGGGAGTCGTGTTTTCACCATGGTAAGGGTCCAGTCAACGTTCCTCGTGGAGGCCACCCCCGAGGCGGTCTGGGACGTCCTTACCGACGCGAACTACATCCCAAAGCTCTACCCTGACCTGCTGAACATCGTGGTGGACCCTCCGGGTCGGGCGGTTGTCGGGCAGTCAAGGTCGCTCAACGGGCGGGTGGGAAAGAGGCTCATCGAGTTCAGGACCAGGGTGGCCGAGCTGGTGCCCATGAAGAGGTTCGTCGTGACGGGGCGGAGGGGCGGCGCCTTCGAGTCGTTCACGGAGACCATAGACATCGAGGAACTGAAGGAGGGGACGATGGTGAGGGCGTTCTTCGAGTTCAAGGTCTCCGCGGCGTACTTTGGGCCTGCGTTCGACCCCTTCGTGCTCAACCAGGCCGCCTCGCTCAATGAGGAGGTGTACATGAAGAACCTGAAGGAGCTCGCCGAGCTCCACGACCCCACCCCAGTGGGCTGAGTCGAGCCGGCAGGTCGACCCTGAGGATCCGGCCCGGAGTTATATACTCAAGCCGCCCTGCAGATATCCATGACCCGGGTGGAAGACCTAGTCGAGATCCTGTCGCCCGCCCGGACCGTCTGGGAGGTGCTCACCGACGCCTCGTACCTTCCCAAGCTCTATCCAGACCTGATGACCTCGGAGATCCATCCGCCTGGCACCTTGAAGGTGGGGTCCTACATGAAGGCCCTCGCGAAGCTCGGAAAGGTGCGGGTCGAGGTCGATGTCGAGGTCACGAGGGCCGACCCTCAGGTCTGCTTCGCGACCAGGCAGAAGCCGGGAGGACTCTTCAAGACCTTCAGCCAGGTCGTGCTCCTGGAGCCCATGGGCCAGCAGACCAAGGTCAAGGTGGTCTTCGACTACACGCTCGTCTCGGAGTACGCCAACACGATCACCCAGGAGCAGTTCCTCGACAGCAGGGTGGCGGACAACCTGCGCTGGTACACGCGCAACCTCAAGGAGATCTGCGAGCTGCTCCCGCTCCCCAGCTAGGGCGCGAGGGTCGGCGAAGACGCCCGGGTCGAGCCTCAGGGGGGAATCGCTCCGGTCCCATCGAGCTTGATATCAAGCTGGATTTCCAGCACCTAGGTCGGTGATGGCCCCAGGACCCAATGAAACGGCCAGTCTGCCTGCGGCCAGAGGCGATTCCCTACTCGGCTGCTGTAGGGAGCGGCTACCCGGCTCCGCTGCTTCGGTGACCCAGGAGGCGTTCCGATTGCATCGAGATCGGTAGCATGCTCGCTCGACGAGGAGAGCTAGTCCATGGGCAACGGCGTGAGTTCGCTGAGCTCGCGCACGTGCTCGATGTACGAATTCATGTTGTCCTTGAGAAGCCGCTCCACGAGCACCAGGTTGAGGAC
>JBEKFK010000177.1:0-4126 GCA_050013375.1 Nitrososphaerales archaeon | reverse complement strand
TGAAGGCCCTCATTCTGGCGGGGGGGCAGGGACTTCGCTTGAGGCCCCTGACCGAGGACAAGCCCAAGCCGCTCGTCCTCGTGAACGAACGCCCCATAGCCGAGTGGCAGATCGACTGGCTCAAGAGGGAGGTGGCCCTCGACGAGGTGGTCTTCCTCTGTGGCTACAAGTGGGACCGCCTAAAGGAGCACTTCGGGACCAGCTACGGTGGCGTATCCATCTCGTACAGCGTGGAGGACACACCGCTCGGAACCGGCGGAGCAATAAGGAAGGCGCTCAACGAACTGCACAACCCCACCGAGAACGTGATAGTGACCAACGGAGACATCATCACCTCGCTTCCACTCAAGAGCATGCTCGCATCCCACGAGGCCCCGGGGACCCAGCCTACGGTGACGATGGCCCTCGTCCCCTACAAGTCCAGGTTCGGGATTGTGTACATCGACAAGCTGAAGGTGGTCAGGAAGTTCGAGGAGAAACCCGAGTTCCCCGACGTCTGGATCAACGGGGGCGTCTACGTCATCAACCCCCAGAAGACCATGAAGCACCTCCCGGAGCGTGGCGACATCGAGAGGGAGACTTTCCCCAAGCTCGTGCAGTACGCCGAGATCGTCTCCTACCCCTTCTACGGCTTCTGGAGCCTGATCGACTCGATAAAGGACCTCCATGAGGTCGAGTCCGAGATGAAGTCGCTCCAGGCGCAGAGCTAGGGACAGGCCCGCCTTGGCCCGGAGTCCCGTCGAGACTGCGGGGCTGCTGCTTTTCGCTGGAGGGGCGCAGTTCATCCTAGCTCTGACGGTCGCCGAGGCGCTCTTCCCCGGCTACAGCGTCTCGGGGAACCGCATAAGCGACCTCGGCGCGGACTGCAACCCCAGCTGCGCGATCATCCAGCCTTCCGCAACCTTCTTCGACGCCAGCGTCTTCCTCCTCGGTCTCGCCGGCCTCGCCGCAGGCTACCTGATCTACTCGAGCCGCTACCGCGTGCTCGGGAGCCTCATGACGCTCGCCAGCCTCGGCGCGATGGGGGTCGGGGTCTTCCCGGAGACCACCGGCGACCTGCACGTGCTCTTCTCGTTCCTCGCTTTCTTCTTCACGGGCCTCGCAGCCTTCGCCTCCTACCGGATCGTCAGACGGCCGCTCTCCTTTCTCTCTGCAGCGCTCGGCGCGGTCACTCTCGTTGCCCTGGGCCTCTACGCCGCCGGCGTGTATCTCGGGCTCGGTCCCGGCGGGATGGAGAGGATGGTTGCCTACCCCGCCGTCATCTGGGTGATCGGCGCCGGCGCAAACCTGATGGGCGGTTCCTCGACCGAAAGGCCAAAATCCTTATTATAGCACCTTGGAGTGCTTGCTTTGGCAAGGACAACAAGACCTTGCCACTAAGTTTTGTCTCAAAACTGAAGAACGCATCCAACGTCTTCACCTTCCGCGACTTCATCCTCCTCCCCGGACGCAGCGAGGTCGAGCCCCGCGACATCGCTCTCTCGTCGAGCCTCACCAAGAAGATCACGCTCGAGCTCCCCTTCGTCTCGTCCCCCATGGACACCGTGACCGAGTGGCGGCTCGCCCTCGAGATGGCGAGGCTGGGAGGGGCGGGCGTCATACACCGAAACCTCAGCATCGATGACCAGGTCGAGCAGGTGAGGAAGGTGAAGGCCTCGAAGCTCCAGGTCAAGAGCATGGACCCGCAGGGGAGGCCGCTGGTCGGCGCCTCCATCTCGCCGATGGACGTCGCTCGGTGCGAGGCACTGGACAAGGTCGCGGACTTCCTGGTCGCCGACGTCGCCCACTTCCATAACTCGAACGTCCTCAGGGCCGCCGCCAGGGTGCTGCCCAACCTCAGCAAGGACTTCATCGCCGGGAACATCGGCACTCGGAGGGCCGTCCACGACATCGTCTCCGAGCTCCCAAGGGTCGACGGATTCCGCGTCGGCATCGGTTCCGGGTCGGTCTGCATAACCTCAGAGGTGACCAGGGTCGGGGCGCCGACGCTCTTCGCCGTCGCCGAGGTCGCGACCGCGGCGAGCGAGCTCAACGTCGACATTCCGATAATAGCGGACGGGGGGATCAGGGGCTCCGGCGACGCGTCGCTCGCGTTCGCCGCAGGGGCCTCGACGGTGATGCTGGGATCGGTCCTCGCCGGCACCGACGAGTCGCCCAGCAAGGTCGTCACAAAGAACGGCCGGAAGATGAAGGTCCACAGGGGCATGGCGAGCTCGGCCGCCCGGAAGGCCAGGTTCGCGCTCGACCGCTACAGCGTCCCGGCCAAGGGCCTAGACGAGGGCGTCGAGGCGTACGTCGACTACGCAGGCCCCGCCGAGGGGGTCCTGGGCGGCATGTCGAACGGTCTGAAGGCCTCCTTCGGGTACGCGGGCGCCAAGAGCATCCGCGACCTCTGGGGTGTGGCGACCTTCGGGCTCGTCTCTGCTGTCGGGTATACCGAGCTCGGGGTCCACTCACTCACATTGAAAGGGGGAACCTAGGCTGAACGAAGATCTCCTGGACGGGGGCATCGCGGTCCTCGACTTCGGAGGTCAGTACTCGCACCTGATCTGCAGGAGGATCAGGGCGCTCGGCGTCTATGCGGCGCTCTTCAGGCACGACACTCCGGCCGAAGAGCTTGCGAGGATGAAGGTCGCCGGAGTGGTCCTCTCCGGGGGCCCTGCGAGCGTCTACTCCCCGGCCTCGCCGCATCCCGACGAAGCCCTCCTCCACGGCTCCATCCCGGTCCTGGGCATCTGCTATGGATACCAGCTCATAGTCCAGGCTCACGGAGGCGAGGTCGAGCGGGCCTCGAGGAGGGAGTACGGGAAGTCCAGCCTCACGATCCTCGACAGGTCGGGCCTCTTCAGCGGGTTCTCACAGGACAAGATCTCATGCTGGATGAGCCACGGCGACTCAGCGACCAGGCTCCCCGAGGGGATGTCCGTGCTCGGCGTCAGCGAGAACTCCCCCTATGCCGCCGTCCAGTCCGCGGATGGGAGGCAGTTCGGCGTGCAGTTCCACCCGGAGGTGGCGCACACGGAGAAGGGGAGCGCGATGCTCTCCAATTTCGTCTTCGCCGTCTGCGGGGCAAAGCGTGGGTGGAGCATGTCCAACTTCCTCGATGAGACGGTCGCAGACCTCTCGGCCAGGATCGACGGCAGGGTCCTCTGTGCCGTCTCCGGGGGAGTCGACTCGTCCGTCGCCTCGGTCCTTCTCAACCGGGCGGTTGGCGACAGACTCCAGTGCGTCTTCATCGATACCGGCCTCCTCAGGGAGGGCGAGGGCGCGGAGGTCTCGAAGTTCCTCAGAGAGGACCTCGGTGTCCCGATCGAGTTCGTCGACTCCTCCCGGGCGTTCCTCACGGCCCTCACGGGGGTGGACGAGCCGGAGGAGAAGCGCCGGATCATCGGGAGGGTCTTCGCAGAGGCGTTCGAGAGATATGCCCGCGAGCACGGGCCGTTCAGGTACCTCGCCCAGGGCACCCTCTACCCCGACGTGATCGAGTCCGGCCATTCGTCGGCACCCGCCTCGGTGATAAAGACACACCACAACGTCGGCGGCCTCCCCAAGGACCTCTCGATGGAGGTGGTGGAGCCGCTCCGCGCGCTCTACAAGGACGAGGTACGGTCCCTCGGCGCTCTCCTCGGCCTGCCCGCAAAGGTCCTGCAAAGGCACCCGTTCCCCGGTCCGGGCCTCGCCGTGAGGATAATCGGGGAGGTCACGCCGGAGAAGCTGAGGGTCTGCCGGCAGTCGAACAAGGTCGTGGAGGACGCCCTGGTCGAGGCCGGCGTCTACAACAATGTCTGGCAGGGTTTCGCCTACGTCGGCGACGACAGAGTGACCGGGGTCCTCGGCGACGAACGGAAGGTAGGCTACCAGGTGACGGTAAAGATAGTCGAGTCGATCGACGCCATGACCGCAGACTGGTACCGGGCATCCAGCGAGCTTCTCGAGAGCATCTCTGCCAAGATCACGAATGAGGTCGAAGGCGTGGTGAGCGTCGTCTATGCGATCTCGTCCAAGCCGCCGGCGACGATAGAGCCCCAGTGAGAGAGATGCCACAGTTCCTCGGTCCCCAGACGAAGCTCGCCGAGCTGCACGTGCACCTCGGCAGCTCCGTTGACCCTGCCGTCATGTGGGAGAT
>JBEKFK010000176.1:0-4135 GCA_050013375.1 Nitrososphaerales archaeon | reverse complement strand
GTACATCCTGCGGACCGCGATGGGGGAGCTGCGGCTCGGGGTGGCGGATTTTACGATACTCGATGCGTGCGCGGTCGCCATCCTTGGCGGGAAGGGGCACAGGAAGGTCCTCGAGAGGGCTTACAACGTCTCCTCGGACCTGGGATACGTGGTGCAGCTCGCGGCGGAGAAAGGCCTGAGCGGCGTGGAGGGGGTGCGCGTGCAGGTGGGGAAGCCGATCCGACCGATGCTCGCAGAGCGGCTCAGCTCCGCCGAGGAGATCCTCGAGAAGATGGGGGGAGACGTCGTCGCCGAGTACAAGCTCGACGGGGAAAGGGCGCAGATACACAAGGACGGCGCGAACGTCGAGATCTTCTCTAGGCGGCTCGAGAAGATCACCGCGACCTACCCCGATGTGGCGGAGTATGCGGTGAAGTATGTGAAGAGCAAGAGGGCGATCCTTGAAGGAGAGGTTGTGGCCGTGAACACGGAGACCGGCGAGTACTTCCCGTTCCAGGAGCTCATGCACAGGAGGAGGAAGCACGGGATTCAGGAAGCGATGAAGGAGTACCCGGTGGCGGTGAACTTCTTCGACGTCATGTTCTGCGACGGAGAAGACCTCACCGGCGAGCCGTACACGGCGAGGCGGGGCGAGCTAGAGAAGATCGTCCAGGTCACCGACTTCACCCGGCCCGTGCCCGCCATGAGGACCAAGAGCGCCGACGAGGTCGAGCGATACATGGAGGAGGCGATATCTGAGGGAGGCGAAGGGCTGATGGTGAAGGACCCCAAGGCGGCCTACACCGCCGGGGCGAGAGGCTTCGGCTGGATCAAGCTGAAGCGGGAGTACAGGAGCGAGCTGACGGACACCATAGATCTCGCCATCGTGGGGGCGTATCACGGGAGGGGCAGGAGGGCAGGGGCATACGGCGCCTACCTACTCGCCGCATACGACCAGAAGCGGGGCTGCTTTCCCACGATCAGCAAGATAGGCACGGGCTTCTCCGACGAAGACCTCGGGAGGTTCCCCAAACTCCTGAAACCGTATGAAAGCACGGTGAAACCTCCTAACGTGGAGTCGATGCTAGTGCCCGACGTCTGGTTCCGGCCAAAGGTGGTCATCGAGACGATCGCCTCGGAGATCACCCTGTCGCCCATCCACCCGGCAGGGATGGACTCGGTCAGGAAGGGGAGCGGCCTTGCGCTGAGGTTCCCCAAGTTCACGGGCAAGATCAGGGACGAGAAGGGGCCCCAGGACGCCACGACGGTAAAGGAGATCGTCGAGATGTACCGGTTGCAGAACAAGAAGATCAAGGAGTAGAGACCGCCCAGTCTTCCGAGGCCCGAGTCCTGGGACGGGGGGGGCTCAGCTGGTCGTGGGGACCGGTGCAGGATTCTGCCTAGGGGACCCCGGAAAAATTTAAGATAATCCGAACCTCGGCCGCGACACCATGAGCCATTCAGAGACCAAGAAGACGACGGTGATGCTCTACGTCTGCAGATTCTGCGGCAAGGTCGGCGTGAGGCTCCAGCCTGCACCTATCGAGCTAGGGGGTTGTGCGCCCCCCAACGTCGCGCACGCCTTCGAGTCGCTAGAGGTCGTCATCAAACCGAAGGCCTGACGGACGGTCCACCGGTCTGGGCCGCTGGCGGAAGTCGCCGGAGAACCACCGGCCCTCGGGCCAATCATCTTAATAACGCATGAGCGAGGATGTGGTTTTCGCGTTGTCAGGAAGCTCTTCGGACGAGATAATCCTCGCGGAGGAGGAAGCGGTGATCAGCCGAGGGGTCGGCGTGATCCAGGAAGTTCAATCCGACCTCGACGTGGGCAGGCAATCCGAGGGCAACCTGGTGCTGACGAACCGCAGGCTGGTCTATGTCCATGGCGCCGAGAAGGAGGTCAACCTGCCGGTCGGGACGCTCAGCAAGAAGAGGCTCTACGTCTCCGACGTCGGGGAGCTGGACAGCATCCCCTGGGACGCATCGAACATCACGATACCGCTCTCGTCCATAATCTCGGTCAAGGGCCACCACACGCCCGGCCTCGCCCCGAAGCTCGAGGTCCGGTGGAACGACGGGGTCGAGAAGAAGACGGAGTTCGTCGAACAGGAGACGGGTTCATCGCGGCGCAAGAACCTAAACAACTGGGCGACGGTCATCGATAGGCTGAGGTCCGGAGAGCAGAGTATCACGATGCTGCCGCCGCCTCCGTCCAGAGACTCGCTCGAGGGGAAGGTACTGCTCGTCCTCGACGACATGCAGGAGAAGGGACTGCTTACGATTCAGGGGGAGGTCGAGTCGAGGTCAGGCACCGACCTCGAGACCGACGCCGTTGAGGCGGCCTGCGAGGCGCTGGTCGCCCAGGGATTCGTCAAGAGGACCACTAGGAGTTCGGAGGCCCCGTTCTACGTGAAGGTATCGCCCCTGGGTAAAGACGACCTGAACCAGTAGGGCTCTGATAGGCACGACATCCGCTGCACGCGCACTCCTAGAACAGGCCGAACGCGTGCTGCCGCCCGAGCAAGAAGATTAATTACAAGCGGAATAGCCGATTTCTCCAGCGGTTCAGTTGAGAAAGACCAGGGCTTTGACCATAGTGTTTCTTCTCTCGGCGTTCCTACTCTCCGTCGTGCCGGCGGTCGCCCACGCCCAGAACGCCTCGGGCGGGTACTATGTCATCTCCCTCGACGCGAACATAGACCCGGGGACGGCGAACTACGTCACCTCATCGATAAGCGACGCCCAATCGGCGGGGGCGGGCCACATCGTCCTCGTCCTGAACACGTTCGGGGGCGACGGCCAGAGCATGGACAACATCATACAGGCCATCTCGAGCTACGAGTCAGGCGGAGGGACGTTCATCACCCTCGTCGGGCCGTTCGGCGCGCACGCCTACAGCGCGGGTTCCTACATCGCCGAGTCATCGAACAAGGTCTACATGATGAACGGCACCGTCATCGGCTCGGCAACCCCGATCGTGAGCGACATCCCGACCGGCGAGACAAACACGACCATGACCAAGGACATCGACGCGTTCACGGCCCTGATGCAGGCGCTCACCGACAACTTCGGGCGGAACGGCACGGCGACCGGGCTGATGGTAAGCGGAGGTGTCTCCTACGGCGCCACGGATGCGCTCCGCCTTCACGCCATAGACGGCATAGTCAACGCCTCGTCCGTGGGCGGCGCCCTCTCAGCGCTCGGAGTCCCGGCCAGCACTCCAGTCCAGACAGAAGGGATCAGCTCGCAGCTCATCAGCATACTGAGCGACCCCAACCTCTCGACCGTCCTCTTCCTCGCTGGCGTCCTCGCCATCATGGTGGACCTCTTCCACCCCACGTTCATCCTCTCGGGCGCCGGCGCGGCCGCGATGGTCCTCGCGCTCATCGGGTTCGGCTACTTCGGGGCCCCGCTCTCCGCGATCCTGCTCATGTTCATCGGAGCCGCTTTCATATTCCTAGAGGTTAAGACCCACCACGGGGTGAGCGCCATCGGGGGAGTGGTCATCTTCATCATCGGCGTATTGCTCGTCTTCCAGAACACTGCGACGCCGGCGCCGCTGGCATCCGGAATCGTACCACCCGCTAACGTGGTGAACCCCGATCCGCTCACATTCGCGATACTCGCGACGCTCAGCGTCGTGGTCGTGGTCGCGGCGGTCTACCTCTACAAGCTGCGGCGGGACCTGGACAGGCGCAAGACCGGGCTCTTCGAGATGAAGCGGATGGTGGGCAAGGAGGGAGTGCTCACTTCCGACCTGAAGGCAGGAGCGCAGGGAACGGCCAACATCGAATCGGAGGACTGGACCGTCACCGGCGACAAGGATCTTGCCAAGGGGACCCGTGTAAAGGTTAAAGAGACAGAAGGTTACAAGTTAGTAGTAGAAGGATTGTAGAACTTGCCCTTGTTACCTCCGCTCGCGGGCGTCGACGTCGCCCAGGTTACGTACGCGGTGATAGGCGCGTTTGTCGTGATAGTCATACTCGCCCTGATCGCCTCGACGATCAAGATAGTGCGGGAGTACGAGAGGCTGGTCCTGTTCACGCTGGGAAGGCTCATAGGCGCGAGGGGCCCCGGCATAGTCTTCGTCGTCCCGTTCATCAACAAGGTGAACAAGGTCGACCTCAGGGAGAGGTTCCTCGAGGTGCCGCACCAG
>JBEKFK010000175.1:0-4141 GCA_050013375.1 Nitrososphaerales archaeon | reverse complement strand
CGTCGTAGTAGCTGATCGAGGTCGCGAGCCCCGTCGTCGGGTTGGTGTTGATCCTGAAGATGTAGCTGTTGAGGGCCAGAGATAGATTCCCGGTCGCGACTCCAGCGGTTACGGCGCGGGCGGCCGTGTTAGCCTTGGCTCCGGTTTCGCATGGATAGCAGGGAGAGCACGAACACCAGCCGTCATAGACACATGCGTTCACCGAGACCCCGTACTGGTTCATGTAAGGCGCCGAGGCGAGGGACGATGGCGAGGGATACGGCGTGTAGCCCAAGCTCTCCGCCGCGGACTGGAATATGGAAGCGACCGGTGTGGATGGGTGCGCGGGAAGCGGGTAGTTCTCGCTCATGGGACAGAGAGGCCCCTGGTTTGTGCCAGACAGGCCCATGGCCTTCTCCCAGGCGACATAGTAAGCCTCCTGCTGCGCGTACGTGTAGGGCCAGTCGAAGAGGTCTGCGTTAGGCACCGTGGTCGACAGGAAGTTCGGACCGTACCGGCTGGCCGTCGAGGAGGCCTCGGTGTAGTTCCAGGGTCCTGTGCGCCCCATACTTCCGCTGTAGTGGTGCGCGGCTCCGCCGACCCCGTGCCCGTTCGCCGGGAACTGGCTGACCGTGTACCTACGGATTGGCAGGGCGAACTGGTTGATGTTGTTGCGCATGGTGGTGGAGAAGAGAGGGAGCGGATGGTCGAACTTCTTCATGATGGTGGTCCCCCACTCGTCGTACTTCGTCTGGGCGAAGTCGGTCGAGTACTCCCAGAACGGGCCCTTGTCGATACCCGCGACCTTGTAGCCGTCGACCGCAAGTTGGGTTGCGACGACGCCTCCCATCATGCCAAGGCCCATCACGACTACGTCTACTGCCGGTTCCGTGATCACTGTTGACATCTCAATCAGCTCCTATGGGGACCCCTTCTGGAACTGGCCGAGGCTCACGGGCTTCAGGATGGGCGGGTTCGGCATGACCATTATCTGCTTGGTCGTGTAGCCCTCGCCATAGAAGTTCCCCATGTTCAGGCCGTTGTTGCCGGTGAGGAGCCATCCGACCATGCCCTTGTTCCCACCGTACATCGGGTCCATCGTGAACCCGCTGTAGACCATGAAGAAGATCTCGTAGAAGAAGTCGGCGGGGACGATGTCGCTGAAGCTCTTCTGGGTGGGGACGTTGTTGGCCAGATCCTGAAGCGCCTTGATCTGGTTCGCCCCTGAGAGCGTCTCGAAGTTGCCTCCGTAGGCCGTGTTGCAGTAGTTCTCGAACGCCAGGAGGCCTACGCGCCAGAAGGTTCTGAGGTTGAAGTTGTACTGGTAGCGCATCCCATTGTCAGGGACGGTCTTCATAGTCCCTGCCGAGAATGTGCCTCCGCCGATTGTGTACACCTGCCCGTTCGCCGCTGTGTAGGGTCGGGCTTGCTCGACCGGCGTGATCGGAGTGGTGAGGTCGTGTCCGACGAAGGGACCCTGCATGTACATGTGGCCGCTTGCGCCGTACTTCCCGTTTAGCTGTCCGTCTATGAAGTAGACTACACCGGCCTCGGTCGCTCCGGGGCCGTTGCTGTCGGTTGGTATGATCGTGGCAGCGATCGCTTGTATGAGCGTCGCTTCGTTGATTCCAAGCGTCTGGAAGGCGGTCGTCGAGTCAAGCGCTGCCTGAACCGCGCTGGCCGTAGCGTTGGCGCTCGAGACTGCGGAATTCAGGGAGGTGACCTGGCCGTTCAGGCTCGTGATCTGCCCGTTGGCGCTCGTAAGCGCCTGCTGGGTCGCCGTGAGCTGAGAGTTGACGCTTGTGAGTTGCGAGCTGACGCCGCTGAGCTGAGAGTTCGCGCTCGTGAGCTGGGCCTGGGTCGAGCTGAGCTGATTGTTCAGCGAGGAGACCTGCCCCTGCGCGGAGCTAAGCTGCGCCGCGGTCGAGTTGAGCTGGTCCTGCGTCGAGCTCAGCTGGTCCTGGGTCGATGAGAGCTGGTTCTGCAGCGACGCCACCGTGCTGCTCGAGCTGTTGTTGTTTCCGCCTACGACGCTGTTGTAATATGGTACTTCTACAACAGTAGCAATTGCGGCGCCTGCGACCACGCCGGCGCCGATCTTCAGGAACGTCCTGCGGTCAGCTGGTTTGGGCTGTGCCGAGGATTTATTGTTGTCAGCCATCAGCATTACGTATGTTATATTCCTATATAATTAATATGCCAACCGCAGGTTGTATACCACCTACCGCTGTGGCAAAAAACCCAGCACCCGACCGAAGCTCCCTGAAATCGCGACGGGATCACTTGGAGAACCTAGTGGACTTGCTTTGTCGGCTGAGACGAAGCCTTGCTCTTCGAGAGCTCTATCTGAAGGCCTCTATGTCAGAGTTCTTCTCGGCGGCTATCTCGTCTAGGGTCCGCCCACTAACGGCGGATCGGTCGTGGTCCTTTGCGTCGTAGCCCGGAATGGAGTGCTCGTCCTTGTGCTTGATCAGCAGCCAGGACTCCTTGCCACCGAATCCCCTGGTCCGCACGAGCGCGAACGAGCCGCTGAGCTTCTTCCCGTACAGAGTGAACTTGACATTCCCTTCCTTGAGGCTCTCGACCGAGACCGCCTCGGCCTCCTTACCATCGGTCACTTCTCTCCTAATCCCCCTACTAACCTCGATCTCCGGGTTGAAGGTCCCTTCGTCCCAGATCATCACGGGCCCCGCCCCGTACCCTGGAGGGAGGACCCCTTCGAAGTGCCGATACTCCATGTCGTGGTCGCCGGTCGGCATTGCGAGCCGCTTCACACCGCTGTCAAGAGACGGCCCCTTGGGGACGGACCAGGACGGCATCACGCCCCCTATCTCGAGCCGGAAATCATAGTGGAGCGATGTCGCCCTGTGCTTCTGCACGACGTACGCGAACCTTCCCTCCTTCGGCTCCTCCAAGGTACGAACCATGCTGCGCGCCGAGAGATAAACCTCGCTCGGCGAGGAGGCTAGTGGCCTGTCGTGCCACGGGTCAGACGAAGCATGGCGGCACGCATACACTTTAGTGCATGAACCTGTGGAGACGTTGATAGATTGAACCAGCCAAAGGTAGCAGACTACAGGAAGATCGGCAGCACGGTCTACACCGGAGGCGTGTCTGGAAAGCCAGGGGACGTCCCGATGCAGATCAGGGACATCATGAGGAAGCTCCAGGCGACCCTGGAGGAGGCTGGGGCAGGCCTCGATACCGTCGTGAAGGCGACGGTGTACCTCGCGTACATGCCGGACTGCGAGCAGTACCTCAACCCCATCTGGAACGAGATCTTCGGAGCCAACCCGCCCGTCAGGACGGTCGTCCAAGCAGGTCTGGAGAACGGGGTCTTCGTCAAGGTCGAGCTTGTCGCGGAAGCCAGAGCCTAGCAACCCCAGCCGACGGCCCCAACGGGCCCACGACACAGAGCCGTGAGCGGAGGTCGGTCGGGCAGATGGCTCGATTATTAACTGGAATACTCCTAGAGTCTGCTCGATGGGCGAGACCTTGCGGGACGCGACCCGCTGGAGGAGGGAGCTGCTCCGCGACATCACCCGACTGGACCTCTCGCGACTCGACAACCTGACAGGCCTCAGGGCCGCGGTGTTCGTAATCACCCCCGCGCTGGTGGGCGTTGCAACGGGGTTCCTGTTTCAGGGACTGTTCGCGACCATAGGAGCAAACTTCCTGACGAGTACAGAGGGGAGCGGTCAGAACGCCACCCGACTGAAGATACTCGCTGCAGCGTGCCTTATCGAGCCCACGGCGTTCGCCCTCGGGACCCTAACAGGTTCCACCGGGCTCCTCGCGATCCCCGTAGTCGGGCTCGGGGTCTTCGTCTTCCTGATGATGAAGACCTACGCATCCTGGGCCCAGGTGGCGCTAATCACGTCCCTCGTCTTCGTCGTGGGGGTGGGGCTGCCGGGAGCCACGGTCTCGGGGGCGTTCGAGAGGTTCTGGACTTCCATGGCGGGGGACCTCTGGGTCCTCTGCGGGGTCGCTCTCCAACGGTGGCGGCGAAGTCCCGCCGACGGAGCGATGGGAGCGCGGGGAATAGCACACGACCTGCGCCACCTCCATCCCTTCTTCAGCGACATGTCTGTGCACTCGGAGGTCTTCCGCCAGTCGCTGGTCACCGCGGTGGCTGTGGCCATCGGCCTGGCAATAGGCCTGT
>JBEKFK010000174.1:0-4178 GCA_050013375.1 Nitrososphaerales archaeon | reverse complement strand
AGGGAGGATGGGAGGGAAGAAGCAGAAGGCCCTCAACATCGTGAAGACCTCCTTTGAGCTTATCCACCTGAAGACGGGCCAGAACCCCATACAGGTCCTCGTGAAGGCCATCGAGAAGTCCGCTCCGAACGAAGACACGACAAGAATGAGCTACGGCGGGGTCGTCTACCACATCTCGGTCGACATATCTCCGACCCGGAGGATGGACATCGCGCTGAGGTTCATCTCAGAGGGTGTCAGGGAGGCCGCGTTCGGAAACATGAAGTCCGTGGAGGAGGTCCTGTCCGACGAGCTCATACTCGCGGCATCCGGCGACTCGAACAGCCACGCGGTAAAGAAGAAGAACGAGCAAGAAAGAATAGCTATGGCCTCTAGGTAAGCGGCCTAGCTCTCCTCTTCCTTTTGTTCTTTCATCGCCAGCCCCTTGAGCTCCGGCTCTAGCTCGGGCGGCTCCGCAATCTTCTCGGAGGGCGAAGACAGGAAGTCCCTGACCAGGGAGATGATGACGTCCTTCTTGTACCTCTCGAGCTTGTGGGCTATGGTGAAGTCGTAGTTTGGGTTCTTTGCCACAGCGCCCAGAACCTCTATCCTCGAAGTCCTGATCGAGTCCCTAAGCAGAAAACCCGCCTTGAGCTGCGCGACCAGGTTGTCCTCGGCCCAGATTATCAGGGTGGGCCTCTTCATGTTCTTGAGCCTGAGCAGCTGCGGCTTGTCGTAGGTGCTCGAGATCAGGACGAGGCTGTCGACGCTCTGCGGCCAGTTGATGGCGACCTCCAGCGCGACCTGGCCGCCCCAAGAAGTCCCCACAAGGATGGCCTTCTGTATCCCAAGCCTCTCCATCATCTCGTGAAGGACGCGCGCCTGGACCTTGTAGTCCGGCGTCTCTACCGGGATTGTTGACCCTCCGAACCCCACGAGGTCTGGCATCACCAGGGAGAAGTCCTTCGAGAGCGACATAAGCGGCTCCCAGACCCTCCAGTCCTCTCTCTTGTCAGATCCGTGGAGCATCATCATCGTGGGTCCCGTCCCTTCAGAGGCGTAGTTCATCCTGTATTCGCCGAGCTCGACGGTCTTCACGGTCGCGGAGGCCTTCATCGGTTGTCCCTAGTCCGGGCCTTTGCGGTGGTTTTATCTGCTTCGGCCGCTGGAAACGGTCGAAAACTTCGTTTTCAAAACCATTAATTAGGGGCCGGGGGACGCACATCCCAATGGAAAACGACCCCATGGCGACCTTCGGGATGCTCCTGAGGGCCTGCATCAGCGACGCATGGAAGAAGGAGTCGATGCTCACAGCCACTGCAATCTCGTTCGCGCTCGGTGTGGTCGCCAGCGGCGCCACAGCATACGTCCTGACCGCGTTTCACGCGTTCATCTAGGGTGCGTCTACGAATTTCGACTTGTCTGTGAATAGTTTCTACTCTAACCGCATTTACAACTTCTGAACCGTATCATGCTTCGGTAATCCAAAATGGGACGAAAAGCTGTAATGATCGGATTCTGGCTGCTCGGGTATGCCCTAGGCTTCTTTGCCTGGCTCGTAAGAGCGCCGGTAATCAACGCGGTAACTCATCTCGGTGTAAGCGGAGACGTAGCTGGCGCTCTGATCACCGGGCTTGCAGGGTCCGTGGTGATGCTGGTAGGGGTTACTCTCTGGAGCTACCTCTCGAATTCGTCTTAATTCCATCTCTCCAATCAGAGATGAGGGCTATCTTCCCTTTTTAGTTGGGAAGGTAGCTCAGACCCTTTTTCTCTCCGCATTCTTCCCAGTCTCCGGTTCAGGAGTACTGCAAGCGCGACAATCCCGGCGAACGGTATCCATGTCACCCAGAAGAAAGCGGGGTTGTCCTGGAGGAGCTGGAGCTCGACGGACTCGAAGAGCGCTGCGACCGCCAGCATCACGGCCACGATCGCTATGTTCACGACGAGCTGCCACGCCTCGACCCTGAAATCAACGGACCGCCCTCCCGTCGAGAAGAGCCACCTCAGGATGGCATAGGCCAGGTACAGTCCCTCCCCCGTCGCGACCGCGTAGGCCGGGAGCTCGAGGTAGCTGTAGGGGAAGATGAAGAGGAAGAGTACCAGGAGCACAGGGGAGACGCCCTGCGTCAGCGCCTCGACCTCGATGATCCTGGCCGTCGAGTAGAGGGAGAATGCGAAGAGGGCTGCACCAAGACCGGGGATCATCTCGATTAGACCGATTCTGAAGTTGTTCGTGAAGATGCCAAAGAACTGCGTAGCGAGGCTCGCGTTCTTGAACTCGTTGCCGATCTGGTTGCTCTGGTTGACGAAGATTGCCTTCTCTCCGGGGAAGAACGGGAGGCTCACAACCAATAGGAAGACACCGACCTCGACCAGAAAGAGAAGGACGAAGAGCAACACTCCCCGGCTGGCGTACTCCGATACCGCCCCCATCAGTCCCTTCCGAGCAGGTTCGTCCTCCAACTAGTTCCGTCCAGCGGGCCGCGTCTCCCAGGACAAAAAGCTGGCTATTGCATGCGGCCGCGGGCTCGATCCCGAAGTAGACAGATGACGATTTTCAGGGGTTTCCGGTAATTTGCAAGAAACTTCCGCAAGTTATTTATGTAAAGTCTGACGGGCTAGGGTAGTGGGCCAAGCCGTGCTTCTAAACGGTGGTTGTTCCGGCCTAACTGAGGCGTTATCGGGAGTGATTCGAGTGGAGGGAATCTAGAAGTGGAGACCCTTGAACCTCTTAGCACCGGCGAGAAGCTCAACTCCGACGTGGCAGCGATGGTAAGAGAAATCTCTGTGATTGGCCCAAAGATCCCAGAGATTGCCAGGAGACTTGGAAGGCACAAGGAAACAGTGAGGTACTGGTACAAGAAGCTTGAAGAGAACGGATTCGCAGTTCAGGGGATTCTGAATCACGAGGCGATTGGCTTGAGGCGTGTCATCCTCAAGGTCCAATTCGGGACGGAGTATCTCGACTACGTAGGTCCGATGATGGCCGCCATGAATGATCAGTCCTACATCGTGGGATACGCCAAGGCTCTTCCAGAGGACGTCTATGTCATAAACGCAAGTGTTCCTGAAGAGCTTGTCAATGGGTTCGTCAGTTTCGCCTCTGACCTCAGGGACCTTGGGGTCTTCACAACCGTAGATTCGTACCTCTTCGACTGGTTCCGGAACAAGCCAATGGAAGGGGAGTACTTTGACTTCGAGAAGGGCCACTGGGAGTTCGACGTCCAGACTCTCATGAAGCAGGATCGACCCTACGCCGAACCGGTGGTCTCGCCCAAAGTCAAGTTCGACCGCATCGACCTCCTTCTGGCGAAGGAACTGCAGATAGACGCTACCCGCGAACTGCAAGAGATCCAGGCGGCCATCCGAGAGTCCGACGGAGTCGAGATAAACTACAAGACGCTTTGTTGGCACCTAAAGGAACATGTTGAGGGTCACGGTCTGCTCAGTGGGTTCAGAACGAACTGGATGGGGACGCGCTGGGACCCGGTCAGCGACCGCGCTAGGCACAGGTCCCACAGCTACATCGGGGTTGATCTTCTCGTGAAGAGCCCGACCTCGGACGAGCGAGCTGGGACCCGGAAGATTCTAGACCGGCTGCCCCTGCTTTGGGGAGAAGCATCTGGCGCCGACTACTTCGCCGAGCTTGCGATTCCAAGCGAGATGCTGTACGAGGTGCTCCTGCTCCTCAATAGCGTGATGGGGAGCGTCAATAACAAAGCCACGTTCCACATCATGGACCAGCGCAACGCTGCCGGGTTCACTTTCCCCTACAAGCTATACGATGATTCATCCAGGCAATGGACGTTCAACAAGGAAGATCTTCTCGTCAAGTTCAAGACTCTGGAGAACGAAATCCGGAGAGCTTAGGAAGCAGAACCTGAGACGCAGATTCGGGCTCGTCAGATTAGTAGGCGTCCAGGACCATCATAGTCTGGACGCCTTCGAAATCATCTAGTACCTAGAGACAGCTCGAACAACGGACTGAGGGTGGTTGAGCTGATAGCGCTCTACCCTACTCCGAAGCCGATTATTGTCGCGAGCGGGTTAACGTGTGCCCCGAATGCTGCCAGTACAACTGAACTGCCGGTTAGTGCCATCATCCCATATCTGATCTTGTCGTCGGTGCTCATGGGCAACCCGCCTGTTCCTGTTCCAGATAAACTTTCAGTATACACATGACTGCATATATGAAACCC
>JBEKFK010000173.1:0-4180 GCA_050013375.1 Nitrososphaerales archaeon | reverse complement strand
GGGTTCTTCTACGGGGTGAGAGGAGAAAGAGTGGAGATAGTCGGGCCTGTCGCGCGCCGCTGAGGCCGTCTGGGTTTGAAGTTCGGGCTAGCGGTCTCCGGGAGGGGCAACCTGAAGGTGCTGGAGAGGATGGCCCTGAAGGCCGACGAGGTGGGGTACGACAGCTTCCTCGTGACGGACCACTTCCTCCTGCCCGGGAGCAACGACCACATCGACGTCTGGTCGTTTCTGCCGTACCTCGCCGGGAAGACAAGCAGGATAAGGCTGGGGACGTGCGTGACCCCACTCCCCTTCAGGACGCCCGCACTCCTGGCCAAGACGATAGCGTCCTGCGACGTGCTCTCTGGCGGGAGGATCATCCTCGGGGCGGGGTTCGGCTGGTACCAGCCGGAGTTCGATGCCTTCTCCAAGTGGCTGGAGACGGGGGACAGGATCGCATTCAGCAGGGAGGCGCTGGAGCTGATGCTCCGTCTCTGGCACGAGAAGCAGCCCCTAGATTTTCACGGGAGGTTCATCGAGGCCAAAGGGGTCGTGGTCGAGCCGAGACCGGTTCAGAGCCCGCACCCTCCCATACTATGGGGCGGACACCAGCCTGCTTCGCTCCACACGGCCGCGCGGTACGCAGACGGGTGGATGCCCATCGGGCCGAGGTGGTTCGGCGACGAGTATCCCAGTCCCGAGGAGTACGCCGCCATGAGGAGGACGATCTTGGGTGAGATGAAGAGGCTGGGAAGGCCGTCCTCAAGCTTCGTGTTCACCAACCTGATCAACATGGCCGAGTCGAAGACCCTGAAGCTGGACATCGACCGGTACGTGCGGTCGGGCATCAACTACTTCACGCTCGGCGACAAGGCGAAGGACGAGGACTCGGTCAGGAACATCGCTCGGGTCGCTAGCGATATTGGAGGCTCGCTCTAGGATGGTCTCTTCGCCCGGGTGGAAGCTGTCGTTCATCCCCTACTACATGACGTCGACGGCGAAGTGGCGGTCACCAACCGTCGATGAGGCGATCAGGGTCCTGAAGCGGGCCGGCTACGACGGCGTCGAGTGGATGCTCGGGCAGCACTTCAACGACGCAAGCGACCTCAGGTCGCTGGTAGGCTTGACTCGTGCGAGCGGGCTGGAGGTCTCGAACATCATGTGCTGGCAGGATCTTGTGACGAAGGACCGGCCGGTCCGGAAGGAGAGGGTGAAGAGGCTTCAGGGCCTGCTCGCCGCTGCGGGGGGCCTGGACATCCCCGTGATGAACGTCTTCACGGGCCCAATGACCTGGAACGCCGACTCGGCCAGGCTGGGCAGGGACATCTCGGAGGGCGAGGCGTGGGACGCAGTCGTCGAGTCGCTCTCCTCCGTCGTTGACGCGGCCGAGAAGCACGGGGTAGTGGTTACCGTCGAACCGGTCTTCGGGATGGTCGTTCACGACTACTACACCCTGAAGGAGTTGCTCGGACGGCTAGACTCACCTTACCTAGCGGTAAACCTGGATCCGTCGCACTTCGCCCTGTACGGGAACGACACCGCATGGGCGGTCCGCATGCTCGGCGACAAGGTCAGGCACGTGCACGTCAAGGACGCCTTTGGGAGGCCGGGGGTTTTCGGCGAGACGTTCACGTTCCCTTTCCTCGGTGAGGGCATCGTGGATTGGAAGGCGTTCTTTGGGGCTCTGAAGGGTATCGACTACCGGGGCTACCTCTCGCTCGAGTTCGAGAACGACGGCTACCTGAACAACGTCTGTGATGGGGACTGGGCCAAGGCCGCTGTACTGCTCCGCGAACGGGCTGTGAAGCTCCTGCCGAGGCGATGAGGGATGGACGGACCGAGAGGAGACCGTGAAGGAGATAAGGGCGGCGCGGGGCTGGCGGGCAAGCAGTGATTACTTCAAAGGTCTCCGAAGGCATCTACATGGTCGACACGGTCGCCCTCGGCCGACGGGGCTCGGTAGCTGCATACGTCCTGAAGGGCTCCAAAGTGGCGCTGGTGGACTGCGGATACGCAACCTCCTCGGGGACGGTGCTCGAGGGGCTCGACGAGCTCGGGATTTCCCCGTCTTCGGTCGACTACGTCGTCCCGACCCATGTTCATCTCGACCACGCGGGCGGAGCTGGCGAGCTGATCCGGCACATGCCCAAGGCCAGCGTCATCGCCCAGGAGCGCGGAGTTCCCCACCTCGTAGATCCGGAACGTCTAATCAAGAGCGCTACATCCGTCTTCGGCGAGGCGGCGATCGAGACGTATGGGAGGCCGATCGGGATAGACAAGGACAGGATGATTGCCGTGGGGGAGGAGCTGCACGTCGACCTCGGGGGCCTTTCGTTCACCGCTATTCACGCGCCCGGACACGCGCCTCACCAAATCTCGATCCACGTCGAAGAGAGGAAGGTGCTGATAGCCGCCGACGCCGTGGGGGCCGTCTACCCCTCCGTCCCCGCGGTCATGCCGGTCAACCCGCCGCCCAGCTTCGACCCGATAGAGCTCGGCAGGACCACCGACCGGCTCGCCCAGCTGGATGCTCAGACCCTGCTGGCGCCCCATTTCGGTGCGAGGAATGACGTCCGACAGGTCCTGGAAGCGACCAAGAGGAAGACCAACGAGTGGGTCGCTGCCGTGAGGCAGCTCAGGCAGTCAGGGAGTTCGCTCGATGATGTCACCGGGGCCCTGAAGAAGAGCGTCTCTGCGGAATCGGGACTCGCTGAGCAAGACTTCCCCCCCTACGCCGACGTCTCTATCAGAATCAGCGCGATGGGCATCCTGCACTATCTTGAGAAGAGCAAGTAGAGAGCTTTAAGAGACTTTTGAGCGCTGGCCCGTCCATGGCCACGGAGAGGAGGTTCGCCGCGTTCAGCAAGAAGGCCGTCCCGCCCAGGATGAAGAAGATGCCAGAGGGCGGGATGTGCATCTCCGCGTTCGTGATCATCTCCCGGCGCAACGATCCTGGAAGCGTGCTCATGGGGAAGATAGACAAGAACGCGAACTGGGACCACATCGGCGCCCTCGACCCCAAGAGGGTGGAGCGCCTGAGGACGGGATGGATGCTCCCGTCTTCCCACCTGATGCTCTACGAGACTCCGGAGGGAGCAGCACGGAGGATATTGAGAGAGCAGCTGAACATCCGCGACATGAAGCTCGACGGTCCCCTGACGTTCGTCGATACCTCGGGGACCGAGAACCACTGGGACATCGGCTTCATCTACACCGGGACCCGCGATCTTCCCCCAAGGAGCCCCGCCTGGACCGAGCTCCGGTTCGTCGAACCGGGAGAGCTGAAGGGGGAGGAGGTGGTCCGTTCCCAGATAGACGTCCTGGCGTACGCCGGGAAGCGCACGACCCAGTAGACCGCCGGCTGAGGAAGACTTATGCGGGCCTGAGGAGCGCCCCGGCGAATTGCAAAGCGCCCCGTCCGTTGACAAGTGGCGCGTCCTGGCGTTCACCTCTCTCGGTCACCTGACGAACGACGGATGGACGATGTTCCTTCCGCTGGTGGCGGACATCATCGCCGACGAGAAGCACACCCTGCCGATTGCCATCACCCTGATCCTGGTCTCGTTCTACTCCTCCTCCGCCCTACTGAACTTCTATGTCGGTCACCTGGCTGACAGCGGTGGGTCCCAAGGGTCCATACTCGCGAGAGGGATCGCGCTGATCTCGCTCGCCTTCCTTGGGTTCGCGCTGGCGCTCGCGGTGCCGACTAATGGAGTACTCTACTTCCTCGTGGCGGGAGTGGGGATCCTCGTAGGATTGGGCAGCTCTTCATACCACCCGGTTGGGGCGGCGATCATCCAGACCTCATTCGGACCGGGGGACAGCGGGAAGGCACTCGGTTTCAACGGCGCCTGGGGGCAGGTAGGGGCCGCCGTCTTCCCGCCTCTCTTCTTCGCTCTTGTCATCCTCTTCGGAGACGCAGGCCTCCTCTCGCCCGGCGAGGGCTACGCCCTCGCGCTGGCCGTGATGTCGGCGATCGGGGTCCTCGCGGCGCTCATAATCTGGAGGGGTCTAAGAAACTACAGGATCGCGAGGAACCAGGCAGACAGCGGCAGGCGCCGCGGAATGAGAGAGGCCCTCACCAAGGGGATCCTCGTCCTCACGGTGCTGACCTTCGTCAGGTCAGTCGCCAATACAGGTGTCTCGGCGTGGCTTCCCGCATACATCACCAACGTGAGAGGAGAGGGGGTGGGAACGTCGC
>JBEKFK010000172.1:0-4205 GCA_050013375.1 Nitrososphaerales archaeon | reverse complement strand
AACAAGCCCTACCTCTATGAGATAACGGAGCCGGGGCGGAGATACCTGGCAAACTCGGCCTAGCGCCCAGTCAATCGGACAAAGGCGTAAATCGAGGCATTCCACATATGAGGCTCGACCGGCATGAAGAGAGGGGTGAAGGTGGGTCTGGGCCTCGTTGTGGCTCTGCTCGTGCTGGGTCTCTTCCTTCTCCCCGTAGTGCCGATTAGAGTGGTTGAGTACCCTCCTACAGACCCTGCAGATGTGTCGGGCGGCCTATCGACTTCTGTTCCAGCGTCGCCGATGTATGCCTACTTCGGCGTGGGCGCGGTCTACGTCCCCGACTACCTTCTGGGCCATTCCTACTGCTTGATTTACGGAAGCCCGGACACCATGTGTGGCATGCACATACAGCGGATGAACCAGATGATGACACCTGTGTGAGATCCTACGGTGACTCTAACTCTGTTTAGGTATCTCTTCTCCCGGTTTAGACACCTAAAATGGCCCGATTAGGCATCTAACCTTCTGTGTCTGTGGCTCCATGGGACAGGTTCTTCGATTCGAACCTTCATGGGGATGGCAGTCGCCTTGCGGGTGGGGACGTCAGCCTCACCTCCTGCAAAGTGTATCCTCAGGGCGTGAAGGTGCAGGTTGTGACGGTCCAGCCGATCGAGGGGATGTCGTTGAGGTCCTGGGAGGTGGTGGTTACCACGTATCCCACGTTGCCGATGGCGGCATAGGTGGAGGTTGAGTACGTCGTCGTCCCGAGAGTGGTCTCGCTTGCGTGGCTGATCGTGACCGTGCTCACAGAATACGTCGTGTTGGTCCCGGTGACCGACGTGACCGTCGTGAGCGAGACCTCTTCGGTGTCGGGGATGATGTAGCTGACCGCCGTGCAGGTCCCTGTCATCTCGACGTTCTCGTAGACAGTGGTCGTATACGTGGTCGTGCTGTTGACGTAGGAGGTCTCGACCGTCGGTGCTTTCGCAAGGCCGTACGCCCCAAACGCCAAGGCTGCAACCGCTACGACGATGACCAGCAGCGTGACAGCCTCTCGACCATGCATTACTCCGCGGACATTGCCTTTTTGATTAATAGTCATGTCCGAGCGACCGAGACCAGCAGGTAGGCTTCGAATCCGCCATTGTAGATGATTAGCACGCCGGCCTGTGGGTCGGCGTGGTGTGTGAATGCGAAGATGTAGTCGTCGTCTCCTATCGGCGCGCTGATGTGCTCGGTGCTCTTGTCCGGGAACGTGATGTTCAACCCGACGACCCCTAGGGACATCGTCGTGTAGGTTATCGTGCGCGTCGTTCCTGGCGGGGCCGGGCACCCTTCATACGAGAGCGGGCAGTACGTCTCGAACTTCACCCCGAGGAACGTGACCGATGCGTTGTTGAAGTAGCTATAGCCCGGAAACCCCATCGTGATGTCGCCGGTTATGTCGTCGGCGTAGTACAACGATCCGTTCACGGTCATGGTTGGTCCCGGGCGGGTCAGGTCGATGCTGGCGATGGGTGCAGTGGACATCGAGAGCGACGCCGAACCGAAGGGCGCGACCGTGCTGTTCGTTGCCTCGTCGGTCAGGTCCTGGAGCTCCAGGGTCAGGTTCCCCGAGCCTCCGTCCGCCTTCTGGGCTCTCACGAGGAGCGACGCCGTGCCATTGGGGTTCCAGTCGCTGAGGAACGCGTCGCCGACCCCGCTGCCGAAGTAGCATTGGGTGAAGACCATGCCGCCGTTGGAGTACGCCGTCAGGGTGGCGTTCCACGGACCCGAGTAGTTCACTTGGGCTATGAAGGTGAAGATTGCTTGGGGGGATCCGAGCGCCGGAGAGCACGTATCGGTTATCGTGGTCGACACGACCGAGGTCGTGGTCCTGGCGGCCTGCCCGACCGCGACGAACAGGCTCGCCGAAATAAGCACGCCGGCTATGACGATCGCCGCGGCGATTACGAGATAGCTTCGGGATGGCTGAGGGCTCAACCCACGCGCCTTATGGAGCGCGCCCAAGCTTGACGATTAATAGTTATGTCCGAACGCCCGTGCTGGATAAATACGACTGTGATTATTGAAGCCGTTGATGGAAGTACGGGACTACCACGTCGCCCTGACCCGCCAGCGGGGAGAGGGGTTCGTCGCCAAGTGCATCGAGCTCCCGGGATGCCTGAGCGAGGGTAGGACGGAGGCCGAGGCTCTCAAGAACATCACCGACGCGATAAGGCTCTACCTGGAGGACGTCCACGCCGAAGCCAAGGAGAAGAAGGCCCGGCTCGTCCAGGTCTCTGTTTAGTTGGCCGCTTCCGTCCGGCTGCCCAGTCTTTCGTGGAGAAGGCTCGTGAAGGCCTTGGGCAGGGCAGGTTTCCTTCCGGTCAGGCAGTCGGGGAGCCACATCATGGTTCGCAACAGCGAGGGGGTCCGGATCACGGTGCCGAAGCACGACATAATAGGAAAGGGGCTGTTGGTCGAGATTATCGCCGAGGCTGGAATCACGAAGGAAGAGCTGCTCAGGCTCCTCTGAGGCGTTGGTTGTCGAGACCCAGCCGGAGCTATGTCTGAACGCCCGGAGAGACCCGTGTCCTTCCCGGCTTTTACGTGCGAACCGCGCCGGGGCCTCTGCTGAGGCCCACGAGGGGATGCGGAGTCACACAGCCAGTGTTGCGCAAGCCTCTGCCATCGGATTGGAAGCCGTCGTGCTGTTGTAACTCACCAACACGCTCAACATGAGGCTCTCCTGTGAAGCGCCCAGCTTCGTCGCGTCAGCGCAGACCGTCCTTCCTTGGGGAGTTTGCACGTATATCGTTGTTGTAGTCTGATAATCTCCCGAACCGGTCAGGTTTCCCAGGACGACGTCTTCCAGGGTCGGGGGTGTTCCAAAGTAATCTTTCACCCAATAGACGAGTGCCCATGAGCCGGTGTAGTTGATGGAGATCGGAAAGCTGAGCGCGTAGCCCACGTTCGATGCATTCTGGGACGTAGTCCTGACCGTCTGCGTCACTGTGAAGGTCGTGGTGGACATGAGGGTCGTCGTCTGCGTGGTGGTGTACGTGGTGGTGGCGGTCGCAGTGATTGTCGATGGTTGTACCTCCGTCGAGGTCGAGGTCAAGGTCTCAGTCGGCCGTCCGATGGCCACGAGCAGGCTGGTCGATATCAACACGCCCGCTATGACAATCGCTGCGGCTACCAAGAGATAGCTCCGGGATGGTCGCTCGTTCAGGGTCAAGGACTTCCCTTTGAGAAAGAGCCCGATTCGTGATTAATAGTTATGTCCGAACGTCCGAGCTGGACACGATTCTGGCTTCAGGATGCGATGACTTCGCCCTTGGCCATGGCCTCGACCATCATGGGTACGACCCTGCTGGCGTTCATGACCTCGAGGAAGAGTGGGTTCCCTTTCTTGTCCACGTGCACCACGACATCACCGACCTCCTCGGCGTGGGACAACTTTCCCTTCTCCTTCAGGAGCACGAGAAGGACGTCCGCGCCGGCGTCGTACTTCAACCTATAGGCCATACTTTTTCCTCTTCACTGGATAGAAAGTTATCACCACTATAATGCCTTTGCGCCGCTCGTGCACCACCCTGAGGGCGAGCTCTCTGTCCAGCGCCTTCATCGAGAACGTCTGAGAGCCGTTCGTCTCCGTCTTGTCCGGCGTGGTGATGACGGAGATCACCTGCTCATTGGAAAGCTTGAAGCCGAACTTGTCGAGCAGCTCGAACTTGTCGATGGCGTGCCTGGTGAACGTTACCTGCAAGACATCTCGATGAAACTTCTACGTGGTGTCGGATTATAAGCGCAAGTCTTCGACCATCTCATCGGCGTTCTTGAATCGCTTCATCCTTCCTTCGCCTCCTTCAGCGACCTATCCACGCCTGCGCGATAGTCTGAGTCGAGGATTTCAAACGTCTGCTCAGATATCTCCGAGTCGCTGGCGCCGTCGCGGATCATGGCCAGGAGATGATTCAGCGCCTCCCCATCGATTACGTATTTCTGTTCCGCCTTCGCCATTTCCTTGTCGCTCAACGATGTAGCCGAGCTAAACAAGCCTAGGGCCATTGTGCCTCCGCCGAGAGGCTTAGGCGGTTTCTGTCATCAGCATAGATTCGGCGCTGCCCCGCATGACGACACCAGCAGGAACACGGCATAGTCCGTGGTGCCATAGGGGTAGTTGTAGTCGTTGACGTATTCTATCAGCATGCCCGCCTTCTGGGTCGAATTCTGGGAAA
>JBEKFK010000171.1:0-4220 GCA_050013375.1 Nitrososphaerales archaeon | reverse complement strand
AAGAAGGACGCGAGCGGCAGAGTCATGTGGTACAGGAGGTCGCCGAAGCCCTGGAGCAGCCCCGAGGGCGGCGGGACCGAGGAGATTCCGCCGGAGGGGAGGATGTTGAGTGAGTATGCGAAGTAGGCTATCAGGATGAACCCGATCCACCAGGTGGGGAGGCTCGAGTGGATCACTGCGATTATCGGGATGGACCTGTCGAGCTTCCCGCCCGCGGATCTCGCCGCGAGAAGGCCCAGTATCGCGCCGACCCCGACGAAGAGGAGCGTGCCCGTCGTGAACAGGAGTATCGTGTTCGGGAGATAGGCCACGATTATGTCGATGACCTGCTTAGAACCCTGCGGGGACTGGAGGAAGAACGCCGACCCGAGGTTGAATTGGAAGAGGCTCGACATCTGTAGGGCGTACTTCACCGGGAGCGGCTGGTTGAACCCGAAGGTGGCAAGATATGACGCCTTGAAAGTAGCGACGGACGCCTGGATCTGCGCCAGGGAGAGGCCAGAATGGCCCTTCACAAGATTCCGCTGGAAGTCGCTCGCCGCCTCATTGGCGGACGCCTGGATGACCTTCTGCATCGTGGGATAGATCGCGACGTACAGGATCGAGACTGCCCCGAAGAGCGCCAGCACGTACGAGACGGTCTTGCCCACTATGAAGCGAGCGTATCCCATGCTGGCTGAACGCGTCCACGCTCCTTTTTAACAGTTGACTGCTTTTCTCCGCTGCGGGCAATCATTATATAACCACGAGACCGTCGTGAGCCTCGCGAATGTCAAGCCTCTTGAGGAATAAGAAGCTGATGGCAGTTCTTCTGATTCTGCCGATACTGACCCTCTCCTCGCTCGTCGCGGTCCCCTTTGCCCGCGGCCAGGCGATCACGATTCCGTCGACGCCTTCGCTTAATTCTATAACCCTGACCGATTACGGAGGAAACGACCAGACCGGAGTCTCCGACCTAGTAGCCGGAAAGATCGCGGCCTATGACTTCGCCGTGACCCCCACGGAGGCATCCACCGTGCCTTCCAACTTCAATCAGTACAAGACGCCGGCTTCATGGTATGGGCTTGAGATCAACCCGACCAACACCGCTGACGGGTTCAACCCGCTCCAGTTCCAGCAGGTGAGGTTCGCGCTGAACTACCTGGTGGGCAGGTCCTACTTCGTCGGCACCCTCCTCGGAGGCAATGGCATCCCAACCTACTCCGTGTTCGGAGGCGAGCCAGATGAGTTGATTACGTCTACGGCGACGGCGCCATACGCCAACATCACCGACTCGATCACCATCGCGAATTCTACCATCTACACCGCCCTGATCGCGCAGGGTGCGACTTTCAAGTCTACGGCGACCCCCCAGTGGTCTTACAAGGGCCAGCCGATCATCATCAGCATCTTCGACAGGACCGATGACCCTGTAAGGCACGCCTATGACGGCTATCTCGCGGCCCAGCTGCAGAAGGTGGGATTCCAGGTCAACCTGATCCCTGGCACGCTGCAGACGGCCGAGACCGCGGTATACGGAACCGATCCAGTGAACGCCACGTGGGACATCTATCCCGCGAGCTACGGTTTCACCTACAGCTACTATGATGAGGGCTTCGCCGAGCTCTACGCGCCCATAGCGGGTGCTATCCCAGCGAGCAGCTCAGAGGGACCTGCCTTCGGCGCGTTCAATGACACCGCAAAGGAGCAGCCCTCGACGGTGGCACTTCTCAACACCGCTGATACCCAGGCTCTGAACTTCTTCAACACGAACTTCAGCAGCATCCAGCAGCGAGACGCCGACCTCAACACCCTCGTAGCGGCCGGAGTGAAGGCCGCGGTCGTCATAGGGCTTGCGCAGTCTCTGGAGCCCTACGTTGCCTCACCCACCCTCCAGGGTGTGACGACGAACTTCGTCGACGACGCGCTCCTCAACGCGCTCTCGTTCCTGACCATGAACACCGCATCGGGTACCACTGACATAGGAGTCCGACACATCGCATCATCCTCCCTCAACCCGGTCGGCGGATACACCGACACGTACAGTGTCACCTGGTCAGAGGCAGTTCAGTTCCCGCCGGTCTTCTATCAGCCGTCCACAGGCTACCCCTACTCGGTCGGTTGGAGCTTCAACGTAAAGGCGGACAACCCGACCGCGACAGTGGCCATTCCGTCCGCGGCGGTGATCCTGAACGCGACCGCTGACAAGTTCGTCAACGTGGCAAAGGGCGCAACCGCCAAGACGGCGGTCATCGCGAACTTCGCCCCCATGCTGACCCAGTCTTGGCAGGACGGGCAGCCTCTCACGCTCGCCGACATCCTCTACCAGTACATCCTGGCCGGAGAGGTCACCCAGAACCCGAACAGCCCACTCTATGACGGATACTCTGCGGCGGTCTTCGGACCGAGCTGGCAGACGGTAGAAGGGCTGCAGATCATCAACTCGACCTCCATTGAGGTCTACTCGTCGTTCTACTACCCAGACCAGTACTTCGCAGGCCTCAACGCGGCCGGCGCCATCTTCGCCTTCACACCGACCACTGGCGCACAAGGAATGCTCCCCTGGCAGGTCTATGCCGGAATGGCCAGCCTCGTAGGCGGAGGCAAGGACGCATGGTCCACATCCTCGGCGGGCACCAAGAGCCTACCTTGGCTCTCCCTGGTTAACCCGACCGACGTGGCCAACCTGAAGACGGCGCTCTCCACCTACGCATCCAGCTCCTACGTCCCGCCGGAGTTCGCCTCTCTTCAGACGCTGACAGGCACGACCTTTGTCACAGGAGCCTCGGCAGCTGCCGGCTTCAACGCCGCGGTCACCTTCATCGGCAAGTACGGGACGGGCATCATCGGCAACGGGCCCTACATCCTTTCCCAGTACTCCGCTTCCACCTCCCCGGCGTTCGCGGTACTGACCAAGAACCCAGCGTTCAACTGGGGCAACCAGATGTCGCCACAGCTGGGACAGACCCCGGTGCTCCTGAGCCAAGAGGCCCAGATTCCGGCGGTCGTGTCTCCAGGTCAGACAATCACTGTGACCGCGCTCCAGACCGTGGAGGGTTCGTCCACAACCTCACCCGCTCCGGGTGCTCTGGTGACCCTACAGCTGATATCCAAGGGCTCGGTAGCCTTCCAGAGCAACTACACCGCCAGTTCCTCCGGGACCGTCTCTGTGACGATTCCGTCGACACTTGCTCCGGGAACATACGTGCTATCCATCTATACCGCAACGGCGGGATCGACTCTCTACAACCCGCTGACTGAGACGATCCAGCTGAGTGCCGCGACGACCACGACCACGACATCCTCCCCAACGACGAGCAGCGCAAGCGTCACGACCACTCCGACGACGACATCGTCGACTAGCAGCTCGACCTCGCTCTCCCCGACTGTCCTGGGCGGAGTGGCGATCGTGGCTGTCGTCGTGGCGTCGGCCGTCGCCTTGGGTCTGAACCGCAGGCGCGGTATCTCCACGGGTCCTTCGGTAAGCACCCTAAAGAACTGAAGGACAGCGTCAGACCGGCTCGGGTGACGACGGGTCCCCGAACCCTCCTCCGATTTTGAGCATCCTCTCGCAGTGCGCTCTCCGCGTGCTCCTCAAATAGGGTATGATTCTTCCCGACTGTTCCTTGCACATGGGCATTCGTGATTTGCCGCCCGAGATCGAGAGACCGTTCGAGACCCTTGTCAGGAAGGCAGGAGGAGAACGGGCCGCTCTCGAAGTGCTCCAGGGCCTCTCCACCGAGATGGGGATGGACCTGCAGGTAGGACTGACAGGACTCGCCCCTGACCACGTCCTAGCCGCCATAGCCCTCATCCGGAACGGGGCGAGCGCTGAGTCTGTCAGCTCAACGCTCACGTGGCAGGAGTTCGAAGGCTTCTGTGCAGGGGTCCTGAAGGCCTGCGGCTACCTCGTGAAGACCAACATCGTGCTCACCAAGCCTCGCAGGCAGCTGGACATCTTCGCCGAGTCCCAGACCCTCGCCCTCTCGGTCGACTGCAAGCACTGGGGCAAGTCCTTCTCGGGCTCGGTCCTCGAGCAGGTCGCTGCGAGCCAGATAGAGAGGACGGAGCTCTACAAGAGGAAGAAGAAACTCAAGATCCCGGTCCTGCCGGTCATTCTTACTCTCCTGTCCGTCCCTGTGAAGGATGTGATCGGGGTCCCTGTGGTGCCGATCTTCGCGCTCAGGGACTTCGCGGTCTCCGTCAGCAGGTTCGACGAGGGACTTGTGATCATCTGAGGG
>JBEKFK010000170.1:0-4224 GCA_050013375.1 Nitrososphaerales archaeon | reverse complement strand
CGAAGTCTGATATCGATAGAGCCATCAACTCTGAAATCTTCATGCTGATTGCTCGGGGCCCATACTGGAGCTTATGAATGTGCTAGGTCGTCCCCCACCTCTCGGTGGTCGGTATGACAGACTCAGGGGGTCGAGGTCAACAACCTCACTCACTCCAGCAGGGGCGTCTTGCGAGCGCAGCCGAGGCTCTTGACACCGAGTGGCACACCTTCGACGGCATCGGCGCCGGTCAGAGCTGGAACCGCCGTCCCCGAACCCCGTTACCCCGAATCTTCCCGGGCAGTCTTCCATAAGGATAATAGAGGCGGATTCCTACTGAATTCCAGCCATGGAGAACAGAGTCATGAAGATTGTTCCGGCGGACGTCTCGGCTTTCGCAAAGGAGGTTGATTCCACCCTCAAGCTCTCCTCGTCTGGGGAGAGCGTCAACCTCGGCCAGTTCGGCGGGTCGACCGTCGCGGCTGGGCAAGGGATGGCGATGAGGAGGATGCAGCCCGTCGCGATACAGTCATGCAACGTCATATTCAGAGCGGGCGGTATCGAGTACGATGAATGGGCGACGGCACTACTCTTGATGGCGCGAAGCGCCGAGTTCCTGAGGCGGAAAGCACGAGACGGACAGTGCTACAACCATGCCCAACCCTGCATGACGGCCCGTGAAGAAGAGGTTGGAGTGTACAGAGACTGCCTCGACTCGTTCCAGACCCTCTTGAACGAGCTGAAGTCGAAGGACATCAATGACCCAGATTAAGGACCACCCAGGCGCACCCACAAAGGGAGAACCCGCAGCCCCGCTCCGGTGCTACAGCCATCCGGCTCACAGGGCCACAGGGGTCTGCTCGATCTGCAAGCTGGGAGTCTGCAGCTCCTGCCAGGTGATATTCAAGGGGAGGCGGTTCTGCAGGGACGACGCCGCCTTGCTGCGGAAGCAGCAGGTTGACACCGCCAAGGCGCGGCGCAGGAAGATCGCAATTGAAGCAAGCGGGGTACTGGCGTTATTGGACGGGATGGCGGGTGCGGTCGTGGGCTTCCTCCTGATAATCATCGGCCTCATCGGTCCCCAGGCACAGTCCTCCTATTCGTTGACGAACACGCTCCAGCCGTTCTTCACCTACTTCGCAAACGTGCTGACATTCCCGTCTTCGCAGGCGCTGGAGGTTGGGTTGTTCATCTTCGGACTGGGACTGCTTGACATGTTCGCCGGAGTTGGAATGGTAAAGAGATCCCGCTTGGCTGGGGTGCTGTCCATTGGAATCAGCATACTAGGAGGGGTGGCCGTTGGGTCCTATCTCGTGATTCTCGCACTCGCGGGTTTCTTCACCTACGTGTATCTGGTCTCGGCGGTGGTCAAGATAGGGCTAATCGGATTCGGTAGGAAGCACCTCGATGAGAGGTAGACTCAAGCCCCCAACGGTAGAGAGGGTCGCCGCTTGGGACGCTCGGACCGGTGACGGCCGGAGGACCACCCTTGTCTATCCTCTGATTCCCACTTCGTGCATCATGTCGGAGGTCTTCGAGTAAGCCTCGGACACCCACTCGCTGATCTTCTTGGGGTCGTCTGGCCATTGGAGCTCGATGCTGACGGGACATGTCGCCCCGATGGCTTTGAGCGCGACGAGGTAGTCTTTGAGCGGGACGACGCCTCTTCCAGGAGGAAGGTCCCCGTGCAGCTTCCCGTCGCAGTCAGAGAAATGGACGTTGATCACCTTTCCGCGAAGTCTCTCGAGCGAACTCGGGGCGTCGCCCATAAGGTAAAGGTGCGAGATGTCGGCGTTCGCCTTGACTGATCCGTGTCCGGCGTCGTCGATGAACCGGACCATCTCCGATACGGAGTTCAGAAGATAGAAACGATAGGGGACGTACTCCAGCGCAATCTCGATCCCGTGAGATCTGCAGTAGTCGGCGATCTCCCTGACTCCCTCGAGCGCCCATCCCCACTGAACAGCCGGCTTGAACTCACGCTGCTCGTACGAATAGTTTCCGAGGACCAGCACCATCGTCGGTGAGTCGAGCGAGAGGCCGAGGTCGACCTGTTCCTTGACGTACCGGATGCTGAACTTCCTCAGCTCGGGAACGAAGTCCGTGAGGCCGTTCGCGGCAACTATGAAAGAAGAGCACGGCAGCCCACACTCCTGAAGGGCCTTGTGCTCGGCATCCCTGGTCGAGCCGGGGGTGTCGAGAAGGAATACGTCGTAGGAATCGAACCCGATCTCCTTAGCCAGCCTTATGCCGTCGACCGGGCCGACGGGTGAGCTCCACCAGCAGTTCTCCACTAGCCCGAGTTTCATGTGAGGACCATCTGCCACTCTGCCGACATCTTATGGTCGCGGGTGGGATAAGTAATTACCGCAGGACGGTGCTGTGACCATCGCGGCTTCTCGCTAGTCTCGAGATCCCAATGTAAACCACTGGACGGCTAGGGACGTGGCCTTATTACCGAGGAACTCCATCACGGGGCGATGAGATGTCCAAGATGTGGACAGGAGATAGTGGATCCGGATCCCCGTTACTGTCCGAAGTGTGGATTTGGAATCTCCACGGGTAGTCCGACACCCGACTATCCATCGGAGGGAGCCGCCTCCGCGCCGGTCGAAGAGTTCCTTCCTAACCCTCCAGCACGGTCGATGGTGGACAGTGGCGGCATCAGATCCAGATACTATCTGCTTGCCCTACTCGCGGTCTTTGGAGGGATCGTCGGCTACCGCGCCGTGAAGGGGCGAAACCCTCGGGTTGCTGGTACGATCTTCACCATAGGTCTACTGGTCTCCCTCGTCTACATCGGCGCGGGGTTTGAGGTCTATTCCCGCTTCACCAGCCCTAGTGGAGTCCCGGAAATGACGATAACCGGAGTCAACTTCCCGAACGCCACATCCGTCGTGGTGACGGTGGCCAACCAAGGGACCCTCGGTGACGGGCTGGAATCGGTCGCGATAAACAACGGGACGCTCTGGCTGGTGTACGGCCTCCTCAATGCGAGCAGCCCGCAGGCTTCGACTGAGCTACAGAAGGGGGCTCTCGATTTCGGTCTCTACGGCTACATCTTCGCAAACGGCACGGACAAGTCAGCAGGCCCCGGAGGCTCGGGAACGGTCGGCACCGAGGGGTTCCCCCCGGGGCACGCGGACACAATCTCGCTACCCTTCGCTTGGACGCCGCTCACCTCCTATAGGATCTTCATCGCGACGACCAGCACGCATTCCAACGAACTGTCAGTGGTTAGTCCAATCTAGGTCCATAGCACACGTTGCGGAACCTTCCTTGCAAAAGAGTTCGCATCGGGCAACTCCTCCCGTGCAGGCCTCGTCTCAGCACCTACACCCGGACGGGAAGAGCCCCCGGTCACTCGGAAACTGAAGTTTCAGGTTAGGCTTTCTTTCTCAGCTTCTTGACGTCAGCCTTGAGGGCATTGCCTCCCTTCTTGATCTCCTTCTCGGCCGCCTTTCCCGCCTTTGAGAGATCTGCTTCGGTCGTCTTTAGCGCCTTGGTTGCCTTGCTCTTCACTGGCATGCTTTCGCCTCATTGATGGAAGCATCGCATAGAAAAGCTTGCGCATCCCCCATACCCGAACTATGCTGCGATGAAGGAGGATCCCAACGAGTTCGACATGACCCGAGCAGAGGTCTTCTTTGAAGGCCGGGGAGACTCTCTCACAAGAGTTCGAACCCGCGGGGTTGGAGTCTGCCCTTGCAGACGGGGCACCTCGAACCGAGTTCCTTCGCGCACACGTCGCAGAAGTGGATCCTGCAAGTCCTGCACTGAATATTCAGAATCTCGACGATGTGGCACTCAGCGCAGGTGGCAGGCGCGGCTACAAAGCCCATCCTGGAACCACCTCGACTCGAGAACTGCTCGGCGTTAGCAAGCAACCCCTGCCCCTGTGTCCGAGTTCCACGAGATGCTATCAACCTTGTGGACGCTACCATCGAGCCGTGAAGGCAGATATGCAGGAAGCCGATGGGAGCAGGGGGTAGAGTTAGGCACCTTTCGGCTCAGGGTGACCACGAGGAGCGCTCGCGCTCCTTGACGGGGCAGCCGCTGTTGAGCCACATTCTGTGGAACTTCTCAGCGACATCAGGATTGAGCTCTGCAGTCGCCGTGACAAGCTCGAGGTTCGAAGCCATCTCGACGCCTTTGAACGAACTTCTGTAGACGGCGTATCTCTTTCCCTCACCGGTGACAACTATCCTTTCAATCATGAGGAGTCCATTTCTAGCCAAGACGCTG
>JBEKFK010000169.1:0-4234 GCA_050013375.1 Nitrososphaerales archaeon | reverse complement strand
GAACGAGCCGTCGGGCCTCACCTCGTAGCTGACCATCTTGAGCGAGTTGTATCCGAGGTCGATCACAGAGGCCCGCATGGTCGCTGTCCCACACCTCCGACTATATCAGTTGCTTCAATCAATCTTCTTCATCTGCCTCGGGGTCATCAGCCATCTCAGATCCCCTGAGGGTTTCGGCGCAAGCGTCGACACCTCCACCTTCGCGACGCCCGCCTTCTTCAGGATTATCCGGGCCTGCCTTGTGCCGCAGACTAGCTCCCCGATCAGCCCGCTGAGGTAAGGCTCGTGGCCCACAAGAAGGACGACCGAGTCTCGCCTGAGCCTAGAGAGCCGCTGGTAGAGCGCAGTGGTCTCGCCCTCGGGGCTCAGCTCCTCCCATTCCTCGACGAGGTCCTCCCTCTTGAGCACCTCCGCGGCGATGAGCGCGGTCTCCTTGGCGCGCTTGAGGGGGCTCGTCGCAATGAGACCGACATCGACCTTGAGCCTGGCAAGACCCCCGGCCACCTCCTCGACCTCCTTCCTGCCCGCGACTGTGAGGGCGCGCTCGGCGTCCCTGCTCGCCGCTTCCAGGCTCTTCCCGGCTTCGCCGTGTCTAAGAATGATAAGCTCCACAGGCAGTCACCAACGTGTTCGACGTCCAAGGCGTCGTGACCCCCGGTAGGATAACGTTTCACATATGTAGAATATGGACGATATGGCGGCCTACTCTTCGTGCATGCAGTTCGGGCACTCCCAGCGCAGGATCACACCACCGCTGCCGACGACCTTCTTCATGACTCCCGAGTTGCAGGCGGGGCAGAGCAGCTCGTCCTCGGTGCCTCCCTGGTTCTGGCGGTGGAGAGAGTCGACTATCCCCTGCTTGGAGCTCGCGCGGGCGATGTCAGTGATCGTCACCCACCCGACCAGCTTGTCCTTCTCGAAGACCCCGAGGCGGGTGACTCCGTTCTCGGTTATCTTCTTGGCGGCGTCCTTGACCGAGGCGTCCGCGCCTATCTTCAGGAGGGGAGCCATCACCTGCTTGACCGTCACATCTTCGGGGCGCTTGTTCAGCTTCATGAACCTGCGCAGCAGGGCGCGGTCTGTGAGCATGCCGATTGGCTTGCCTTCCTGCAGGACGATCGTGCCGTTCGCCTTCCTCTCGTTCATGAGCTTCGCGGCCTCGAAGACGCTCGCGCCCGCGTCGATCTGCGGGACATCCTTCGTCATGACTTCCCTGACCTTGGGCATCTGGTTCGTCGTGAATTTGACTCGCATCTAATTCAACCTTTCGAGTCTTGCCGCACTCACGGGGCGCGAGTTGTCATCGCCCTGCTAAGTAGCCGTGCCCGCCGTGAGATCGGGGACGGCCGTCGGACTTGTCGTCGACTTTCCTTGAACGAGGAACCATACGTTTATTTACGTAATTTGGCCAGAGACTACCACCGACGGAAACCAAGGTAGGATGTGAAAAACGGATGAGTTTCGGACAACGTGGCGGGTATAACCGCGGTGGATTCGGCGGAGGTTCGGGTGGATCCTCAGCAGGAGGTTTCAGATCCTTCAAGCCCAAGCCAGTCGAGGTCGGGAAGGAGTACGACGTTACCATTTCCGACGTCAGCAGGCGCGGCGACGGCATAGCGAAGATCGACGGCTTCGTCATCTTCGTGGCCGGTGCAAAGCAGGGCCAGACGTGCAGGATCAAGGTCACCCAGGTCTCGAACAGGTACGCGAGCGGACAGCTCGTGGAGGGTTCGATGGCGACCGCAGCCCCAGAGGATGCGTCCTCTGAGGCGGAAGAGTCTACTGAAGAGTCGACAGAGTAGTAGACGCTAGTCTACTCCTCCAATAGAGACGGGTTGTCCCGCCAAAGGGCAACCTCTCCCCCTTTTGAGAAGGAAGCTTGCGCAGGACGGTTTCACGATGATAGAGATATTCACTGACGGTCTGGCAGAACCTAGTAACCCTGGGATCGGGACGTACGGGTACGTGGTGCGCAGGGACGGGGCGGAGATCGGCAGAGGTCAGGGGTTCGACGGGGACCCGGTCAGCAACAACCACGCCGAGTATGCGGGTCTCATAGCTGCCCTGAGGGCCGTCGAGGGACTCGCTGACGAGGAGATAGTGGTGAAGTCAGACTCGAAGATGCTTGTCAACCAGATGGCAGGGGAGTGGAAGGTCACCAAGAAGGCTCTCAACAGCAAAGCCGAGGGGACCTACGTGGACAAGTACCTAGAGGCGAAGGAGGCGGCTAGGAAGTTCACGAGGCTCTCCTTCGAGTGGGTCCCGCGCGAGCTGAACGCCGAGGCCGACGAGCTCTCGCGCATAGCTTATCGGGAGCAGGTGCGGAAGAGGCGAGGAGGATGACCGCCGCCGGGGAGCTGGTCTGCGAGGACCTCACCAAGTCCTACGGGACCAAGAAGCTCGCGCTGAGGTCCGTGTCATTTGCCGTCCCGACCAGGGGGATCTTCACGCTCATCGGGAGGAACGGTGCCGGAAAGTCCACACTCACCCGCATACTCGCGACCCTGCTCGAGCCGACCTCCGGATCCGCCCGAATAGACGGGCTGGATGTCATGGCCGACGCGAGGAAGCTGAGGCAGAGGATAGCCGTCGTCCCGCAGGAGGGGCGAGCTGTGGCCTGGATCTCTCCGCTTCAGACCGTCTCGACCTACCTGCTCTGGCGGGGCTATGGTTACGGGGAGTCGAGGAGGAAGGCCCTCGAGGCCCTGTCGAGCGTGGGGCTGGAGAAACAGGCGAACAGGCTGAACCGGACGCTCTCGGGGGGGATGAAGAGGAAGGTCCTCGTAGCGATGGTCCTGGCCTCCGAGGCCGACGTGATCTTCCTCGACGAGCCGTCCACCGGCCTCGACCCCATCTCGAGGCGGGAGCTCTGGGACCTGCTGGTCACCCTCGGGAAGGAGAGGTTCGTCTTCCTCACAACCCACTACCTCGAGGAGGCGGAGCAGCTCTCGGACAGGATAGGCATACTCGAGGACGGGAGGCTCCTCTCGATCGGGACCCTCGACGAGCTCAGGGCCGAGATGAAGTATGGGTTCAGCCTGGTGCTACCGGGGGAGGACGCCGCGACGGCGCAGTTCGTGGGAGAGAAGTACACTCGGAGGGACGGGATGACGCAGATCTTCACGACGGAGGACCAGGCGCTGGCCCTTGCGAAGAGGCTCGCTGACCAGAGGGTCAGGTTCTCGCTGAACCCCGTGACGCTCGACGACGTATTCAACTTCGTGATCGCCAAGGACAAGGTAGAGGGAGGCGCGGGCTAGGTGCGGGGCGCCCTCAGCCAGTTCCTGGCCTCCATCCTGATCAACTCGATCTACGCAATGAAGAACTACCCGGTCATCCTCATCAACACCGTCCTCTCGCCGCTCTCGTTCCTCATCCTCATCACGCTCGCGAGCGGCGGGTCCCTGATCGGCGAGGCGGTGGAAGGGTCCCTGATAATGACCATGTTCTCGAGCGGGACCTCGCTCCAGGGCGACCTCTCGCACCTGAAGAACGACTACAGGCTCCAGGACATGGTCGTCGGGTCGCCCGCGCGGGCGGGGGCCTACGTCGCGGGCATGACCATCTCGGAGCTGATCTACTCGTCGCCCGCGCTGGCCATCCTCTCGGTCCTGTTCTATTTCTACGTCCACGTGACTCCGCTCCAGCTCCTGACGATAGTCGGCGTGATGCTGCTGATGTTCCTGACATCGGTCTCGATCGGGTTCCTCCTGGCGACCGTCTCGTCGGACATTGTGGAGAGCTTCGCCTACACGCGGCTCCTCTCGACCCTCTTCTCTACGATCCCGCCGGTGTACTACCCGATAACGTACATCCCCCTGCCCTGGAGGTACCTCGCCTACCTCTCGCCCACGACCTACGCGTCGGAGATCGCCCAGAACGCCGCGGGGCTGGTCAGGCAGACTCCCATAAACATCGACGCGGCCTGGCTCGTCCTGCTCGCGGTAACCGCGGCCTTCTTCTTCATCTCGCTGACGAAGGCGAGATGGAGGGAGAAGTAAGCGGCGACGGGCTCGCCTAGATCAGCCACTCTTCTCGCTCGACGTCTCGTGACTTGAACCCTATCTTCGAGGCCTTGAAGACGGTCCCGTCGTACAGCTCGGCCTCGGCACCATCCCCGCCCCTGTAGACCGCGTCGACAACCCTCCCCAACGAGTCGCCTTTCATCACGCCGCTCCCGCTGTCCCCGCCGACTACGACGAGGCCGTTCTCGGCGAAGACGTAGGGCATGTTG
>JBEKFK010000168.1:0-4255 GCA_050013375.1 Nitrososphaerales archaeon | reverse complement strand
CAGGCGGGGTCCTGATCGGCAGGATCCTGGGCGCGAGGGACCCGATCGGGGAGACTGACCCCCGGATGGTGGGCGCATGGCTGGTCCCGCGGGGCGAGTTCTCCTTCATCATCGGCCAGGCCGCACTCGCTGCCGGCCTCATCGACACCTCGACATTCTCGATCCTCGGCGTGATGGTGCTCGTCACGGCGATGGCCGGCCCGCTCCTCCAGAAGCTGGGTAGGAATGAGTCCTCCCCCTCTCAGCACCCGTTGAAGCCAGCCAGAGACGGCTGAGCGTCTTTCGCAGGCAGGAAGAGTAACGGAGGCACGCAGGAATAATTTCCTCAGCGAATTATATATAATAGGAATATCACGGTGAGAACGATGACCCAGCCCCTTCTCGTGGTGGCAAGGAACACCTCAAACCTCAGCAGGATTCCCCAGGGCTCGCTCCTGTGCGCCCTCAACATCAGGGACTTTCTTGAGCAGACCGGGGAGTTCGACACCGTGACAATATTCCAGCTGCGGTCGGTCGACGGGGCGATGAAGGAGTGGGTCGCGCTCAGCGAGACAGAGTGCTGAGCCTAGCGTGCCTCCCCAGGAACTCCCCTAGGACTCCGCTGAACGCTTCGGGCGTCTCCCAGTGCGGGACGTGGCCCGCACCTCTTATCACGCGCAACTCGCTCCGCGAGAGCCGCGAGTGTAGCTCTCTCCCGAGGCTGACTGGGAGGACCCTGTCGGACTCGCCCCACAGTATGAGCACCGGTATCCTGGAGCGCTCGAGCGCCCTCGCTTCCTCCGAGCCCGACCCTGCGGTGTCCTCGAGGACCACCGCCGAGACCAGGTTCCGGTGCTTCGTGAGGAGCCTCATGGCGACCCAGCCGCCCATCGAGTTGCCAACGACGACCGCGCGCGAGACCCCCGAATCGGCGCAGACGGCGCTGACCTGTAGGGCGTAGAGCTCGGCGAGCTCGGGTGTCGCGTCCCCCATCCTGGAAGGGAGGCTGGGCGCGACGACGGTGGCGTCCTTGGACAGGCCGGGGATGATTCTCCTCCAGGTCCCGGAGTGGGACCTCAACCCATGGAGAAGCAAGACCGTCAGCGGGCCTTCTCCCTCGATCCGGTAGCCGAGTTCGAGGGGGCCGATGGAGACGGACCGATTATCGTAGTTCAAAGGAACGGCCGACCCGCGCGCACCTCACCGCGTGAGCTCGGACCCTGGGCGGCCTTGGTCATCGTATCTTCACGGACTTCAAATCCACCGAGACCGGGGGATACTCCATGTGCAGCCCCTCGAGGGCGTCCACGATCACGGCGGAGACCAGCAGGTCCCTGAACCACTTCTTGTTCGAGGGGACGACGTACCAGGGCGCGAAGTCCGTGGTCGTCGCCTCGAGCGCCTGCTGGTAGGCCTTCATGTACTTGGGCCAGAGCCGCCTCTCGTCGATGTCGTCGACGCTGAGCTTCCACTGCTTCTCAGGGTCCGAGAGCCTCTCCTGGAGCCTGCGCTTCTGCTCCTCGGAATCGATGTTCAGGAAGAACTTCAGGATCGTCGTCCCCGACTCCGAGAGCATCCTCTCGAAGTCCTTGATCTGCTTGTAGCGCTGTCTCCACACGTCCTTGGTCACGATCCCGTGGACCCGTTCGACCAGCACACCCTCGTAGTGGCTCCTGTTGAAGATGACGAGCTCCCCCTTCCCGGGGACCTGGGCGTGCGCCCTCCAGAGGAAGTCATGGTCGAGTTCCAGCTGTGTGGGCTCTCTGAAGTGGGCGACCCGGACCCCTGACGGGTTCACGCCTTTGAAGATCCGCCGGATCGTCCCATCCTTGCCTCCGGTGTCCATCGCCTGCAGGACCACCAGGACCTTGTGCTTGTGCTCAGCGTAGAGCTTCGCCTGGAGCCGGTCCAGCTTCTCGTCGAGCCTCTGCGAGAGCTCGACCGCCCGCGCCTCCTCGCCGTCGAATCCTGAGGTGTCGGAGGGGTCCAACCTCCCCAGCCTGAGCTTGGTTCCGGCCTGGACAATGTACCGCCTGGTGTGGACGCCGTCGGACAAGCCGAGCGGAAGTTCTGCCCGCGGGTTTTAGGTCTTGCGCAGCCCGGCCTCTCCGCCGGCCGAGGTTCAACGATTATATCGTCCCCGGCGCTTGGGCCGCGGAATCACCTCGAACAGATGGATGGTACTCTTCATCGCGTGCATCGCGTCGTTCATGGCACCCTTCGACAGCAGCATAGTCAACCTCGCGCTGCCGTCGATAGCCAAGGCGTTCAGCGCCTCCTTCGCCGATATCATCCTGATTACGACCGCGTACCTGGTCGTCATCGCCTCTCTCCAGACGACTTTCGGACGGGTGGGTGACAGAAGCGGCATGAAGCCCGTCTTGGTCACGGGGGTCGTGGTCTTCACCTGCGGATCTTTCCTCGCCGGCCTCTCCGGCGGCGTCGGCCAGATGATCGTCTTCAGGATTGTCCAGGGCGCCGGCGCTGCGATGATGAGCGCGGTCGCCGGGGCGCTGGTCGTGAAGGCCTTCCCCGTCGCAGAGCGCGGCAGGGTACTCGGCATCACTCTCGCGTCGGCGTACACGGGTCTCACGGCGGGTCCGGCCGCGGGAGGGGTGCTGGTCCAGGTCTTCGGATGGCGATCGATCTTCTACGTCAACGTGCCGATTGGGATAGCGACGGCGGCGCTCGCGGTCGTCTATCTGAGCAGCGAGAAGCCGTCGATGGTCGAGGCAAGATTCGACTTCCCGGGCGCCATAGCGCTCACGGCCTTCCTGGTGACGATGCTCCTTGCGCTTAGCGGGCTGGCGACCTATCTCTGGGAGACCGCGCTGCTGGTCCTGTCCTGCCTGGGGTCTTTCGCGGGATTCCTGCTTCTCGAGCGGAGGAAGGGCGCCGTCCCCCTGATCGACCTGCGGCTCTTCACCCAGAACAGGCTCTTCGCCGCCGGCAATGCGACCGCGCTCATGAACTACGTCACCGCCTCAGGCTCCCTGCTCGTCGTCTCCCTCTACCTCCAGGACGTCCTAGGCTACTCGCCTGTCTCCGCGGGCCTTGTCCTGCTGGCCCAGCCGGTCGTGATGGTCCTGACGGCGCCGGTCGCCGGGTCCCTCTCGGACAGGATCAGCCCCGGCCTCCTCAGCGCGGCCGGGATGTTGATCAAGCTCATCGCCTTTCTTGCGCTCTCGTTCCTCGGTGTCGCCGCCTCGGGAGAGTCGATCTGGCTGCCGCTCATGTTCCTGGGTCTCGGACACGCGCTCTTCTCGTCCCCGAACTCCAACGCCGTCATGAGCTCCGTCCCCCGCAGCCAGATCGGGCTGGCCTCGGGAACCCTCGGGACCGTGAGATCGGCCGGTCAGTCGGTCGGCGTCGCCGTGCTCGGCGGGGTGGTGGCGGCGAGCATGCCGACGGGCGCGTTCGCCGAGCTCAGCGGCGGGTCTGTCGCCTCCGGCAGGACGGCGCAGCTCTTCGTCACAGGGATGCACTATGCGTTCCTCCTGGCGGCCTTCCTCTGCGCGATAGGCGTCCTCACTTCCTTGGTCCGCGCGAAGGGGAACGGAGGCACGGGCCCGGACTCCGCTAACGGGGCCGGTCCGGCCTGAAGGCGGGGACGCGGCCATCGGCGAGAATCCTATATAGCGTGCGAAGGGCTGCGTTGGACGGGTTCGAACCAGCAACATGCCTCGAGCGTTCGTAATGATAAACGTCAAGGTGGGGACCGACAAGGATGTCGTCAGCGAGCTCAAGACATTCAAGTACGTCGACAGGGTTTACGAGGTCTACGGCGTCTACGACATCGTCGCGGAGGTCGCGGCGAGCAGCATGGAGGAGCTCAAGGAGACGGTGAACTCCGACATGAGGAAGCTGAAGAACGTCTTGGCGACTAACACAATAATCGTCACCGGGACCTAAACCCCCCTCGTGCGCGTTCCGTGTTAGGGCCGAAGCACTGCCCGTCCCATCACTTCGCCCCTGCCCAGCCGCTGGAGCACCAAGTTAGCGTCCTCCAGGGGATGTTCTGCTGAGACCACCGGCCTCACCGCGCCCGCGGCCGCAAGACTGGCCAGCTCTGAGAGCTCGGCGAGAGTCCCCGTGAAACTCCCTAGGACACTTGCGCCCCTCAGCGGGAAGAGGGGCAATGAGAATGGAGCAGAACCCCCGAATAGTCCGACTATCACGAGTCGACCCTGTTTCGTCAGCATCTCGAATCCAAGGGTACTCGTTGAGGGATTCCCGACGAAATCCAGGACCGCGTCCGCGCCCCTCCCACCGTTCG
>JBEKFK010000167.1:0-4269 GCA_050013375.1 Nitrososphaerales archaeon | reverse complement strand
GCAATCGTATGGTCCAAGTCAAGAGGTAACCTTTCTGTCTCGCCTGGCTACCTGATCTCCGCGTACCTAGACAGCTAACCAGGCGGGTAGTAGAATTGTATCCCGGTCAAGATGAACTGGACCGCGATGGCGGCTATGAACACGGCCATGAGTGTGGACAGGACGGCGGTACCCCTCTTCCCCAGCAAGGAATCGATCCTGTCGAGGTACCTCAGCACGAGCCAGGCCACGAACATCACTATGACGATTGAGAGGAGCGTGACGAGGATGCCGTAAGTCTGCAACGAGACGATGGTCGTCGTTATTGCGCCGGGGCCCACGAGCAGCGGGAACGCGATCGGGACAACTCCCACCTCGTCCGCTGAGATCGAAGAGGCACCGACGAACCCCCCGCGGAAGATCATCTGCATGGCGAGGATCATGAGGAGGATCCCACCAGCGATCATGAAGCTGTCGACGGTTATTCCGAAGAGGGCCAGCAGCTCCTGCCCCGCCACTGCGAAGATGACCAGGAGGACGATTGCGACAAGGAGCGCTACCCTGAACGTTCCCCTGCGTTCCTCCCTCTTCATGCCTTTCGTGAGCGCCAGGACGACGGGGACGAGGCCGGCGGGATCGACCACCACCAAGAGCGCTACCGTGGCCTTCAGCAACTCGTCCAGGAACGGAACAGCCATGGTCGGACCCAGACCTGCGGCCTGAACATCGCCTACAAAGCGATTGCTATAGAGCGCCTCTTGTCTTCGGGAGTCCCAGAGATCGGGGACGGTGAGTTGCGACGAGTGTGGATGAGGCTGGGCTTCCTATCTCAGGTCGTCGATTGCGAAGACGCCCGGCCGGTTGTACCCTGGTTCGTTCGGCCGCTGCATCGATACACCCTGAAACTCGGTCCGAAAACCATGCGCCTGCATTCCGACGTATGCTTCTGTCCGGGAGAGGTTAACGCCTGCCTCCAGGGCCTCTGCCCCTTTCTGAGAGGCGAATGACTCGCAGGCCGCCAGCAGCCCTCGGAACACCCCGGTTGCACCAGTCCCTCCCGAAGCAAGACCGAACTTGATGTAGCACGTCCCGCTGCCTGCCTCGGTGTTCGGCCCGACGTGGCAAACTGCGAAGCCGGCGACTCGAGAACCGTCCCTGACCAAGACCGTGTCCCCGAGCATAAGCTCCTGCACCGCCTTGATCTCTTCTGAGACGTCGAGGCCCGCCAGGATGCCGTCCGTCATCTCGCGACATTCCCTCAAGACGGCCCCTCTCTCCTTGTCCCCGCTCAGCCCCGAGAAGGTCTCGACCGAGACCCGCCTGTGCTTCTTAGAGGGGGCCTCCACCTTCTTCTCCATTATCGCGGTCAAGGACCTCGTGTGGAACCCAAACTTCTGGTAGAGGCCGAGGTGCTTCGGGCTGTTGGCGAAGGTCATCAGCCCCTCGTGGGTCGTCTTCCAGCTCGAGAATAGCTCCATGGTCGGTCCCATGAGCTTCCCTGCGATACCCCTATCCCAAAGGTCCGGCCTTACGGTGAGCGGCCCGAACCAGCCAAACTTCCCCCACCTGGTCAGCACGTTCGACCCGACGAGCTCACCGTCCAGACGGGCGCCGAGGACCCACGAAGGGTTCATCTTCCACCTATTTGCGATGATCTGTTTGTCTGCGAAGATCTTGGCCGGTTCAGGAACCCCGAGGAAGGTTCCGAACGCGAGGCGCAGGATGCGGTCGGCCTCCGACAGCTCCTCCCTCTTGAGGGGCGCTATGGTGACCTCGGACTGTCCGGAGGAGGGCATCTTGTCCCAATCTCCCGAAAAGTAGGTAAAAGCATTCTGCCGCTCCTCACCGTGAAAGTTTATCTCGAAGACGGGCTCGGGCGGCCGATGACGATGGCCATGGCGACGAACCGTTGATCGTAGACTTGCACGCACTCGCCGACGAGAAGGACGTGAAAGAGATCCGCGATTTTCTGATCGACGTCGTGGAGTATCCGTTCATGGACGGAGACTTCTGGCTCGTCCCGGCCCTGACAAGCGCCGAGGTGGGCGCCCCCCTCAAGGGAGGGAAGAACCACCACGACCTATACCTGATCTCGGACGACCTGGAAGCCACTGTCAAGGAGCTCGGAGCCAAGGGCGTCGAATTCGCAAGACCGATCTCGGAGACGACGCTCGGTTACGTAACCTCGATCAAGGCTCCCGGCGGCAAGGAGATCGGCATGTGCCAGCAAAAGGAACAGCTAGTCAATAAATAGCTCAACGATTATCTCATCTCTATGCCTCTTGTCTGCGCTTCAGGAGTCTGCGACCCAGACGAGTGCGTCGAGCTTACGAGCAGGGAGCTGTCCGTCTGTGATGTGGTCTGCAGCTCTCAGGATCCAGTCTCGTTCACCCAGCTGAAAGAGTCAACCAACCTCCATCAGGAGGTTCTGTCGCGAATCCTTCACAGGTTGGACGTGCACGGGCTTGTCCAGAAGGTGGACGGCAAGTACGAAGGGGATTGCGGACCGCCTATCTCCGATTCCTAGCGATCGGACGGCGAGGGTTCCCTAGCCAGTGATTGCACCATCGCCTTTATCCTGTCCCGGATGTACCGTATCTCCTCGATGGACTTCCCCTGAGGATCCGGGATGCTCCACTCCACAAGCTTCTTCCTCATCTTCTTTCGGAGACTGCTCGGGATTGTCTTCTCAAGGGTCGTGTCCGTAAGGACAACCAGAGCTGCACTCTCTAACATCCCGGCCGTGAGCTCCTGGGGGACCTTCCGTGAGACGTCGATTCCGAGTTCGCCCATCGCCGACAGGACGAGCGGATTGACGTGCGTCGAAGGAAAAGTGCCTGCACTCGACGCCTCCAGGCCGAGATCCTTCGCGAACGCCTCCGCCATCACGCTGCGGCTCGAATTCTCGATGCACACGAATAGGACGGGGCTCCTCCGGCCGTCTTCACGGACTGGCATGCCATCGTAAACGACCAGGGCTTGGATTATTATTGACCAACTTGTGTTTCTGCCCGATAATCGCCGGCGCACAGGTTAGTCAATAAGTACCTCCCACCGTCGGGCTCTCACCAAGGGTCCCGCGGGAGACATTGCGATTTTTTCCAAGTCCTGACAGCAAGAAACAGTGTGTCTCGGAGCTATTCGGGACCTACATGCTCGTCCTCCTCGGTCCGGGCTCGGTGGTCGTCGCCTCCCTCCTCCGCATGGGCTCGGCCGAGTCCCTCGTGTTCGTGGCCGCGGTCTTCGGTGGGACGGTCGCCGGGATGATCAGGCTTCTCGGCTGGACCTCGGGTGCGAACATCAATCCCGCTGTCACCCTAGGGAGCACCGTGGCAGGCATCTCAGAGGGCGACCTGCTTCTCCCTTACGTCCTCTTCCAGATCTGTGGCTCGCTGCTCGCGGGCCTTACCCTCGCGCTCGCCTTCGGGTCTCAGGGGGCCGCGACCAGTCTGGGCTCCACCAAGCTCGCCGCGGCGGTCTCGCCGGCCGAGGGGTTGGTTCTCGAGACCATTGGGACGTTTGTTCTCGTAGTCTCGGCGCTCTCGGCGGCCTCCTACCTGAAGAGCTCCCTGAAGCAGGCCCTCCTAGTGGGCGGGACGCTCTTCGTTCTGATACTCTTCATAGGGCCGCTCACGGGAGCGTCGCTCAACCCTGCGCGAAGCCTAGGACCCTCCCTCTTCTCGGGCTACTTCGACGACCAGGGAATCTACTACCTCGGACCCGCGATCGGCGGAGTCTGCGCTGGCTTATTATTCAGGAGACTGAAGAGACCATATGCCAAGGGAAGCTAGAGCCTCGATTCTGTTTGTCTGCGTGGAGAACGCAGGGAGGAGCCAGATGGCCGAGGCCTTCGCGAGGGTGCGCGGGATGAACGCCTCTAGCGCCGGGACCGTCCCGTCGTCGAGGGTGAACCCGGTCGTTGTCCAGGCCATGCAGGAGAAGGGCATCGAGATAGGTTCGAACGCTCCCAAGATGCTGACGGCGGAGATGATCAGTCAAGCCAGCCTCGTCGTGACCATGGGTTGCTCTGTTGAGGAAGCGTGCCCGCGGCCCATGCTGGCCCAGATGCAGAAGAAGCTCGTGGACTGGAACCTCCAAGACCCGAAGGGCAAGCCGATCGAGGAGGTGCGGAGGATCAGGGACGAGGTAGAGAGGCGGGTCGCTGAGCTATCGCAGACGCGTGGGCTGGCTTCTTCGCCTTGATGTGCGAGCTGTAGTACTTGAAGGGGTATTCCCCTATGTTGGAGTCCGAGATGTGCTCGATCTCGACGTCCGTGAATCCGACGCTGA
>JBEKFK010000166.1:0-4310 GCA_050013375.1 Nitrososphaerales archaeon | reverse complement strand
ACATAGACCGTCCCCGCCTGGACGCCGTTCGTCCGCAGAAGGTAGAGCTGGACGTAGGTCCCGATCGGACCGAGCGCGATGCTCACCGGCAGGGTCGAGTAGACCCAGTCGATCCTCTTTCGTGGGACCTTCTTCTCGGTGGACAATCGATGGTGGCGACCCTTTCCTCGGACTGGCTACGGATGCCGCGGCATGGTCATAAAGACATATACCGCGCGGGTGCCGGCAGACGAGAGCTTGGTCTCGACGAGTGGTTTCATGCTTGGCGTACTCGGGGGGTTGCTCGACTTCGCCTCGGCGACCAGCATTGCCATCAACCAGGGAGGCAGCGGCATGATGAGCGGGGATCTCCTCTCCCCCGACGCATGGGCTGTGCTCCTCGTCGCCCTCGGAATCTTGGTCGTGGTCGTGGCGGTCCTCTCGGTAACCTCGACGGGATTCATGCACCTCAAGGGCTTCTCCGTGCTCATGGTGCTCCTCGGGATCCTCATGGCTCTGATCGGGACTCTGATGTCCGGAGGATCCATCCAGGGGGCGTCCTCAATCTACAGCTACGCGATGGTAGTCGTGGGGGCGCTTATGGCCATAAACGGCGCCATGATGATCCGAACGCCGATGCCAATCTGAGCCGTCCGGCGGCACAGGCGTTGACCGGATGAGGTTCTTGCTTTAGTGACCCGCGGACGGGACGTCCTTCTCCACGAAGCTCTTGAAGATGTACATCGACGCGAAGACCATGACGATGACTATCGTCAAGTAGATCGGGATGAAGAAGACCGTCGACTGGGTCGGCAGGGCGTTCGGGTTGTCCGGGAGGAGCGCGACTGCGGCGAATGCGAGAAGGACCAGCACTGACCCTATCGGGATGGCGATTCGGATCATACGCGGGAGCGCAGAGGGGGCAGCCCCGTGGCTGTGTCCGGATTCCTCGTTGTTCTCAGGCACGTCTATAACCATCACGCCCGAGGTATTTCATGTTTTTCCTCGTCCCAAGGCTTCCGGCCCGTCCATCCCGAGTCTTCGACATGGCGGAAGGCACACGGCGTGCGGCAGGTCACATCTCAGGTGGTCAGTCTTAGGATCGCCTTGGCGACCTCGCCGTCCGACTCTTCGAGCGCGATCACGGCCTTCTCCTTCGTGACGTTCGCCTGCTGCTGGACGAGCAGTATGTCCTCCTCGGAGAACTTCGCCCTCTCCCTCTCGACCTCCTCCACGTCGCCCATGACCTGGAAGATGCGGCTCCCCTGGGCGTTCACCTCGGAGACCTGGGCGCCGGTGATGTGGATGTCCTTGGAGGAGGTCTTGATTATCACCTCTTCGACCCCGGCTATCTCCTTCATGTTGATACCCATCCGGTCCATCATCCTGCGGGTCTTCCTGTCATCCAGCTTCATTCGTGAGCACTCCTCACCTTGACTGCGACCCCTGCCTTAAACTCTCTCATGAAGGCGCCCGGAAGTTTCGCCCTCCCCACGGCTATCGGCAGACCGCTCTCGTCGAGCACGACGACCTCCCCTCCGGGGAGCACGTGCCTGCCCGTCCTTGTCACGAATTTGCAGAAGACGGACTTGCCGTCCCGCACGAACTGGGCCGCGTCATCGCGCACCGTGACGGAGTTCTGCATGAACGCCCTCGAGGACGCGAGCTGGCCGGCCGCGCGCAGCGATAGCGCTATGGCGCCGTTCGGCCTGATGACCGCGAAGATCTTCCCGTCGTGCATGACCTGCTTGAGGCGGTCGGACCTGCGGGAGTAGAGGTAGTCGAGGCCGCTCTTCGGCAGGGCGCGGCTTGTCCCGGCTCCGAACTCGTAGTCCAGCATCAGGGAGAACCTCCTCCTCTCGTCGAGCAGCTTCAACGCGGGACCGCCGCCTGCCGGGGCGTTAAAAGCCTGCGCGGGCCTTTCGAGAGCTTTTTAAGGCGAAGGGATTTCGAACCGGCGATTCCTATGAGAGCAGCCTGCGAGGTCTGCGGCGGTCCCATGAGGACCGGGCCTAACAAGGTCGAGATAGACGGGGCGATTATGGTCGTCTGCAGCGGCTGCTCGAAGCTCGGAAGGTCGGTGGGCGGAGCAATCGTGAGGGAGGCTCACGTCCGGCCAATCCAGGCGAGCTTCAGGCCGGCCCAGGCGCCGGTCGTCTCCGAGTCCGAATACGAGATGGACCCGGACTATAACGTCAAGATAAGGCAGGCGAGGGAGAAGATGGGGCTCTCCCAGGAGGACCTCGGACGGCTGCTGAACGAGAAGCCGTCCGTCATACGGATGGTCGAGTCGAAGAAGCTCAAGCCCGACCCGGTCCTGACGAGGAAGCTCACCCACCAGCTGAAGGTCACGCTTCTCATCCCCCTCTCCGAGCTGGAAGGGGGGAAGCTGGGCGCCTGAGCGCCCGGTGGCCCAAAAGCCCGAGGAAGATGCGGACCCTCAGAGCACCAGAGCGACACCTTGACCACCGCCAAGAGCATCAGGATCCTGAGGATCGGGCACAGGTACGTCAGGGACTATCGGACGCTGACCCACCTCTGCCTCGTCTCCCGGGCGCTCGGGGCGGAGGCGGTCTACCTGGAGGAGATCGACGACGGGCTCCTCGAGGGGATAAGGGAGGTGAAGGAGGCCTGGGGAGGCGACTTCCAGGTCCTCAAGGTCCCGTCATGGAAGTCCGCGGTCTCCGAGGCGAAGAAGGAGGGGAGGACGGTGGTCCATCTCACGATGTACGGCATGCCGCTGCAGGACAAGGTCGGGGAGCTGAGGAGGAGCGAGAAGCTCCTTATCGCCGTGGGGGGGCCGAAGGTCCCGGCGGAGGCGTACCACCTCTCCGACTACAACGTCGCCGTGACATCCCAGCCGCACTCGGAGATCGCGGCGCTGGCCATCGTGCTCCACGAGCTGCAGGAGGGGGAAGAGCTTAAGAAGGAGTTTGGGCCTGCTAAAATGAAGATAATTCCTTCTGAAAAAGGCAAAAGGGTCGAGAAACTAACGTGAAAATTGAGTATGAGGACACATTTGTGAAGGTAGCCGGTCTCATCGGGGGTCCGGACTACGTCAGGGTGGCGAGGGCGCTGCTCAACAACGAGAACGCGACCGACGAGGAGATCGCCTCGGCCACCGGCCTGAAGATAAAGACCGTCAGGAAGGCGCTCTACGACCTCTTCGGCCGGAGCCTGATCACCGGTGTCAGGGTGAGGGACCCCAAGCGGGGCTGGTTCGTCTACAGGTGGAAGGCGCAGCGCGACCAGACGGACGGGTTCATACAGACTCAGAAGAAGAAGATACTGAAGAGGCTGCTGCAGCGGCTGGAATACGAGGAGGCCCACGAGTTCTACTACTGCGGGACGCAGACCTGCGTCACGAGGACCTTCGAGGAGTCGATGGAGTCCTTCTTCAAGTGCCCGACCTGCCAGAAGCCGCTGAACAGGATAGACAACGCCGACCTGAAGGCGGCGCTGGGCTGGAAGATCAAGCAGCTCGAAGAGGACACAAGCAAGTGATCCCGGACGAGAGACAGGCGCTCGCCCTTCATGCGAAGCGCGGGAGCGACGAGCGGGTCGTCTCTCACTGCCGGACGGTGACATCGGTCTCGGAGGCGCTCGCGGACGCGTTTCTAGCAAGGGGCAAGCCCATCGACCGGCGCGCTGTCGTGGCGGGCGCGCTGCTGCACGACATCGGGAGGTCAAAGACCCACGAGGTCGGGCACGGGTGGATGGGGGCGAAGATCCTCGAGGAGGAGGGGGTCGATTCCGTTGTGGTCGAGATAGTCAGGCGTCATGTGGGCGCGGGGATATCCCCCGAGGAGGCGAGGTCGCTGGGGTTCCCGCCGGGCGACTACATCCCGCGTACGCTCGAGCAGAGGGTCGTCTGCTTCGCTGACAAGATGGTTAGCGGCGACGGGGTCCGGCCGTTCGAGGAGGAGGTGAAGAGGTTCGAGAGGAAGGGGCACGACGTGCAGAGGCTAACTGCACTCAAAGATAGCTTACAGGACGAACTCGGCGAAGATCCAGACAAATTCTTGCTTGAGTCCGTCAAGACCTGATGCGCCTGCGTCTAGTGTGGAGCTTATAGGTAGCGACAACCTCACTATTCATGAGTTTCGATTCCGGTGTAACCGAGCTTGAACTTGGATGGCTCACTGGACTGGTAGATGGTGAAGGATGCATTCACGTGGCCTATTCGAAGAGAGAGAATCTGACTTTCCCTCGCTTGCGAATCTATGGCACGTCGAAGCCCATCATTGAACGTGCATGCCAGATCATGCGAGTGAATCCGTGCCCGCGAAGAGATCACGGCAAACTGCTGGGATGGAATGCGCAGGTTACTT
>JBEKFK010000165.1:0-4333 GCA_050013375.1 Nitrososphaerales archaeon | reverse complement strand
CTCACCGCTCTCTGAATCGTAGACGAATCCTCCGCCGCACTGTGCGCACTGCCGCGTGAGTTCGAGCGCGCTTGAAGTTAACACGTTATGTAACTAAGTTCTGTAGTCTTTAAGCTGTCGGCAAGAAGGTTAGCAACGAATCAATAGGGGCAGACCGATAGAAGAATGTCTGACCTGTTGACTCGCGAGAATCCATGCGTGAGGCAAGACAATGGGTTGCGCACCTACGGTACCGGACTCGGCAAGAAGAAGTGACGACTGCGGCCTGACCGAACCCGGGCGGGGGTCGCACCCCTCCTGCGTCTTCGACCGGAGTGGACCTATTGTTGGGGCGACTAGTTTGTGGCCGTCTCGTCGACCGCGGCAACCGGCACCGTCGTCTTTCCGCTTACCGAGATTATGTCGTTGATCTGGTCGAACGCGTGGAGATAGTGAAGACCCTTCTCGCTGAGCTTGTACAGGTGCGTCCCCTGCTCATAGCTCAGAAGCTCCTTCTGCTGGAGGAACTGCAGATACTCTTGGACTTGCGCATAGGAGAGGTAAGCACCGTACATGATCCTTGTCTTCGTTGCTCCCTTGTTCGCAGCCTGCAAAATCATCGCGATTATCTCAGACCTGCTGCGATATTTCATTCCAACTCTTCACTACTTGATTTAGTGTTATCTCGACTATATATATCAACTGGAACATTGTTCTATTGTTCGGCCGCTGGCAACGGGGTCTTCAGCTCGGGACCTGGCTGCGATTCGGAATCAGGAGGTGTAGGTTGCGGTCAACAGGATGTTCTGGAGCAGGGTGACCGTCCTGCAGGAGTTCGTGCTCTGATCGTCCCAGTGGATGAAGGTGTAGCTGCCGTAGTTGCCCACGCAGACTGTGTACGAGTCGCCTGGCACGCCCGTGTAGCTCAGTGAGGTGAACCCGGAAGCCACGATGTTGTTGTTGTACGCCACCGTTGTCCACATTCCAGAGAAGGCTGTTCCGGACTGAGTGACTGACTGGACGTCGATGGACGCGGAGGTCGAGTACGAAGCGGTGATCGTCTGCGACTGTGTCAGGGTCAAGGTCCTGGAGGGGCTAGTGTTGCCGTTCTCCCAGTGGCTGAAGAAGTACTCCCCGTAGTTCGAGACTGAAACTGTGTACTCTGTGCCGGTCGTGCCGTTGAAAGCCAAAGGCGTGAAGCCCGACGCGACCACGTTACCGTTGTAGGAGACCGTGGTCCAGAGGCCGGTGACGGCGTTCCCGCTCGTGTCAGCCGACTGGATTAGAAGCGAAGACGTCGCAGAAATTGACATAGACGAAGTCGCCTTGAGGTCGGAGACCAGCGAGGCGAAGTACGAGGGCAGGCTGGAGTAGGGATTTGGCATGCCTTGGTCAGTTATGAACACGTAACCGGCGTAGGCGGCTACCGCCCTCACGGAGGAGGAGGTCAGCGACGACACGCCGTATGACATCGTGGCGAAGCCGCTCTTGCTCAGCCCCATCGTCGAGGATCCGAGGGCCGAGGCGCTCGGGACTCCCGCGTTCTCGTAGATGACTATCACGTCGACCGCTCCGATGAAGGAGCTGGGGACAGTGGCGCCCGGGTTCCCGACCACGGTGTCGAGGCCCAGGTAGTGCGCATAGCTGGTCAGCGCAGAGTAGTAGGACTCGTGTCCTACGACGTTGGACATCTCGTCCAGGAATATGCCGTTCACACCGTACCAGGCCTTGTAGGCATTGATGTCGGCCACGACGGAGTTTGCGCTCCTCGCTCCGTAGCTGGTGTAGACGTAGCCAAGGACGTTGATGCCTGCCGACCTCAGGTTGTTGATCCAGGTGACGTAGTTAGGGTCCTTCGAGGCACCTGGACCGCTGGACGGATTCACTATCACAGTGATGGGCACGGACGGATAGGCTATCTTCTGCTGGATGATTGCGTTCCAGCTGCTGCCCGGATAGGAATACAGGGGTATTATGACCCCGCTCGCAGAAGCTCCACCGGCGGGTGCCTTTCCGGGTATGTAGGCCATCGCTGAAGATACTGCCGGGATACAGAGCACTAATAATAAGAAGGATGCAACGAAGCTATAGAAGATTCTATGAGTAGAGGCGTTCTGCAAGAGTTTTCGACTGAACTCCGACTTACAATGTACTATAAAGGCCGTATGAACATGTCTTATGTAACCGAGATACAGGTGCCCGTTCTGCGTCTATTTGGAGCGAATCCCAGCCGAACGCATCACCCCCTTGGCGAGGATCGGCTGGCGAGGTAGCCGGAGGCTCGAGTTTGACTGTCAACACCACCGTGCTCGTGACGGCCGCAGGCACCGTGGTCGCGCAGGGAATCATCAAGTCGCTGAGGTACGCGAACTCAGCACGGGGCAGGCGCGTTGTCTACAGGATCGTCACGGCAGACATGAGCGCGCAGGCCGCCGGACTCTATCGGGGTGACCTCGGCGTGGTCGTGCCGTCCGCATCTTCGAAAGACTACCTCGACTCGATCAGCGAGGTCTGCAAGAAGGAGGAGATCAGCGCGGTATTCGTCGGCTCTGACGAAGAGCTCTCGATTCTCGCGGGGTCGGCCCGTCGGATAGAGAAGGAGACCGGTGCAACCGTAATGACGAACTCCAAGGACGTGATAGCGACCGGGAGGGACAAGTGGAAGACCTTCGAGTTTCTGAAGAAGAACGGGCTGCCCTGCGCAGAGTCTGCACTCCCGGGACGCCGGAGGGGCTTCATACGGGAATTCGGGCTGCCGGTTGTGGTGAAACCTAGGGAGGGTCACGGATCTCTGCAGCTCTTCGTGGCAAACAGCTCGGAAGAGGTCGATCGTGCCGTCGAGAGCATTGAGGGAAGCGGCGGACGGCCAGTTCTGCAGCAGTATCTCAAGGAGGAGGACGAAGAGTTCACCTCAGGCGTGATGTCGGACAGGCGCGGCAGGGTAATCTCATCGATCTCGATGAGGAGGAGATTGAAGGGAGGGCAGACCTACAAGGCCTTCGTGGGCGATTTCCCCGAGGTGAGAAAGTCAGCGGAGAAGGTGGCCGTCGCCATGGGGAGCAGGGGCCCGCTGAACATCCAGGCGAGGGTGAGCGAAGACGAGCCCAAGATATTCGAGATAAATCCGAGGTTCTCGGCCTCCTGTCCCATCCGCGCTGTCGCGGGAATCAACGAGCCGGACATCCTGTTCAGGAGCTGGATTCTCGGGGAGGAGATCAGGGTCAAAGGCTACCGTAGCATCGCATCGTTCAGGTACTGGAACGAGGTCTACGTGAAGCAGTCAACCTTCGACAAGACCCTCAGAGAGGGCCGGACGAGCAGGAAGGACTCGTTCATCCCCGACTACTTCTGAGCCACTCTCCATCCCGAAGCAGCCTGGCGGCGATGACTGCGGCCACCTCTTCGGGTCAGAGGTCCATCGCAGTCACATGTATCTGGAGAAGAAGAGGCTTGCCGGCTTTCCCAAGGACTCGACGACCAGGATGGTTGACAGGGCCATCGTCGCAGTGGCCGAGATCGCGTAGGCCAGGACTATGTACTGGAACCCGGACTGGGCGAAGAATATCCCCCCTGCCCCTAGTATCGCCACACCGAGGAGGGCGATTCCAACGAGACTCCGGATCTTGTTCAGGAATATGAGGAAGAGGGTGTTCGCCATGAATACCGCGACCAGGACGTCTGAGAGCGCGGCGATCCGCAGGACATAGATGCTCGTCCCGGAACCTCCAATCCAGGATTCGATGATCGGGGCGAAGACGAAGAGGACGGAGGCTACCGACGCCGCAGCGAGCACCGACGAGAGCAGAAGGACCTTGTAGCGGTGGCTCAGGAATCCATCCACTCTTCCGGCCTGGGTGACGCTGATGCTCGTCGTGAGGTTCGAGATTTGCTCCGAGATGGGAGTCATGATGGCGAACTGGATCACCGCCGCAGGGAAGATGACGAGGAGCGCGACGTCAGCCCCGACGTGGTAGGTAGAGTTGAAGACCATCGGGAGAGATATGCCGTTGGCGCTCCGGACGGGATTGAACGTCCACGACAGCACCCTGTCCCCGAAGAGCATCGCAAAGAAGAGCATGCCGAAGAGATAGTACGGAAGGCCCTCCCAGAGCTGGACCCTGAAGTTCGACATTATGGTCTTGCTGTTAACCACTATGGTGTTCAGAGGGTTCCTGTTCTTGTCGTCCAGCGAGTATACGGATTTGGCCGTGAACACCCTGTAGCTGTAGTAGATGGGTACCACTGACAGGACGGCGATGCCGGTGCCCAGGGAGACGAGATAGCGGTTGAGCGAGAGAGGGATGATGTTGTACATCAGGAAATAGACCGTCAGGAGTGAGACGAGGGCGGCCGC
>JBEKFK010000164.1:0-4338 GCA_050013375.1 Nitrososphaerales archaeon | reverse complement strand
CCTTGGGGCCCACCGACAACCCGAGGTCAAGACCTTCATTCCGGATCCACCTTCGGTGTCCGGGCCCGTCGTTGTCTAGACTCCGGGGTGAGATCGTTGATTCCGTTCGCAAGAGTTCTGGGGGTGACGTGAACACGGCCGACTTGCGCATCCATCGGTCCCCGTGGCGACGGTCCATCGCGCTCATGCCGATCGTGATGATCGCCGGGATCGCGTTAGCGACGATGTATCCGAGTGCCGCTGAGGCAACCCAGACCTATCGCCCTGCGGTGCACACGGGCGTCACTCGTGCGGCGTGCGGGAAGACGAAGGGGGTCACGTTCCAAGCACTCCAATTCGTGCCCGCCACGGTCGACGAAGGGGGGACAGCGACGCTCGAGGAGACGATCTCCAACTGCAGTACACGAGCCTTCACCGGCTCGGTTCAGACATCCGGAAAGGATGTATGTCTCATCGTCGATCCGGTGAGACAGCAGGTCGCGCTCCAGAGGCGTCGCCTTCTCACCTTGAGCATGACCTATGCAGTCCCTGACTGCACGGGGACCGGGACGATCACGGGGCAACTGCTCTCGCACACCGGGCAGCAGCTGGCGATGAGGTCAGCGAGCTTTCAGAGCGTCGTTCCCCCGCCCACACCGACAGTTGTCGCCTCCCCGGCGGACGTCATGGTCGACACGGCAACGACGCTCACCGGGACGGGCTTTCCTGCCAACGCGACCGTGACGATCAAGGAGTGTTCACAGACGACATGGATCGTCCCAGAGGATCCATGCGCCACCTCGAATGTCGTGACCGTCGCGACGAACCCCGGCGGTGGGTTCCAGACCACGATGACCGCCACGTATTGCCCCGGCACTTCGCCCAGCACAGTCGCGACGCCGAGCCTCGCCCAGAGATGCTACGTGGGTGAGCCGGTGCCCCAAGGAATCGACACGATCGCCTTGGTCGGGGCTGCGGAGATCGTCGTGACGGGACCGTAAGGGGGTTCACCCGTTCCGTGAGCGTGGAATCCAACGAGCGCTACAGGCACCCTTTGCTGCTCGGCTTCTCGATGCGCCGCTAACGGGGCGAACGGGCATCGGTCCGTGACCCATGCAGGGATTGCAGCTCCGAATCGAGGGTGGCGACCAAGGTCCAAGCATCATGAGGGACGAGGGGACGCCCCCACAGGAACCCCTGTCCGATGTCGCAACCGCGAGCGGTCAGGAGAGCTGCCTGGTCCACCTGCTCGACGCCCTCGGCGACGGTTCGCAACCCGAGTGTCTGGGCGAGCGTCAGGATGGCACCAAGGACCTTGTCGCCGTTTGTCTCGCTCTCGGCCGGCGGTGAGACGAACGCCTTGTCGATCTTGAGGATGTCGATCGGCAGGTCCTGGAGCACGGACAGAGACGAGTAGCCCGTGCCAAAGTCATCGATAGCGATGCGCACGCCCCGGGCCTTCAGCGCCCGCAGGACAACAGCCACTTCCTTGGGGTCGTGCAGGAGCATGCTCTCGGTGATCTCGAGCACGACATGCTCTGGAGCGATCCCTGCAGCCGCTATGGCGTCGTGGACGTCGTCGGGGAGGCGCCAATCCCGCATTTGACGAGCAGAGACATTGACAGCCATCGTCAGAGCCACGTCGTGAGCAAGTCTGCGGCTCCACTCGCCGAGTTGGCGGGTTGCCTCGTAGAGCACCCACCGGCCGAGCGGGACGATGAGGCCGGACTCCTCGGCCAGGGTGATGAACTTGTCGGGTGGGACCGGCCCGAGACTGGGGTGGGTCCAGCGGAGGAGGGCTTCGAACCCTTCCAGGTGCCCTGTCGCGAGCTCGAACTTGGGTTGGTAGGCGAGCGCGAACTCACCTCGGTCGAGCGCCCCCACCAACTCGGACTGCAACTCGAACCGCTCGCGGGCTTGGGTCCGCATCCAAGGTTCGAACAGCTGATCGTTGTCCTTGCCGTTGTTCTTGACACTGTACATAGCGATATCCGCGTCGCGCAGAAGGTCGCTCACAGAAGATGTCGGGTCGCTGATGGCGACGCCGATGCTCGCCGTTATCGCCACATCGGCGTGGGCGTCGATCGTGACATCTCGCAAGTTGGCCCGCATGCGTTCAGCGGCTGCAAGGGCGTCACCTGGCCCGTCCAGGTCCTCCATCAGGACCGCAAACTCGTCTCCCCCGAGCCGCGCCACCGTGTCACTGGCTCGAGCCACGTCCAGGAGCCGGCCGGCGGTGGTGCGCAGGAGGGCGTCTCCGGCGTGGTGGCCGAGACCGTCGTTCACATCCTTGAAGCCATCGAGGTCGATCATCATAACGGCGATCTCGGTGCCGGTACGGCGGGCACGAAGCAACGCATGCTCCGCTCGATCGTTGAACAGCGCCCGGTTGGCCAGCCCGGACAGATGATCATGAAAGGCCTGGTGTCGAAGCTCTTGTTCGAGCAGTGTCTGGTCCGTGACGTCCCTGGTGTTGATCACGTATCCGCCTACATCGGGGTCGCCAACGAGGTTGGTGATCATGGAGTTTGCAAATTGCTGTCGCCCAGAGGCGTCGACGAGCTCCCAGGCCGCGTGCTGGAGCCCCTCGGACTTTTCCGGGGCTTGCTGCAGGACGTCGATCAACGCGCCGTAACGGTCCCCGAAGTCGCTGAGCTTATGGCCGATAAGGGAGTCTGGGTCCCATCCGTGGGCCTCCTTGACGCTTTGGCTCATCCACGTGATGGTCAGATCTGGCGCGATGACGGCGGTCATGTCCGATGAGTGTTCGACCAGGGCGGCAAAGTGCCTCTCCCGGGCTACCAGTTCCGCCGTACGCTGAGCTACCCGATCTTCAAGTGTGGCGGTGAGTACGTGGTTCTCAACGACGACCGACACGCCGTGCGCCAGCGCCAATCCGGCCAGCCCGACGACCATCCACGACACGGGCCTGTCAAAGCGGCCTTCTCCGGCAATCAGCTGGTAGCCGGCGACAGCCAACAATCCGCTCAGCGCCACCAGCTCAGGAGCGGCTGTAACCACCCAACTGCGGCGAACCACCCGTTGTCTTCGCTCAGCATCAATTGGAGAGCCGGAGTCACCATCGGATGGGCCCGGCCGATTGGACCGTCGCAGGGCAACGGCCCCGAACCCGAGCAACAGGAAACCGGCGAACCAACCCGCGTCCGTTGGGTTGACGTCGTCAAGGTTCTTGACCGTGGTGAGGTACCAGAATGTCGAGTCGGAGACGGCCAACAGCACGATGGCGCATGCAAGGAGCGACAAGCGCCCGTACACATGGGACCGACGTCTGGTGACCATGAAAAGAACAGTGGCGATCACAACTGCGTCGAGCATCGGATAGGCCAACGTCACGAGCTGCTCGGTGAGGGAGTTCCTCGATGTGGCCACAACGGGGGAGAGCAACAACGCCCACACTGGCACGAGGACGCCGGCCGAGATCAGGAGGGCTTCCAAGACACCCCGCACCTGTGACAGACGGCCGGCAGGTGTGTCGACGAAGCGAAGGAGCCCGATGGCGATGAGTACAGGAGACAGGAGGAATCCGACATCACAGGCAGACGGGGATACTGGCTGGTGGCCGAGGCCGACCTCGTAGATCGTCCACACGATCTGGCCCGTCCCCCAAGATGCGGCGCCGAGACCGATGAGCACCCAGGAGACGCGCTCTCGTCCCGAGCTGCGTCGGGCGGTGAGCCAGCAGGCGCCGGCGGCGATGAACGGTGTGATGCATTGGCCGAAGTCGTCGAACGCCGTCCAAAACGACGCCCACCTGTGGGTCGTCCCTGGGTGCACCGATACCGCGACGAGGTAAGCGAGGGAAGCAACGACAGCGAGGACGGATGCGACCCGATACCGCCTTGCCCCGTTTCCGATCGCCGCATTCGCCATTACACTCCGTCCCTCCGCACCACCTGCCAGGATCCGCTCCAAGAGGCAGGTCGAATGATCCGATAACCGCAGTGGCTACTCGTGCCGCGTCACCGAGAGAGCCTCTCCCTCCGGTGCGGCGCTAATTGGAACTCTCATCGCCCTGTCCATGAAGAATTCGATAACCGCCTCTGGATCGAGCGGTCGCGAGAAGAGAAATCCCTGACCGCTGTCGCACTCTTCGCTCCGCAGTCTGGCGAGCTGGTCCTTTTCTTCGATCCCCTCGGCGAGCGTCTCCAGATGCAGGGTCTTCCCCAGCTGCACAAGTGTGTGTATGAGGGCACCGGACTCCTCGGACTCCGAGATGTGTGTCACGAAGGAGCGGTCGATCTTGAGCGCATCTACGGGGAACTGCCGCAGATACGCCAAGGAGGAATAGCCGGTCCCGAAGTCGTCGATGGCGATCCGCACCCCGATCTCCTTCAGAGT